>NZ_PDIY01000001.1:2698928-3028571 GCF_002563655.1 Bacillus sp. es.034 | reverse complement strand
CGGCGGTCATGTAGGAGGCTCGAAGAATTTCCAATCATTCATTGACCAAAAGGCAGGAGAAGCCCTTCAATATGGGTTATCAGAGTCCGAGGGCAGGAAGCTCGCAGGAATGTACGGTTCCAATGTGGATCAGCTATTCAAGCTTGCTCATGCATACAGTGGATCAACAGATGAAAGGTCCGTCCCTCCATACTTGTACGCCCAGCTGATTTATGCGATTCAGGAAGAGATGGCAGCAACGCCTGTGGATTTCTTCATTCGACGGACGGGTGCTTTGTTCTTTGACCGTGAGTGGGTAGAGAAGTGGAAGGAACCAGTCATTGAGATGATGTCCAAATTGTTGAATTGGACTACTGAACAGAAAGACAAATACACTGCTGATTTAAATGAGGAATTAAAAAATGCAGTGGTACCGGTAGATTTACAATCATAAGGTTAAAGACGGTAGAATGAATTCTCTGCCGTTTTTTCATATCATGCACTTTCATCCATAAATGCATGATGAATTATGCTTACAATTATATAAATATATGAAATGAAGCCCAAACCGCCTAAACCGTGCATTTCATTTATTGAGAGAACTTTATACCCCTGCAGACGGAAGTTGAGATAACGGGGGTGCTGCGGTAGAGTTAGAATAGAAATTGACACGACTCCTCGTTAAAGGTTGGCTTCAATGGGATGAAGCCAGCCCTTTTTTTGTTTTCTTATCATTAAAATGTTTTCAGTGAATTTATCATTACTATATTAATAAAAGGGCTATATCTCTGATGTATGTAAAAAGGGCTGAAGTCTGAAAATAAAGAATTCCGTTCTAAAGAAGGAGAATTTTGTCAAAAGAGCGAATATGCTTTAGTGAGATTCCATTTGAAGTGAGGTGAATGAATGAACGAATGGAAAGGGGCATCTGCCCTTTGTATGAATGAAGGGCGTTTATTAATGGTTCTACAGGGAAAAGAAGAGGAAGAGAAACGATGGTCGGTCCCTTCAGGTGGTCTCGAGGAAGGGGAAACCCTTAGGGATTGTTGTGAACGTGAAGTTTGGGAAGAGACCGGTTATAGGGTGAATGCTGGAAAACATCTTTACACTAAATGGGGGTGTGAAGGCGATATTTCCACAATCATTCACTATTACGAAGTCCAGCTTCTTGGAGGGAAAGCGATCCTTCAAGATCCCGATCAATTAATACATAGAATTGAATGGATCTCACTTCAAGAGTTAAAAAATCTGCCCCTATGCTTTCCAGAGGATCAATCCATCCTGGAGGCCTATATGAGCAAAACACACAATATACTATAAAGAATTCAACTAAAGGAGAGATTAGAATGGTAAAACGTACTGGTGAAGTCATAATGGGAGTGATCGGGATTGTCTTATCCGCATTATTTTCCATCATTGGAATCGTACTGAACATGGGCATGAACAGCCCGGAAGTGATGTCCCAAATCGAAGAGGGAATGGAAAGTGACCCAAATCTACAGGAATCCGGGATGACAGCAGGGGATATGAGTGCCATTATGGAAACAGCTGAATCGATGGGTTCATATCTCGTGATTTTAGGAATCATTGCATCAATTCTTGGCATCATTGCGGTTATGACCATTGTCAAAAATAAAAAGCCCGTACTATCCGGAATTATGTTTATCATTGCCGCACTTGTAATCGGACTTGGAACAATCGGATTCGGGTTCATTCCTGGACTTTTATTCTTAATCGCCGGCATCATGGCTTTTGTTCGCAAACCAAAAAGAACCGAAACCGTATATTAATGTGTATAGCTTAGAGAATTCTCTCTGAGCTTCTTTTTTGCTTATCCACACCTTGCTTTCCGTTAGAAAATGTACTATCTTAAAAGAGAGCATAATAAAAAACAAGAGACACTGGCGGCAACCAATGTCTCTTGCTACACAGCAAACTGCAAGGAAAGCAGTGGCCCAATAGAGAAAGGAATATAACTCTACCCTTCAAAGTTTAGGCGCTTCATGAGGGTGGGGTTATTTCTTTTTGTCATTTGAAATAACTATGGCAATGATGGAGACAATTAAAGAGCCAAAGGTAATCATTAGCGTTAACGCCTCATACGTTGTCACTATAAGCACCACCTCCTTCTATAAGGAAGTGGCCACTCCCACCCTACATTCACTGTATACTGAAGATTATATCACAAACGCCTTCCATCCTTTATAGGCAAGAGGTAGGAAAAGCCTGCCTTCTCAAACGCACACACGGTGAGACCCGTCCCACACTACAATCATTTCAAACTTTCCTCGAAATATGTTAGCATAGATATGCTCACATTAAACGATTACATAACATCATGATACTCGAGGAGGAATTCACATTGAAACACCGTATAGAAATGTTGAAAAATTGGTTGAAAGAAGAGAAGATCGATGCAGCATTTATCAATTCAACTGAAAACGTATTTTATTTAACGAATTTCCATACAAATCCACATGAAAGATTAATGGGGCTGTTCGTATTTCCGGATGCCGAACCTTTTGTGGTCGTGCCAGGAATGGAAGCGAGACAGGTGAAGGATGCCGGTTGGGGCAACGAAGTAATTGGCTACTCAGACCACGAAAATCCCTGGGACTTTATTACGAAAGCCGTTCAGGCTAGAAAAATTACAGGCAATAAGGTGGCTTTTGAGCATGAGGTCGTCAACTATGGACGCAGTCAGGCGTTTTTAAACATATTCGACTCACCACATGTGGTGAACGTTGAAGACAAATTAAATGAAATGCGTTTAGTCAAGGATGATGGTGAGATCGCGATCATGCGCCGAGCAGCGGAAATGGCTGACTATGGGGTAGAAGTAGGTGTAAGTGCACTTCAAGAGGGCATTACTGAAATGGAAGTCCTTGCGATGATTGAATATGAATTGAAGAAAAAGGGAATCCGTGAAATGTCATTTTCTACAATGGTACTCTTCGGTGAAAAGGCTGGAGATCCTCACGGCAATCCGGGAGATCGTAAATTGAAAGCAGGAGATTTCGTCCTGTTTGATCTAGGAGTTGTCCTGGAAGGGTATACTTCCGATATTACCCGTACATTCGCTTATAAGTCCGCGTCTGATAAACAGAAGGAAATCTACAACACTGTTCTGGAAGCGGAGCTCGCTTCCTTAGAAGCAAGCAAGCCAGGCAATCGCATAGGCGACCTGGATCAAATCGCACGTGACATCATCACGGATGCAGGATACGGTGACTACTTCCCACATCGAATCGGGCATGGATTAGGTATCAACGTTCATGAATTCCCTTCCATGAGTCATTTAAATGATGGCATATTAAAAGAAGGCATGACATACACAATCGAGCCTGGTATTTACGTGCCGGAAATCGGTGGTGTCAGGATTGAAGATGACGTCCTGATCACAAAGGACGGACATACCACTTTAACCAACTATCCAAAAGAACTTCAAATCATTGAATAAACACAGAAGGCTAACGTATAAGCGTTGGCCTTTTTTTTTCGTTGCATGACCCCGTCCCTTCATATAGATCGACCTTACAACAAAAAAATGAAACTTTTATCGTAAACGTGCGTATATACAGGGGAAGGAACATAACAGGGAGGGCAGAGTAGATGAAAAAATTACTGATTCTCATATCATTCAGTTTCTTTACACTGACTGGCTGCGGCATATTGGAAGAAGCCAATAACAGTTTAACCTATGTAGACGAAATGACCGACTACCTGAACGAAGCAGAACAATTTGCCAATGACCTTCCCGGTTTAATGGAAAATGCTGCTGCTGATTCATCCTCTATTCCGGAACTTGAGACGAGACTTGTTGAAATGAAAAATGAAATCAAAGAAATCAATGATGTAAACCCTCCCAAGCTAGCTGACGATATCCACCAAAAAGTGGAGGGATATAACCAACAAGCGTTGGAAGGGATCGATCAGGCTCTAGTGGAAATTGATAAAGGGGAAGTTCAAATATCCGAGCTAAAGAATCTTGAAATCGTCAATACATTCAACCAATTACAGGAGATCAAAGGAAACTTGGAAAATTTAGGGCAATAACGGACGGGTGTTACAGATACAAAGTCTGTAACACCTTTTTACATACTGAATGAACACGTATAACCCGTAAAAGAACATCAACCTTCTTATTCATCAAATACACGACCGATTTCTTATTTTAATAGAACAGCCGTTCTTAAAAAATGGTATAATGATAAAATCAATAAAATGAAAAGGAGAATGTTATGAAAGTCGTAATAGCTGAAAAACCCGACCAGGGAGCAACCCTTGCCAAGCCTTTTTCCCATAGGAAACGTCAAGGATATATCGAGATTCATCCAAACGATGTGTTCCCGAAAGGTGCTTATATTACGTGGGCAGTTGGACATCTTTTTCAGCTTCAAGCCCCTGAGAAGTATGAAAGCAAATGGAAGAAATGGACACTGGACGACCTTCCGATCATTCCTCTCAGGTTTCAGTATGAGTTGCAGAGGGCTAAAGCGAAACAATTCTCCGTCATCAAAGATCTTCTTAAAAAAAACGAAGTCACAGAAATCATTCATGCAGGTGATGCAGGGCGTGAAGGGGAGTTAATCATCCGGAATATCATTTCCATGTCCAAGGTTCAGAAGCCCATGAAACGGTTATGGATTTCATCCCTGACTGAGAAAGCCATCATTCAAGGATTCGAGAGTCTACGGGAAGAAGCTGAAATGAGAAGCTTATATTTTGAAGCCTATTCCAGGGCATGTGCCGATTGGCTTGTGGGTATGAATGCTTCACGGGTGTACAGCATCCTGCTAAAAGAGCAGGGTATGTCCGATGTATTCTCTGCAGGCAGGGTTCAAACTCCGACACTGGCCCTCATCGTGAGAAGGGAAGAAGAGATTGACCGATTTAAGAGCGAACCCTTTTGGGAAGTGAAAGCAACATTTCACATCGGCGATCACACTTATGAAGGGATATGGCAGAAAGATGGGGAGAGCCGAATCCCTTCTCGGGAGCTTGCTGAAAAAATCGCTTCTTTTTGTCAAAACAAACCTGCAACTGTCAGCAAATTGAAAACAGAGAGGAAAGAGTTCGCACCACCCTTACTATTTAATCTTTCAGCCCTGCAGGCAACCATCAATAAAATGTATAAGTTCTCACCTAAGAAAACATTGGATGTGTTGCAGAAACTGTATCAAAAAGGGATCGTCTCTTATCCGAGATCTGATTCCCAATATGTCACGAAAGGTGAAGCTGAAAGCTTTCCTGAAATATTGAACAAACTGAAAGAGTTCAGCCCTTACAATCATTGGATCCCGACTCCCCATGCAAGCATAATGAACAATAAACGTTTTGTGAATGAAGCAAAGGTATCGGATCACTACGCGATTATTCCTACTGAGCAGGTAACAGATCCCACTTCCCTATCAGATGATGAGAAGAAGATCTATGATGTTGTGGTTAAACGCTTTATTGCGGCTCACCACGACAAAGCGATCATCAATTACACGACCATTTCAACGATCGTAGATGAAAGGGCTGAATTTGGCTCGAAAGGGAAGCAGATTTTACAGGAAGGCTGGCGTAAGGTCCTCATGCAAAACGAAAAAGAAGAGGAACCTCTCCTGCCACCTGTACAAGAACAGGATAAAGGCGTCGTAAAGAAGGTCGTGACCAAGGAAGGGAAAACACAGCCCCCGAAACGCTACACAGAAGGACAACTTATCACCTTAATGAAGACTGCTGGTAAATATATGGACAATGATGAGCTTGAAAAAGTGTTGAAACAAACAGAGGGCCTTGGGACGGAAGCGACCCGGGCAGGTATCATCACCATGCTCAAAGACCGCAAGTACATTGATATCCAAAAAAATATAGTCTTTCCCACTGATAAAGCGAAGGTATTGATACGTGCCATAGGGGATAATGTGTTAGCTTCTGCAGAAATGACGGCTAAGTGGGAGCAGCGCCTCCAGGAAATAGGAAAAGGACGGGCATCTGCACCTGAATTCATGGAGCAAGTGAAGAAACTAAGTGAACGGCTCGTTCAAAACGCCCTCCAGGAATCTACCGCATGGAAGTTTGAGGATCTGGATACCGATTCTATCCAGAGAACGAAGGGTCGCGGCGGAAAACGAGCTCCCAAAACAAGTATCGGCAACTGCTTGAAATGTGGCGGGAAAGTGATTGATAAAGGGAAATTTTATGGATGCTCCAATTATCAACGTACGAAGTGCAGCTTTACCATTTCCAAAACGATCTTGTCAAAGAGAATCACCCAGAAAATTGTAAAAAAAGTATTAACTGAAGGCAAATCCGATCGAATTGACGGATTTAAAAAAGGCGAAAAGGAATTCTCCGCTTACCTGAGCTGGGATGCCAACCAGAAAAAAATCCAGTTCCAATTTGATATCAACTAGTGTAAAACGACTCCTTCCTACAAGGGTCGTTTTTCTTATATCAGACCTCCTGCAAAATCGCCAATGCTTTAGAAAAAGTTTAATTTTTTGTGAAATGGATAAAACAAAAGAGTGATAAGAAATCAGAGAATAAAATGGAGGGTATACATTGAAAAAGATATTAATGGTCTTAACAAATGAAAGTAAAATTGATGATGAACATGAAACTGGACTGTGGTTATCTGAGTTCGCAGAACCATACGAAGAATTTAAGAACCAAGGTTTTGAAGTGGATGTGGCAAGTTTAAAAGGTGGTCGCATCCCGTTGGATCCGAACAGCCTTGATGACGAACAAGTGGAGAAATGGAAAGGGGTCACGAAAGAACTGGATCAAACGCTGGTCCTTTCCCAATTAAATGTAAATGAATATGTCGGTATCTTCTTACCAGGTGGACACGGGACGATGTTTGACCTGCCTGAAAGTCCTGAACTTCAACAGGCATTAGTTCACTTTGCTGAGAATGATAAAGCGATCGGTTCTGTCTGCCACGGTCCGGCTGGATTTGTCGGAACGAAATTATCTAATGGTAAATGGCTGGTTGAAGGAAAAAGCTTGACTGCCTTCACAAATGAAGAAGAGCAGCAAACCGGTCTTGATTCACTGATGCCGTTCTTATTAGAAACAAAGTTGAGGGAGCAGGGAGCTCAATTCGAAAAATCGGATGCATGGAGCAATCATGTCATCACTGACGGTAAATTTGTGACAGGACAAAATCCACAATCAAGTCAAGCGGCAGCAGAAGCATTCATAAACGTATTATAATACAGTACGATCCTAGAGCATGGACATGGTCCATGCTCTTTTTATTCCACTCATACTCCTCATCAATATGATAAAATCAGGAGAAGAATATAGTTGAAGGGTGAAGCATATGCAGGTAATTCGGGTCCTTATAAAAATGGCGATTCTTTGTTTATTTTATGAAGCAGGAAAATGGTGTACCGCATTCTTCCATTTACCTATACCCGGCAGCATTATCGGGATGCTATTATTATTCCTACTGTTAGTAACAGGTGTACTGAATGAACGGCTTCTGTTGGACGGTTCTGGATTCTTTCTAAGACATTTTTCCTTCTTTTTCCTGCCCTTATCTGTCAGCGCGATTGTTCTCGGGCCTTATTTTGTCAATTATGGCTGGAAACTTGTTATCATTCTCATTGTCAGCGGGGTGATTGGCTTTTTGGCCACTTCCGTTTCAGCAGAAGGGTTCATTAAATGGAAGGAGAAAAGAAAATATGACCGGTCTTTTTAATTCTCTACTTACAATAGGCATTACTCTCCTTTATTTTACGTTGGGTGTCAAGATTCACAAACGTTGGTCCAATCCGTTAACGATTCCGATTTTCTTAAGTACGATTGCGATTATTGCCTCGTTACTCACTTTAGATATATCCTATAAAAAATTTGCCCACGACACTTCATTCATCACTTATTTACTTGGCCCTGCGACAGTATCTCTTGCTTACCCCCTTTATCAACACCGACAATTGCTTTCGAGAAACTTCCAGCCGATCCTGGTGGGTATCCTGTTTGGAAGCGGCTTGTCCATGCTTGTATCCTATACCTTCAGTATGTGGTTTGGGATTCCGGATGAGTGGAACCGTTCATTGCTGATCAAGACCATTACGACACCTGTCGCAGTTGACATCGGAAGTGTAATCGGGGCGAAGATCGAGGTCATCCCCACGGTTGTCATCGTTACAGGGATGATAGGGGCCATGATCATTCCGTCTCTCCTGAAGGCGATTGGAATCAAGCACCCCATTGCCAGGGGACTCCCGTTCGGAGTCATCTCCCACGGGGTTGGTACGGCACAAGCCATCAAAGAAGGGGAAAAGGAAGGGGCCGTCAGTGGTGCCGCCATGGCGTTGACCGCTACCATCATGTCCTTTATCATTCCCGTACTCTTTCTATTGGTGTAATCATTCTCCAAGGGGGAGGCTAGTCTTAAAGAAGAAATTTGGCCTTGCCAGGAAGTGATACATATTCATAAATACAGGGGCTTTCCCTTTAAAAATGGATGAGGTTTCTGTATAGTAAGGGAAGGAAATTCAAAAAGAGAAGGAAGATATTATGATAGTCAAAACAGATGAAGATTTAAAGGCATTGAAAGAAATTGGCCGTATTGTCGCGATGATCCGCGATGAATTGCGTTCTAAAACAAACCACGGCGTAACTACGAAGGAACTTGATGATATCGCAGGGAAAATGTTTGAAGAAAACGACGCGATTTCAGGTCCTAAAGGAGAATATGACTTCCCGGGGTATACATGTATCAGTGTGAATGAAGAAGTGGCCCACGGGATTCCCGGAGAAAGAGTGATAAACGAAGGGGATCTTGTCAATATAGATGTTTCCGGATCAAAAAATGGATATTATGCCGATACAGGCATTTCATTTGTTGTCGGAATGGGGGATCCCAAGCTTAAAGATTTATGCGACGCTGCATTAAAGTCATTCCAGGCAGGACTTCAAAAGGCTAAAGCCGGTTCTAAACAAAATGGGATCGGAAAAGCTGTGAATAATGAGGCCAGGAAAAATGGTTATACGGTCATCATGAACCTGACCGGTCACGGTGTAGGTCGTTCCCTGCACGAGAAGCCGGATCATATCCTTAATTACTTCGATCCATGGGATAACGCTCTCTTGAAGGAGGGCATGGTCATCGCCTTTGAACCATTCATCTCCACCAAAGCGCAAAACGTAGTGGAAAAAGGTGACGGTTGGACATACATCACACCAGACAACAGCCTGGTCGCCCAAATCGAACACACCATCATCATCACCCAAAACGAACCCATCATCATAACAGAGTAAATTGTGAGGGACGGACCTCGATTCTTAGGAGCAGCTCCTAGGAGTCAAGGTCCGTCCCTCTCTTTGTATATGTTTTGTACAACTTTTCGTGCAATCATGATGCAAGTGGGAGATCCTGCCCTGAAAATTCTCATAGGATATCATGAAGGGTTGGGGATGCTAATATGATCAATTGCATCAAGACATTGAAATTTTTGAAATTTTACAAACAAAATGATTGTCATAGGAAAAAAGTTGGGGTAAAGTAAAGATATTGAGGTTGTACAAAATTTATACATACTAACTAAAAAATCGGAGGCACCCCCATAATGGCTGTATTATTTTCAAGAAAACCTAAGACCGAACCCGTAGTGATCCCTGAATCAAATGTCATTGTCTTAAACGATCAGAAGCTGAATGAACGGCTTCATTACATGCAGTTTCAGGAGCACCATTTACAGGAATTAAAAGAGATCCTCCCTGTCTATGAGCAAATTTCCGACACCCTGCTTGATACTGTACTTGATCATTTATACAAGCATCCAAGTTTAGTGGAGATTGCCGAGAATCATTCAAGCCGGGAGCGATTAAAGTCCGTTTTTAACGATTATTTCCGTTCTTTATTTTCAGGTGAGTTGAATGATGAGTATTTCTCAATGAGGGAACGTATGGGAAAAACCCATAATCGGAATGGGGTTACAATCGATTGGTTTATTTCGACTTACACCACCATTCAACATTTACTCATCCCAAAAATTGTAGAACTGTACCAAAACGAACCTTCTAAACTTGCATCTGTCCTTGTAGCGATTGACCATGGTATCCATTTGGATGCAAGCATCGTTTCAGAATACTATATTCAGAGCAGGATGGACGAGCTTGAAAAGCTGCATCAGGAAAACCAGGCACTGCAACTGGAAATGCTCAATATGAATACAGAACTGGGTTCATCGCTCAGTCAAACGGAACAAAGCCTGAATGAGACGGCTAAAAAAGCTGAAAGTATACGGGCAGAATCGGAAAATACCGAGAAAAGCAGCAAAAATCTTCTTCAACTTTCAAAAATGAATAAAGATCAAACGGATCACATGATAGAAAGCTTTGGTGTCATCACAGAGCAAATCAACACGCTCCTCAAGGAAATTCAGGGCGTTAAGAACATAGCAGAACAAATCACACCTCTCTCCAACTCAATCCAGCAAATAGCTGAGCAGACGAATCTTCTGGCATTGAATGCATCCATTGAAGCAGCACGGGCAGGAAATGAGGGCAGGGGATTTGCAGTCGTTGCATCGGAGGTACGAAAGCTTGCTGAAGATTCCAAAGAACTCAGCACGTCCATTCATCAATTGGTGAATGAAAGCAATAAGCAAATCGGAGTTGTCTCAAATCGCGTTCGCAACATGACCGACCTGACCGAAAACTCACGCAAGGAAATTGGGAATGTTCAAAGCGGAATCATGACGGTCCAGATGGAGATGGAAAACTATATGGATATGTTTAAACGAAATCAATCAGAATTAAATCATATCGTAGAAGCAATCAAGAAGATCAATCATACAACTGATGAGTTGGTTCAATTTGCTTCTACCATCATTCAGAAAATAAATAAATAGAAAGAAAAGGGAAACCGGATTCAACCGGTTTCCCTTTTCTTTCCCCGCTATACGATTTTGGTTTTCCCGCATTCCTGGCACTTACGATAAAACTTCCCATCCAGTACCCTTGATTTGAAAATATTATTTCCGCACTCACAGCGACCACTATGCTCGTCGGGATCATCTTTATAAAGGACTACAATCTCTTCTTGGTTTTCCATTCCAATATTCCTCCAGTACAAACCATTCTTCTTTCTATAGTATAGAGGGAACAGACAAGCTTGTTAAGGAAAAATCGTCACGATTCGCTAATAAATGCGTTTCTTTCAATAATTTTCTGACGCTAAGTGGCCGTGTCTGTCCAAAATTCCTTTTAATCAATAACGGATCCTCCAACACTATTAAATCCATAAATATCCTTTATATCTATATTATTCTAACGTTTTTACCATAGTATTCCTCTACATGATAGTTTATACAGGAAATCGCTTTCTATTACAGTAGTGAAATATTCTTGACGCACGATGTTAAAGTTCCTGTTATTGAATTGAGATTTTACTATGTTAGTATTTTCCCTGTTAGCAAAAATAAATAAACCGCTAGCTACATAAGGAGGAATTTTTCTATGAAACTAAAAAAATCGATTATTTCTGTGGCTGCATTTACAACACTTGCAGTATCTGGTGGAGCTAGCGCTTCAGCACAAGACATAGAAGTAAAAAAAGGCGACACTTTATGGGGACTTGCAAAAGAATACGGAACAACCGTTGATCAACTCATGACATGGAACAACCTGGGTTCATCCATCATTTATCCTGATCAGGAATTACAGGTTTCTTCAAAGGAATACTATACAGTGAAAAAAGGTGACACTCTTTGGGGAATTTCATCCCTATATGGCATTTCAGTAGACAGCTTAAAAGGGTGGAACGCACTTGAAAGTGACCTGATTGTCCCTGGACAAGAATTAGTCATCAACTTAGACGATAAAGCACCTTCAGCTGCTGCAAATACTTCTGAGAAGGCAGAAGCGCCTGCTCCGGAACCAAAAGCAGAAGTAGCTCCAGAAGCTGAAGCACCTGCAGCGGAAACAGCGGAAGCAAAACCAGCACAAGCTGAACCTGCTACAGAAGATAAGGCAGTAAAAGAACTAACAGTAGAAGCAACTGCCTATACGGCCGATTGTGCAGGTTGTTCAGGTACAACAGCAACCGGTGTGAACCTTAAAGAAAATCCGGATGCGAAAGTGATTGCAGTAGATCCTAATGTCATCCCACTTGGATCTAAAGTATATGTTGAAGGCTATGGCTATGCTACTGCAGAAGACACTGGCGGAGCGATCAAAGGAAATCGAATTGATGTTTTCATTCCATCAAAGGATCAAGCCGTTGATTTTGGAAGAAAAACAGTAAATGTAAAAATTCTTGAAACAAACTAATAGATGACAAACCACCGGGACATGTCCCGGTGGTTTTTTTCATTTATTTCCGCATGGGGCTTCACTAACATTCCTTCTATTATATTTCTTCTCACAGAAACACCTCTGATTCCAACATTTATTCCCTCTACATGAAATAAGTAGGGAAATGGCTGCCGTTTTCTTCGGAATAGTAGAAATATTACACGCTTGTCATCCAATTGTTATTGGTTTATAAACAGTTTGTTATGTTTCTGAGGTAAGTCTATGTTACTATTTCAACTGTTGGTCTAAGGACCAAACACAAAAGGAGGAATATGACAAGATGAAAAAAGGTTTATTTTCCATTTTTTCCTTCGCAGTTTTTCTTTCATTCGGACTTGCCTCTGCTTCTGCAGAGAGTAATGATACTGCTATCAATGATTATCATAATATAGAAGAAGGCGATATCCTTTGGGAAATCGCTAACCGATATCATGTTTCCGTCGACGAGGTCGGCACGCGCAAACAATTGTTAGAAGAAGGGTATTCTGTGAATGATGATTCTGAAGACGGGCAAGCAGTAAAGGCTGCAAAGACCCCGAATCAAGAGAAAGATAATGTCGTGAAAGAATTAGATATCACAGCAACCGCTTATACCGCTCATTGTGAAGGGTGTATCGGTATAACAAAGACAGGCGTGGATTTGATTCAGAATCCCGATGAGAGAGTCATTGCTGTTGATCCAAGCGTCATTCCACTCGGTTCCAAAGTATATATTGAAGGATACGGTTATGCCCGTGCAGAAGATACCGGTGGAGCGATCAAAGGGAACCGCATCGATATCTATATGGAAAAAGAAAAAGATGCCCTGCAATATGGCGTAAGAGACGTGAAAGTCCAAATCATCAAAGAGTAACGAACAAAAGGACGCTGATCAGCGTCCTTTTGTTTATTGATTCTCTTTTCCTTCATGCTTTACTTGAGTCCTTTTTTGGCGGAGGGAGCGACGGATTTCAATTCGACTTCCTCTCCCATCTGCTGTTGTGCCAATTTTTTTGCTGCTTCATGCTGTGTTCGCTTGTTATTATTTTTCATTGGATTTCCTCCTCACATTGTTTCTCTTATTTGTTCCACTAAGAGAGGGGTTTCACCACACTAAATTCATGTCAAAATTACCAATTCATTCTTTTCGATATCCGGCCCTGATTGTGTTCCCTTTCGCTATACACCATCCTATATAGCAATAAACTCTCACCAATCATAACAATGAACATTATTTATACAGCGTTTTCATTTCCAATCAAACGGGGTTTAATATTATTGATAAATAGACGGAAAGCCATCTAAATGAAAGGGAATGAAAACGAAAAAAAGACAAATACTAATAAAAATATTGATGGTTTTCACTTGCAAAGTTAAACTTCTTTCTGATACGGTAACAAATGTTGGTTTTATAAGAGAGTGACAAGGGAATAGGTAATAAGTAATCTTTCCCTCATCCTCAGAATGCACATTTTCCCATTTGCATTAACTTGGACTCTTCGATGAGGGGTCTAGTACAGTAGGTGTACATACGATTTCAAAAACACCTCGAACCCCACTGTAGTTCCCTTCATTAAGAAAGAGCCAAAACAAAAACCTAAATAAGGAAAGGAGAATTTTATGAAGAGAATATCAAATGTTTTCTGGATTACCGTCATTTTGGTTGTTGCTTCCGTTGCATATGGAGCCTTCGCGCCAAAATCATTTGAAAACGTAACAGCAAAAATGCAAACATTTATCACTTCAACTTTTGGTTGGTATTATCTTATTTTAGTTACAGTGATTGTCATCTTCTGTGTGTTCTTAATCTTTAGTCCCATGGGAACGATTCGATTAGGAAAACCGGATGAAAAACCTGAGTATACAAGAGGAACATGGTTCGCCATGTTGTTTAGTGCAGGAATGGGAATTGGTTTAGTATTCTGGGGGGCAGCCGAACCGCTGTCTCACTATATGACCCCTCCGACGGCAGAAGGGGGAACCGACCAGGCGATTAAAGAATCGATGCGTTATACATTCTTTCACTGGGGGGTTCACGCATGGGGGATCTATGCGATCGTTGCTTTAGCACTTGCATACTCTAAATTCCGTAAAGACGAGCCAGGGTTAATTTCAGCGACGTTGAAACCAATCTTTGGTGATAAGATGAATGGACCACTCGGAACGATCATCGATGTGCTGGCTGTATTCGCTACGGTTGTAGGGGTAGCCACAACCCTTGGATTTGGTGCGGCACAGATTAACGGAGGATTATCTTATCTATTGGATATTCCAAACAATTTCACAGTCCAGGCGATCATCATCGGGATTGTGACAGTGCTGTTCATGATTTCTGCATGGTCCGGATTAAGTAAAGGAATTAAGTACTTATCCAATACAAATATGGTTCTTGCCGTATTACTTCTCGTATTGGTATTCTTTATTGGACCGACTTTATTAATTCTCAATATGTTTACTGACACAATCGGAGCTTATATTCAAAATATCGCTGCTATGAGCTTCAGGATCGCTCCATTAAATGAAGAGCACCGCACATGGATCAACGGCTGGACCATTTTCTACTGGGCTTGGTGGATTTCCTGGTCACCATTCGTTGGAATCTTCATCGCACGTGTTTCAAGAGGTAGAACCATCCGTGAATTCCTGATCGGGGTATTACTATTACCTGCTCTTGTCAGCTTCTTTTGGTTCGCTGTCTTTGGTACTTCCGCGATTGAAGTTCAGCAAGCCGGCGCAGCTCTTTCGGATTTAAAAACGGAAGAAGTACTGTTTGCTGTCTTTAACGGATTTGAATGGTCAACGATTCTTTCAGTCATTGCCATCACACTGATTGGAACATTCTTTATTACATCTGCTGACTCGGCTACATTCGTGTTAGGGATGCAAACGACTTATGGTTCGTTAACCCCGCCAAACTATGTGAAATTAACTTGGGGACTGGCACAGTCTACCGTTGCATTAATTTTACTATATAGCGGTGGGTTACAGGCTTTACAGAATGCATTGATTGTCGCAGCATTGCCGTTCTCGGTGATCATGGCACTCATGATGGTTTCTCTGTACAAGTCACTGAATAAGGAGAAAAAAGAACTTGGCTTATACATCAAACCTAAGCCAAGAAAGACAAAAGAACCTAAAGAACATATGTAAACGACTTAATAGCGCCTGGAAACTTCCAGGCGCTTTATTTATGTCCTGATAAGGTTCACCTAGACATTTTACTCATTTTTCCTTCCAGTAATTTATTAAAAAGCCTTTATTCATGCATACTTCAAGCCGTTTACAGAACATTGATAAAAAGTGGTGGATGATTTTAATTAACCTACATTTTGTCCACTACATACATTAATATCGTAGTAAGATAACTGGAGGTGACTGATGATGTATGGATATGGATACCCTGGATACGGCTACGGTGGTGGCTGCGGTGGCGGCTATGCTGGTGGATTTGCGTTAATCGTAGTTCTGTTCATCCTATTAATTATCGTTGGAGCAGCGTTTGTTTGTTAACAATAAATAGATAATGGATAGATGCCCCTTAGCTGCAGAGAGCCTTCTGCTTAGGGGCATCTTTTTTTATACATAAATGGATTGTCATAAATGAATTCTCATATTAGAATACAAGGAGCAGCTATAACCTTGTAAAGGATCGACTTCAATGACAAAAAAACCGGCCAGAAAAAAGCAGTCCAGCAAAAGAAAGCAATCATCACTCTTTAGAATCCTGCTCATCCCCATTATCATTTTAGCTATTTATTATGTCCTCCATTATGATGACCCTTCATTTAACCTCTCATCCCTCGGAAAAGATGAGATACCTTCTGAGTATATCCCCATCTATAAGGCAGCTGAAGAGGAATATGGGGTACCCTGGTATCTTCTGGCCGCCCACCACAGGGTTGAAACGAAATTCTCGACCATGAAGTCCCTCGTCTCTCCAGCGGGGGCAGAGGGCCACATGCAGTTTATGCCCTGTACCTTTGTAGGCTGGTCCCACCCAAGTTGCTCTGGACTTGGTAAAGGGGATATCCCTCCAGATCAAAAAACGGACCCTGCCGTCATTGAAAAATATGGCGGATACGGCGTGGATGCAAACGGGGATGGTAAAGCCGATCCTTTTCAGATGGAGGATGCCATATTCAGTGCAGCCAACTATCTCGCTCATAACGGAGCTGCTGAAGGAAAGATCGAACAAGCTGTATTTGCATATAACCATAGCGAACAATATGTTGAAGATGTCCTGTATTATGCGGACCGATTCGTGGAAGAGGACGAGGATAATACAGGGCATCCAATGTAATGGATGACTCATCAGAAAGAATCATTTCTTTGAAATGGTTCTTTTTTTGAATTCCTATACACTCCTTCAATAAATTGTTATGATAAAGGTCTTGAATTTTTATCGGATGACAAAGGTGATTTAAAATGAAGATAACAGACATGATAGAAGAGTGGAAATCTGCTTTGGATATGGAGATCCTGCAGTTAAAAAAACGGGAAACGAATGGGATCCTCATCGATGAAGGAAGATGCATCCGTAAAGAAGAAGGTGCCTATATTTATTGGTTCACCCTTCACTATCCCGCTTCCCTGCCTGAAGGGGGAAGCGTCATGTATAAACGGAAGCATTCTTCAACCCAGGGCGTCGTGATTAATTCAGAGGAACGGGAATGCATCATAGAGCTCGATCAGTTCCTCGGGGATACAGTATCATACGGACAGATTCTTCACGAGCCCTGGGATATCCTTGAGAAGCTGATGGAACGGTTGGATGAAGCAAGGGAACGACACGGGAAAACCCAGCGAATCCAGAAGGTGATGTTTCCGGAGAATGCTCAAAGGCAGCCAGCAGCCGAATACAAGACCCCATTGCATGAAGCTTATGTCAGAAGTAAATATAATCCTGTTACGTATCTGTGGGGACCGCCTGGAACAGGCAAGACGTATACCCTGGCAAGAGTGGCGGCTTATCATTATTCAGAAGGGAAGAGAGTGCTGCTTCTATCCCATAGTAATGCAGCAGTGGATGTATTAATAGAAGAAATGCATCATTTTCTAAGCAACCATGACCGTTGGACCCCCGGAGAGGTGATCCGGTACGGTACAAGTAGGAAAACCTATAGGGACGATGTGACGGATTTAAGCGCTCTTCAATTACTGGAACAACAGGATCCGACTCTTTCCGAGGAAAAAGGGAAGGTAGAAAAATACAGGAGAAGGTTAAAGAACAAACTGTCGAAAACCTATTCTTCTTATGATTCAGAGAGGTTGTCCCATCTTGAGGTCCACTATCAAAAAATCAAAGAAACGTTCAAGCGAAGGGAAGGAGAGTTGGTTTCGGAGGCCAAGGTGATCGGAACCACCCTCTCAAAGGCGGCCATTGACCGACTTCTGTATGAAGAGGAATTCGATTTAGTGATTGTGGATGAGGCAAGCATGGCCTATATACCTCAAGTGGCATTCGCTGCATCCCTGGGAAAGAAAATCATCATTTGTGGCGATTTCAAACAACTTCCACCCATCTCAACTTCCTTTCATCCCCTGGCAGCCAAGTGGCTGAAGGAAGACATCTTTCATGCAGCCGGAGTGGCAGGAGCCGTCGGGAAAGGACTGACTCACCCGCATCTCTTATTACTCCCGGAACAAAGGAGAATGCACCCAAGCATTTCGGCATTCACCAATCGATATATTTATCAGTCAAGGGTGGGGGATCATCATTCGGTCAAAACGATTCGGGAGAACATCACCAATAAGAAACCTTTCCCGTCACATGGAGCGGTCCTATTTTCCCTGACAGAAGGGACGGAGTGGGCAGAAACTCAAAAAGGATCGCGATGGAATCTGTTGTCAAGCTTAGTCACGATCCAGCTGACGCTTCAGTCCATACGGGATGGGTTACTTTCTGTTGGGATTGTGACACCGTACCGTGCCCAGGCCAAATGGTATAATCTCTTACTAGATGAGCTGGTAAAGAGTATTGCCCCTTCAGCCGACCTCTACGCCGCCACGGTTCATGGTTTTCAAGGGTCGGAAAATGATATGATTCTATTCGATTTAGTCGACGGGGAATCCCACGGCAGTCCGGGTACGTTGATTACCCGGAAAGGCAGCGAAAGACTGATCAACGTAGCCGTCACCCGCGCCAAGGGGAAATTCATTTTAGTGGGGAATGATGGATTCATTCAGGAAAAGACTCATCCTTCTAAACCTGTGCATCAATTCATTTCTCACCTTCAGAAGGAAACGCATAACGAAACGAGCGCCTCACTCGTGCCAACTTCCACAAAGAAAATGAAGTGGTTCAGAACACATGACCATCATAAGCTTGGTAAAGATATGGCAGCTGCAAAAACAGAAATCATAGTGAATGTCCAGGATTTAAGGGGAATTCCAAACGATATGATGCGTGCCTTACAAATGGCAGCAAAGGATAAAGAGGTGACGATTTTCACTCGAACAGGCAGTGGTATACATTTGTCTTCAAGCGTCAAAATAAAAAAATCCACCACCCAGATACCATTCATCGCATTCGATGAAAAAGTAATCTGGTTCAATTCTTTTACAAAGGTATCGAATCGATTTCCGTTCCAGGTGAGAATCTTATCCAAAAAAATAACCCGCCAGTTCTTCAAAATGATTGAAGAATAAAAAACGGGGATCCATTTGAGCTGCTTTCTTCCTCGAATGGATCCCCGTTTTCTTATTTTTCTACCGTTATACTCCACGTTCGCTGTGGTCGGACATGTCCAATGATACTCGCAGAGATGGAGTGGCGCTGAAGTTCTTCTACATATTTTTGTCCTTCGGAACGAGGCAGGCTGACAAGTAAACCTCCGGAAGTGATGGCATCAGAGAGGATCCATCGTTCTTCCTGGGTAAGGCCTGCTTCATAGTGCACCATGTCTTGAAGCCAAGTGGCGTTCGCTTTTGATCCCCCGGGAATGACTCCCTGATCTGCTAATTCCTTCGTCCCTTCTAAAAGCGGGATGGAGGAATAAGAGAATTCAATTGATACGTTACTGCCTTTCGCCATTTCATATGCATGCCCCATTAACCCAAACCCTGTCACATCGGTCACGGCATTAGGATGAAATTTCCGCAGCAATTCTGCAGCCGTTTTATTCAGCATGCTCATCACCTCGATGACAGACGCTTCCTGGGAGGGAGTCACAACCTTTCGCTTGATACCAGTTGTCAGGATTCCAACACCCAATGGCTTTGTCAATACAATGACGTCTCCTTCTTGGGCACCTGTATTGGTCCAATATTTTTTCGGATGAACGATTCCTGTCACGCTCAGGCCGAATTTAGGCTCTTGATCGTCAATGGAATGTCCTCCCACGGTTACGGCACCGGCTTCGATCACTTTGCTTTGTGCCCCTTTAAGGATAGCCGCAAGCATCTCGCTTCCAAGCTTCTTAATGGGGAAGCCTACAATGTTTAAAACGGTTTTCGGCGTTCCACCCATCGCATACACATCACTTAAAGCATTTGCTGCTGCAATTTGACCAAATTGGTAAGGGTCGTCCACAATCGGAGTGAAATAATCAACCGTTTGAACCATAGCGAGGTCATCTGTCAGCTGAAAGATGCCGCCGTCATCGGATGATTCATTCCCTACTAATAATTCTTTCGTAAATGGTTGAGGAGGTAGTTGACGCAAAACTTGCGTCAAGTCACTAGGACTAAGTTTACAGCCTCAGCCAGCTTTTGAAGAAAGTTCTGTTAAGCGGATGATCTCTTCCTTGCTCATTCTATTCACCTCTTTATGTATGAATAAATTCATTGTACAGGATAAAAATACAATTGAGCAAAGGTGAAGTAGAGAGAAATGGAAAAGATGGAGAGGACTGAATATTTGCACAAGTATTCCCCCTATAATAAAATGAACATACACGTGGAAGTGATCTTGGAAGGAGGCTGATTTTGATGAACGTTGTGAAAATGACGATTGAATTCTGTATGATGTGAAACTATGCACCTAAAGCCGCGAGTTTCGCGGAACAGTTATTCAACCATTTCAGATCCGATATCAAGGAACTGACGTTAGTACCGTCTTCCGGAGGGGCATTCGAGATTACAGTAGACGGTAAAAAGATTTACTCCAAACTCGATACAGGCGTTTTTCCTGATATCAACGAGACCATTTCAATCATTGAGTCGCAGTAAAGCACATAGAAAAAGTCATCAGCACGGGCTGATGACCTTTTCTTCTATTTAAAGAATGACGGTTATTCACTCGACAATCCCTGAACTCGAATCACGATGGATGAGGGGGTGGAACATGCCTTTTTAGGCACATTGATTTCGATTGTATGATGCTCTATGGAATAGGTAATGGCCCGTTGTTTTAAGCAGAAAGGAAAACGAATGGATCGTTTTCTGATTTTACTTTCGTCTTTCAGCATGATCAATACCAGCAATTGCGTATCCTTTTTTTTAATAATCAATTCTTCGGGACAAATATTTTCTGTCTCGATCTCCACTATGAACGATTCCGTCGTATCAAGAAAATCCACACGGAATTCTTGTTCATCCAACTGAACCGTAGCAGGATCCAATAACCAATCCTTCATACTCTCCTCCCATTTCTCTAGATAGAAATCCTCCTTATCCTTACTCATTTACACCTGACCCCCAACAACTCTTTTACATATAGTATTCTTTCTACTATAAATGGTGAGGGTGTTATAATCAGGGAAAAGAAAGAAGGGGCAAAAGTCATGAACCATCTTGTCAGACACATTCCATCCATACACGAATTGAAGCAGACCAAACAATTCCATACTTTCCTCGATCATCACAACCTTTCGACGGAAAGAGGGACGGACCTCTTGAAAAAGGTGATCTCGATTTGCAGGACGAGCATCCTGAATGAAGAGTGGAAGGGACCTCATCCATCTTCAACAGATTTCATTGATGAGGTATTTGGCCAAACTGAAGCTTTGGCACGCAAATCTCATTCCCTGTCCCTCAGGAGGATCATAAATGCAACAGGAACCATCTTACATACGAACCTGGGGCGGGCACGGCTAGGTCAGGAAACGATGAACCATGTCATGACTGCATCTTGTCATTTCAGCAATCTGGAATATGACATCGATGAAGGTGTCAGGGGTTCGAGGCATAGTCATGCAGAGAGGCTCATTTGTGAATTGACCGGGGCGGAAGCAGCCATGGTTGTCAATAATAATGCAGCAGCTGTTTTTCTTATCTTTACTGCTCTTGCCAAGCAAAAAGAAGTGATTGTTTCAAGGGGAGAATTGGTGGAGATCGGCGGATCATTTCGGATCTCTTCTATCATGGAAGAAAGCGGCGCTCTCCTTCATGAGGTAGGCACAACAAACAAGACCCATTTAAAAGACTATGACGAAGCGGTGAACGATGAAACTAGAATGATCATGAAGGTTCATCAAAGTAATTTTGTCATGAAAGGGTTTACTGCTTCTGTACAGACGGGAGAACTCGCTGAATTATCCCGCATGCATTCCAATGTCCATTATTATGAAGATTTAGGAAGCGGTGCTCTTTACGATTTCACCCGACTGGGAATTGGAGATGAGCCTATGGTTAAGTCAGTGCTTGATAAAGGGGCAGACATCGTCTCATTCAGCGGAGACAAATTATTAGGGGGACCTCAGGCCGGAATCATTGCAGGACAAAAGGGTTTGATCGATAAATTAAAGAAGCATCAGCTTGCCCGCGTCCTCAGGGTAGATAAGATGACACTGGCCGCTCTGGAAATGACTCTATTACAATACATAAAGGGGGAGGAACAAGAGAAGAATCCAACCATCAGAGCCATCACCCGGCCCAAAGAAGAAATCCTGCATCAGTCCCGGAAGTTCGTGGAGGATGTACAGGGACTCGGGAGCGGTTACACCTCATCCATCATTGAAGGACAAAGTCAGATCGGGGGAGGAACGATGCCGGATGTGGAATTAGACACGTACATTGTCACTGTCTCCCACGCTTTTGATTCATCACAGCTTATTCATGAAAAGTTCAGAAGGGGGAATCCTTCCATTCTTACAAGGATCCAGGACGGTGTCACACTCTTTGATCTCCGGACCGTTTCCATGGACGAGCAGATGGAAATCCTCCACGCTTTAAAGACCATACAAGGAACAGACTGAAAGGGAGTGCAGGCATAAAGCGCCGGCACTCCCTGTATCATCTCTTACATATCGTGGTTACTATTATTTTTCTGACGGGTATGATTACGGTTCTTCACTTTATGTGAACCACTTAACGGCTCCGGCTGTCCTGATTGTTTCGGAGCATTCTTACGCATATCTTTGCCATCATTTTTGTTCATGTATCATCCCTCCTACTCTTTAGGATGCTAAGTTGATGATCCGTTTATTCACGCGTATAGGTTCCTGATGTTTTGGTTAAACTAAAGAAGCTAATTTATGAATAAGGAGAGATCATCAATGCCTTACAATAAAAATAAACAACAAGCCTTCCAGGCTGCCGAGCAAAGCGTGACGGAAGTACAGCATACCATCAACGAACTGGTACTGGATGGAGCAAGCTACGGCTCTCAATTGGCCCATCTCAAAAATGAGGTAAATGAGGCTTATCAACAAATTGAAAATGCACTTGAAGTCGCTTCGGATACTCAACGGGCACAACTTCAACAATTCAAATCCGACTTGTCATCCATTGTGAATGAAGTGAATGAACAATAAAAGGATCAACCTTTTGGTTCCGCCAAATTAAAACCCACCCTGCGAATGATAAGGGTGGGTTTTATATTTGAACGAAGAGGGTAGGGGAAGATAGATGAAAATAGTTCCAAGGGAGGGAGGGTGACCATATCTACAAATTTTTTGCAGAACGTTGATCGCCACCCTTTTATTTTTTACTGATTGGTTTTTCTTTTTTTATTGAACTGACGTTGTGCTGCAGTCAATGGTTCATTCGAATATTCTTCATTGTAACCGGCACCTTGGCCTTGTCCTTTTGCTGCATTCATTCCATTCATGACATGGTTTGCTTTACGTTTTGCCAATGTAGAACACCTCCATAAGGATAGAATGCCACCATCTGTGACCATCTATAATAGGGAATCGCTAACAGATTCATTTTTTTAAAATAATGTTTTAGACGAGCTGACACGATTTGACAAGGCCAGAAATGTTGTTATACCAATATTTTTCTAGAAACCTTAAGGAGTTTAATCATTTAGATAAGTAAAACTTATCAAAAACAATAACTTTATTGTTATTTACTTATGTAATCGCTTGTATTAAGATGTAAATGTGAGAAAAGTTCGTTTAAAACGAAAACTTTTCGACTTATTGTTTGATGCAGTTTAGAGGGGGAATCGAAATGGCAAAGAACGATGTATTTAATGCACGATCTTCTTTCGAACTAGAAGGAAAACGTTATCATTATTATCGTTTAAAAGCGCTTGAAGAAGCAGGAGTAACAAAAATTAACCGCTTACCTTACAGTGTGAAGGTACTCTTGGAAAGTGTCCTTCGTCAATTTGACGGACGTGTCATTAACAAAGACCATGTTGAAAATCTGGCAAACTGGGGATCAACTGAAGTAAAGGATGCAGAAGTTCCTTTCAAACCTTCACGTGTTATCCTTCAGGATTTCACCGGTGTTCCGGCTGTAGTTGATTTAGCGTCTCTACGTAAAGCAATGGCAGATATCGGTGGAGATCCACAAAAGATCAATCCTGAAATCCCTGTAGATTTGGTAATCGACCACTCAGTACAGGTTGATAAATATGGTACGGCTAACGCACTGCAGGCCAATATGGACCTTGAATTTGAACGAAACGCTGAGCGTTACCAGTTCCTTAGCTGGGCTCAAAAAGCATTTGAAAACTATCGTGCTGTCCCGCCGGCAACAGGTATCGTTCACCAGGTAAACTTAGAATATCTAGCCAATGTTGTTCACGCTGTTGAAACTACTGAAGGCGATTTTGAAACATACCCTGATACATTGGTTGGTACTGACTCTCATACAACCATGATCAACGGTATCGGTGTACTTGGATGGGGCGTTGGCGGTATTGAAGCGGAAGCTGGAATGCTTGGTCAGCCTTCATACTTCCCAATCCCTGAAGTTATCGGGGTCAAAATGACTGGTGAGCTTCCTAATGGAGCAACCGCTACAGACTTAGCCCTTAAAGTGACACAAGTACTGCGTCAAAAAGGGGTAGTAGGGAAATTTGTCGAGTACTTCGGTACAGGTGTAGCAACTCTTCCACTTGCCGACCGTGCAACGATTGCCAACATGGCTCCTGAATACGGTGCGACTTGCGGCTTCTTCCCGGTTGATTCAGAATCATTGGATTATCTGCGTCTGACTGGCCGTGACGAAACACATATCAAAATGGTTGAAGAATACTTAAAGAAAAATGAGATGTTCTTCACTCCTGAAAAAGAAGAACCAACGTACACAGATGTAGTGGAAATCGATCTTTCAGCAGTGGAACCAAATCTTTCAGGACCAAAACGTCCACAGGATTTAATTCCTCTTTCTGATATGAAAGAAGCTTTCCATAAGTCCATCACGGCTAAAGAAGGCGTTCAAGGCTTTGGTCTGGATGCATCTGAAATCAACAAGACGGCTAAATATACAACAGAAGATGGTAAAGATGTCGAGATGCCGACTGGTGCGATCGGAATCGCTGCGATCACATCTTGTACAAACACATCAAATCCATATGTTATGTTAGGTGCCGGTTTAGTTGCGAAAAAAGCAGTGGAACTTGGAATGAATGTTCCTGATTACGTCAAAACATCTCTAGCACCAGGTTCTAAAGTTGTAACTGGTTACTTGAGAGATTCAGGACTTTTATCTTATCTTGAAGATATCGGATTCAACCTTGTCGGATATGGTTGTACGACTTGTATCGGTAACTCCGGTCCACTTCGCCCTGAAATCGAAAAGGCTGTATCGGATGCTGATCTATTGTTAACGTCCGTCCTGTCAGGTAACCGTAACTTTGAAGGGCGTATCCATCCACTTGTGAAAGCAAACTACCTTGCTTCACCACCACTCGTAGTTGCTTATGCACTTGCAGGTACTGTGGACATCGATCTTCAAAAAGATTCTTTAGGTAAGGACAAAGATGGAAATGACGTGTTCTTCAAAGATATCTGGCCTTCACAGGATGAAGTGAAGGATGCTGTGAAATCAACCGTTACTCCTGAATTATTCCGTAGAGAATATGAGCATGTTTTCTCTGAAAACGAGCGCTGGAATGAAATCAAGACAAGTAACGAACCACTTTACAGCTTTGATGAAAATTCGACTTACATCCAAAATCCAACGTTCTTTACAGGGCTTGCGACGACGCCTGAAGACATTCAAGGCTTGAACGGACTTCGCGTTGTCGGTAAATTTGGAGATTCAGTCACGACGGACCATATTTCACCAGCAGGTGCAATCGGTAAAGATACACCAGCAGGTAAATACCTTCGTGCAAATAATGTAGAGCCACGTGACTTCAACTCGTACGGTTCCCGTCGCGGTAACCATGAAGTGATGATGCGCGGTACATTTGCAAATATCCGTATCCGTAACCAAATCGCTCCTGGCACAGAAGGTGGATTCACCACTTACTGGCCGGAAGATGAAGTGATGCCGATGTATGATGCATGCATGAAGTATCAACAAGATGGAACTGGATTAGTTGTTCTTGCAGGAAAAGATTACGGTATGGGATCTTCTCGTGACTGGGCAGCAAAAGGGACGAATCTACTTGGTATCAAGACTGTCATCGCTGAGAGCTATGAGCGTATTCACCGTTCGAACCTTGTGATGATGGGAGTTCTTCCACTTCAATTCAAGAAGGGTGACAGCGCTGAGTCATTAGGATTGACGGGTAGAGAAACGATTTCCGTAAATGTAACAAACGATGTAAAACCTCGTGATATCCTAACGGTGACAGCTGTGGCTGAAGACGGTTCTAAGACTGAATTCGAAGTACTTGCACGTTTTGATTCCGATGTAGAAGTAGACTACTACCGTCATGGCGGTATCCTACAAATGGTTCTTCGTAATAAATTACAAGCATAATACATGCTGAAAGCCCCGGGGAAATCCCCGGGGCTTTTTCTCATTTCCTCGTAAAGAAGTGCAAAAAATATATGACTAAAGGGAGACAAGCCTACATATGATGATAGTAAAATCATTTACATGAGAGGAGAGCACTCCTTTGAAATCCGTATTTGGCGTTTTACTTGTCACCTTATTATTCTTCTCATTCTATATTGAGAATAAATCCGACCCCGCATCCTTTTCGAAAAGCGCGTTTCAACAAGCTGATGAATACAACCAATTGATCGATATAGAAGAAGGGGAGGTTTCTGAAACTACTCCAGTGGAAAATGTACCGGGACCGAATGTAGGGGACCGGGCCATTGATTTTAAGCTGGATACCCTGGATGGCAAATCCATTACCTTATCTGAACTGAAGGGAAAGAAAGTGATTGTGAACTTCTGGGCTACGTGGTGCCCTCCCTGCAAAGAAGAAATGCCTGTCATGCAGGAATTTTATACGAAATACGGGAAAGATGTTGAAGTCCTTGCTATCAATATCGATCCACAATATAACGTCAAGGAATACCAGAAATCACTGGGACTCTCATTTCCGATCCTGCTGGACACCGATGACAAAATCAATAATGCTTATGACATCCTGACCGTCCCCACCACGTTCATCATCAACGAACAAGGCATCATCACCCACAAACAAATCGGAGCAATCACCAATATACATTCCCTCACAGCATTGATTAAGTGAGGGACGGACCTGAAAAGAGAGCCCTAACCTTATGATTGCGCGAACAGAAGGGACGGACCTCAAATAAATGGGAACCACTTATCTCAGGCCAGTCCCAAATCAAACCCCACTATCAATTGTGTCCTTTGTTTAAAATATCTGACATTTGGATATACTATTTATACAAACCACAATAGAGAGCGAGGGGATTGTATTGCGCAGACCACGTAAAAAATCATTTGCAGATCTGGTGAAAGAAAACAAACAACAACTTCTGTTGGATCAGGATGCCATTGATGCCATTGAAGAGCGCATTGATGCAAGACTTGAAATAAAGCGTCCAGTAAGCAAAGCCGAGTAAGAAATTACGAGGCTTATTTTTTTTGCCCTGATAATATTACTTCCAATTATTACGCCTATTCTTCCTAGTCATTTTGGTAATCATACTAGTAAGGGGGGATATTCATGAGTAACTCAAAGGGAAGTCCGAATCACTTCGCACCTAACCATATCGGGACACAATCGAGGTCTGCAGGAGGCAACAAAGGAAAACAAATGCAGGATAAATCAGGTAAGCATGCACAAGTGATTCAAACAAAGGGTGAATAATTCATTCGTTTGAAGAGGGACCAGCCATAGAGGTCCGTCCCTTATACTATTGATCACAGGAGGAATGCAGGATGGCATGGGATAAACCAAATCCGGATGACCGCAGTGATAATGTAGAGAAGCTTCAGGGTATGGTTCAGCATACGATTGAGAATATGGACCAGGCCGAGAAGTCGATGGCCTATACGGACAGTGAAGAGCAGCTTCAGTCCATCCAGGCAAAGAATGAATGCCGCCGTGAGAGTCTAGAGGCTTTCCGCAATGAAATAAAAGATGAAGCGAATCATACAAAGCAATAAAGGATAAAGGTTTCAATGACCCGGACAGAAAGGTTCTTATATATGCCTTTTTTATCCGGGTCATGATGTTACTTACCCCTTTGTCCTCACCTATCCGACTTTCGTTCAAGCCGATTAATTCTATGCCTGTGGCTTGTATGATAAAATGGGATAGGATACTGAATAGATGAAGAGGGTGTAAAGGATGCAAATTGCAGAAAAAACCATTGAAGTGCGTTACGCAGAGACGGATCAAATGGGGGTTGTCTATCATGCAAACTACCTTGTCTGGATGGAGCTTGGTCGTACACAATTGATTGAAGATCTGGGCTTCAGATATGCGGATATCGAAAAAGAAGGAATTCTTTCCCCGGTCATTGACCTGAATGTAAGCTATAAGTCACCTGTTCGTTACGGTGAAAAAGCCTTTATTAAAACATGGGTAGAAGAATATGATGGACTCCGGATTACATATGCTTACGAAATTTATAACGGACAGAACCAACTGGCCATTACCGGGCAGTCGAAACATGTGTGCGTCAAGCAAGAGAATTTTCGTCCGATATCCATTCGGAAGATGTTCCCAGATTGGCACGACGCCTATGAAAAAGCAAAAAAATAATCATTACATAAGGGTTTTCTGCGAGAACTTTTTTTAAAAGGGAAAGGAAGAGGGCCTTGGCATTCGGATTAACCAAACAAGAGCTAAACGGATGGAAACAACAGGTGAGGAATGGGCAGATTGCCTTCCTTACCCATTACTGGCTGGATGACCGATTTCCCGAAGTGCGCTCTGTAACGAAAGTGGGCTGCTGTGACATTGATGCATTAGCCCGTTGGGGACAGAAGTATGGCTTGAAAAAGGAATGGATCCATCAAAGGAAAGACGGCTTTCCACATTTTGATTTATTAGGAGACACACAATATGAAATCCTGATGAAAGAAGGCCTCCAGGACCATATTTCCCGTTTTGTAAAAAAGTAAGGGGACGCCTCTAAAGTAGAAAGGCTGGCATATGCCAGCCTTTCTACCTTCCGTTACTTCTTGTACTCATATGATGGTTCTTGAAGCTTTTCATCAAACTCAACATATAAATCATGGCCATCAAAGAACCACAAATCTCCTTCTTCTATAAAAAATTCCCGTTTGTCGATTTCGATCCGTTCACCAGCATCCACTGGTTCGTCTTTGTTCACTCCTAATGAAAAACCATCGTGGAGAGGACTGGAACCTCCATATCGTACATAAAAACGGACTTGTTCGCCTTCCTCCACAAGCATCTCGTCTTTAAACCACGTAAGAGCTTCTTCTGAAATATGTATGTTCATTGGTGAGACTCCTTTCTCTACTTGGTATTTTTCCAGAGTGATCCTGGACAAAGAAAGTTTCATTTCCTATTATAAACATAATGAAGCCGGAACATCTACTAATACGTATGAAGGGTGAGTATGATGAAAACACAAGCATTATTATATTACATTGGTGCCTTTATCTTTGCCGGATTAAGTATATTAACCCTATTACAATTGCATGAAGCCAAATACCAGATCGAAGCAGGGACCTTTATTGTCATTGCTGCAGTCATTTATTATGGAATGGTGACTCTGTACTTTAAGGGAACCCGTAAAACGTTCTTGTTGGCTAATACTTTGTTGGCTATTTTAGCTCTAGCTGGCATATTCTTTAATTCAATGATATTCGGTGGACATTAAAAGAACGAGCTTTCCTTATGAGCATAAGGAAGCTCGTTCTTTCCGTTCATACTATAAGCCTTCCAGCTATTCCGGCACCCCGTTCACCATATGGGATACCATTTCCTCTTCCGTGTATGCAATCATGCCATTTTTTCTGGCAAAATCGAGAGGGTAGATGCGGTAGTTTTTGTAATGATTCTCTGATACAAAAGTAGGCTGGAATCCAATGGAAGGGAAGGTGATTTTGGAACCCGCCGGATTCATTGTTTTCTCAACCTGAACCGTCACCATGCCACCGATATCCTTGAAATCATCCTTTTGACCGGAAACGAAATTCCCAAGAGAATAAATGACAACCGCTTCCCGTCCATCACTCGTTTTATAGGTCTGGATCGGCTGCAGGACATGTGGATGGTGTCCGAAAATGATGTCGACCCCATTATTCGTCAGCACCTTGGCAAGTCTCTGCTGTTCCTCCGTAGGGAACCGTTGATATTCATTTCCCCAGTGAAGGCTCATGACCACTAAATCAACGTCCAGATTTTTGGCTTTCTGGATTTCCCGGATCATTTTTTGTTCATCTATTACATTAACTAAATACTCTTTTCCTTCAGGGACAGGAATCCCATTTGTACCATAGGTATAAGAAAGAAGGGCAAATTTGATTCCATTTACATTAAATGTACGTATCCGGCTTTGGTCTTCCGGGCTTTTAAATGATCCGACATACGGCATCGATATCTCCCCATAATAATCAATCGCATTCAATAGACCTTTTTCGCCCTGATCCAACGAATGATTATTGGCAGTGGTCACAGCATCCACTCCAACCTCCTGGAGTGTTTTAACCACTTCTTGGGGACTGTTGAATAGGGGGTAGCTTGAAACGCCAAGTTCCACACCACCCGGGGTTGATTCCTGATTGGCAATCAGAAAATCCGGTGCAGAAAGCATATCCTTAATGGGTGAGAACATCGGTGTAAAATCATACCCATTTTGTTTCTTTGCGTCATTATAGACGGTATCATGAATGAGGATATCCCCGATTGCAGCGATGGAAGCATTGGCTTTGATTGATTTGCCCGATGCCTGTACCTCCCTGGTCGAATGGAGGAGGGAATTTACTTCAACTCCTTTAGATGAGGTGTTCCAGTCGGCATACTGCCTGTTTAGCAGGAAACCGATCATCAGTAGGAACGGAATACAGAGAATCATCCCTGTTATCATTCGCTTTTTATTCATATTCATCATCCTTTATTATGCTCTACTTCCATTTTACAAAAAAAAGAAGGAGAAAGGGGAGAAATTTAGAGAATTCTGAAGAATATTATCATTTTTTGAATACGGTTTTTTTATTCCTCATCTTTGTCAAATGAGAGAATGCGTATACATTCGCACGCCACAATAAAAAAAGCCACCTTTGCTTAGGTATCCGAGAGTCCGGTACCCCGTGCATAGGTCGCTTTTTCGTTAGAGCCATTTAATTTTGGGTTCGGTTTTATTTTTGATCCGGACAATATTTGCCCTGTGTCTGTAAATAACAAAGATGGTCAGGATGCCAACAACAATGATGAGTGGAATATCGCCAGTGAAGACCGAGTACGTAAAGGCAAGTACCGCTGCAATCATAGAGGATAGGGACACATACTTCGTTGCATACAAGCAGATAAAAAAGACAGCCAGCAAGATTAAGAATAAGATGTAATTGTACCCTAGAAGGACACCAGCCGAGGTTGCCACTGCTTTTCCTCCCCTGAAGTTTGCAAAAACGGGATACATATGACCGATGACGGCGAATACCCCTGCAAGCAGCATATGTACGTCACTTGCTAACATCAATGGCAGCAAAGTGGCCAGGGTTCCTTTGAGGATATCCATGATCGTCACAATCATACCGGCTTTCACACCCAGGGTCCTGAACGTGTTCGTTCCCCCAAGGTTTCCGCTCCCATGTTCACGGATATCTTTGCCGTAGAACGTCTTACCGATCAATAAACCTGATGGAATGGAACCCAATAAATAAGAAAGTATGAGTATAAGGGCAAAAATCATCATCACTGCTCCTTTGAAAATAACTAATCGGTTCTTATTTTAACATGTTTTCCATCCAAAGGGGAGAAATAAGCGAAAAAATTAGTACCTGTTCTTAAAAGTAGATATAATAAATTTAAATTCCTCCTTCATCCTCACATAAAGAATGAAATATGGTAAAATGAACACACTTTACATAGTAGAAATGAAGGTGTACATAAATGCAAATACTTTTATCAGCTTTTCAATGGGTGGCCTTCATGGTGGCGGGATCTATCGCCGCACCCATCGCGATTGCTGACTTGTTCCAATTGTCTCCAGCTGATACAGCCGGATTCATTCAGCGGACCATATTCGTTTTGGGGCTCGCAAGCCTGATCCAGGCACTATTTGGTCATAAACTACCGATCAATGAAGGGCCGGCGGGACTGTGGTGGGGTGTTTTTGCCATTTATGCAGGGTTTTCAGGAACTCTTTATAGCAGTCACGAAGAAGTTCTGACCGTACTGCAGGGGGGGATGATCGTCAGTGGAGTGATTTTTTTCCTTCTCTCATCCACAGGACTTTTAAAACGCTTATCTTCTTTATTCACTCCAACCATTACGTTCATTTATTTGATGTTGTTAATTCTGCAATTAAGCGGATCATTCATTAAAGGGATGTTCGGGATCCAGCATGAAGGCCAATCCATGGAGCCGCTTGTCTTACTTGGAAGTATTCTCACGATCCTTGCAGCCTTATACTTTTCAAGTCATAAGGTTAAGTGGATCCAGCAATATTCCATTATCCTTGCCCTGCTCGCCGGATGGCTCATATTCATCATCATGGGGCTTTCTGAAAGTACGTCCGTTTCAGACAGCTGGTTTTCTTTACCTCATATGTTCGTATTCGGGGCACCTGTGTTTGATACGGGTGTCATCGTGACTTCCATATTCATCACCTTCCTGTTAACGACGAATATGATTGCTTCCATACGGGTGATGGAAGAGGTGATGAGGGCAAAGGGACAGCCTACATATGAACGGTATACGAAGAGCGGCTTCGCATCAGGCCTGAATCAGCTGTTCGGGGGAGTGTTTTCTGCTATCGGCTCAGTTCCCATTTCTGGGTCTGCAGGCTTTGTCGCAGCGACACGAATGTATTCCATCATCCCCTTCATCATAGGCAGCGGGATCATCATGGTCATCAGCCTGATACCTAAGATCATGAATCTGTTCGCCAGTCTCCCTGCACCTGTAGGGTATGCCGTGACGACGGTCATTTTCATCAAGATGGTCGGACTCGCATTATCCGAATACCGTAAAGAGGAAGACGTAGAAAGAATCCACTTCGTGGCGGGGATCTCACTCATTGTCGGAGTCGGAGCCATGTTTGTTCCGGCCACAGCCTTTAAGGACATGCCGGTCGTCGTTGCTTCCATTTTGAATAATGGATTGATACTCGGTACGATAACAGCAATCCTAGTGGAACAATATATCATCAAAAAGTCCAGTTAACCATTAGTGTGCTGGACTTTTTTATCTATCGAAAAAGGGATTAAGCTGTATGCCCATCCGACATTCATCACAAACTAAGGGGCATATACTTTTACAACATGTTTACCTTTTGTATAATGAGGGTATCCCTTCTATGTTTAGTAAAATTTCTCAGTACATAAAGCAGGTGTAAAAATGATTGAATTCCAAAATGTCACAAAAGTCTACGAGGATGGGACAGAAGCCATAAAGGGGATCGACCTCACGATTCCAAAAGGAAAGCTTGTTGCGTTAATCGGACCGAGCGGATGCGGGAAAACGACTACCATGAAGATGATCAATAAACTGATAGCTCCATCAGGGGGGACCATCCGGATTGATGGAAGAGACATTTCAGAAACGGATGAAGTGGAGCTCAGGCGGAACATCGGATATGTCATTCAGCGGATCGGACTGCTCCCTCATATGACGATTGAAGAGAACATCAGTCTCATCCCCCGTCTAAAGGGATGGAAGAAGGAAAAATATGAGGGACGTGTCGATGAGCTTCTTCATCTCGTCGGACTGGAACCCGGCGTATACAAGAAAAGGTATCCACTCGAATTGAGTGGTGGACAGCAGCAGCGGGTCGGGGTGATACGTGCCCTTGCAGCGGAACCACCGATCATCCTCATGGATGAACCATTCAGCGCCCTGGACCCGATTAGCAGGGAACAGCTCCAGGATGAATTGAAAAGCATTCAAAATACGATACATAAGACCATTGTGTTCGTTACTCATGACATTGATGAAGCGTTAAAGATCGCGGATGTGATCGCTGTCATGCGTGATGGTAAAATCGAACAGATTGCAGCACCAGCTGACCTTCTATCAGAACCTGCCAATGAATTTGTACGCGCCTTCATCGGTGAAAACCGACTCAGCGTTCATAAGCCGCATAAACAGGTATCTGACATCATGAGGGACGATGAGAACGATTTCCACATCCTGCTTGAGGAACAGGAATACTCAATGATCCCATTTGATGCATCCATCCATGAAGCAGCAAGGCTGCTCCTGTCATCGGGTAAACCATATCTTATGGTGACGAAAGACGACAGGAAGATAGGGACCGTCACATCCAGTGACATTCTTAGGAATGTGGCTTCAGAAGGAAATAAGGAGGCGGGTACTCTATGAATACATTTTCCCTCCTGTTCATCCAAACCATTTCAAACCGGTCGGATGCAATTTTAACGGGATTATTTGAACATCTTTATTTATCTTTTGTGTCGATTTTCATTGCGATTGCGATATCCCTGCCTCTGGGTATTTACATATCACGAAAGAAGCAATCGGCCGAATTTTTCATCGGGATCACAGCCGTCTTTCAAACGATACCAAGTCTTGCTCTATTCGGATTTCTTATCCCCCTCCTTGGTACAGGCAGTATCACGGCGATCATTGCCCTGACGGTATACGCACTTCTTCCGATCCTGAGGAACACATACACAGGCATAATCGGGGTGGATGAAGGCGTGATTGAGGCAGGTAGAGGCATGGGGATGACCAACTCCCAACTGTTATTCAAAGTGGAGCTGCCGCTTGCCCTGCCGTTTATCATGGCAGGGATCCGCACTGCTACTGTGCTGACAGTAGGTGTGGCCACACTTGCAACCTTTGTCGGGGCAGGAGGACTTGGAGACCTTATCTACAGGGGACTTTCCACATGGAATAATGCACTGGTCCTTGCCGGGGCCATCCCAGCGGCACTACTTGCATTAGGATTTGATTTCATATTAAAGATCCTGGAAAAATTGACAACACCTAAAGGATTGAAAGCACGAAAATAAAACAATATCCAAAGGAGAGTAAGAATGAAAAAGAAATTACAAGGTTTTATCATACTCACTGTATTATCCATCCTTATCGCAGGATGCGGAAATGGCGGGGATAAAGATACCATCACCGTTTCAGGAAAGATGTGGACGGAGCAATTCATCCTTACACAAATGATGGCTGAACTTCTCAAAGAAAGGACAGATCTTGATATAAAAGTCGAGGAAGGGTTAGGGGAAGTATCGATCCTCACACCAGCACTTGAAAAAGGCGACATTGATGTCTATGTGGAATATACAGGTACCGGCCTTGAAGCGGTCTTGAAAGAACAAGCAAAAGAAGGCGCTTCAGCTGATGAAATCCTTTCACAAGTGCGTAAAGGCTATGAGAAAAAGTTCGATGTCACCTGGTTGAAGCCACTAGGCTTTGAAAATACGTATACACTTGCTTATACCGGAGATCAGGACTTTGATGCAAAGACTTTCTCAGACATCGTTCCACTATCCAAAGACTTGAGCTTCGGTGCACCCCACCAGTTCTATGAACGCGAAGGGGACGGATACGATGCCTTCAGTGAAGCATATGGATTCAAATTCAAAGAAAAGAAGAGTTTTGACCCGAACATTATGTATGAAGCCGTCAAAAACGGGGATGTAGACATCATTCCTGCTTTTACAACCGATGGAAGGATCCAGCGTTATAAGTTAAAAACGACAGAGGATGACAAAGGATTCTTTCCACCATACGATGCTGCACCGGTCATTCGTCAAGAAGTATTGAAAGAGCATCCTGAAGTAGAGAAAGTATTGAATGAATTATCAGGCAAAATCTCGGAAGAAGAAATGAGCGAATTGAATGCTAAAGTCGATATGGATAAACAAGATCCCAAAGATGTCGCACGTGAATTCCTTATATCTAAAGGGTTAATCAAAAAGTAAGTATATTAGGAGTGTCAACGTGGAAGGAGGTACAGCGGAATACCAAAACGCTTCCTGACTTCCCTCTTGACACTTCCTTTCATTTAGATAATTTTATGAAATTTTGAAAAATTAAAGGGAAATATGGTATAAAAGAAGAATAGGACTTAAGAAACAGTTCAAGATTTTATCGTTAAGGATCAATGAAGGAGTGGTAGACAACCATGGAAAACCCATCAAGACAAGAAATCGGAAACATTCTGAAACAATCCAAACGCATCGCAGTGATTGGTTTAAGTGATAATCCTGAACGGACATCCTATATGGTGTCTCAAGCCATGCAGGACCAGGGATATGAGATCATTCCCGTAAACCCTACCATCGAGTCGGCATTGGGTGTAAAGGCTGTATCCTCCCTGCAGGAGATAGAGGGACCCGTTGATATTGTCAATGTATTTCGCCGCTCAGAATTTTTACCTCAAATTGCGGAAGAATTCGATCAAATCGATTCAAACGTATTTTGGGCGCAACTTGGTGTCATGAATGAAGAGGCTTATCGCTTTTTAAAGGAACGTGGGTATACAGTCATTATGGATCGCTGTATTAAGGTTGAACATGCTTTAACCAAATAATCCTCACTCGTAACAAGCGGCTCTGACCGCTTGTTTTTTTCGTCCAGACCTCACGTTGACAAAGGGAATATTCCCGGGGACAACATGGCAGATTTTAAGGGGTTCACGGAAATTCCATTTGCGAAAATCAAATAAAACGCTACAATAAGCAATAGTGGTTTACCTTAAGATTGATCAAAACAGGTAAACGAACAGACGTTCTTGTGTTATAGTTAATAGAGACATAACCGATAATAGCTTACAAGAACCACACTATTACGGCTAGAGAAGTTTTGAAAGGGGAATGTTCGTGGCCAACCAGAATAAGACCATGGATTACAATGATGATGCCATACAAGTATTAGAAGGCTTAGAAGCCGTCCGTAAGAGACCTGGTATGTATATAGGCTCTACCGATTCAAGAGGCTTGCATCATTTAGTATACGAAATTGTCGATAACTCAGTCGATGAAGCATTAGCAGGCTTCGGGAATGAGATTATTGTTACGATACATAAAGATAATAGCATTTCAGTCCAGGATAAAGGACGGGGTATGCCGACGGGAATGCATAAGCTCGGGAAGCCGACACCTGAAGTCATCCTGACCGTTCTTCATGCAGGAGGGAAATTTGGCCAGGGAGGCTATAAAACAAGTGGTGGACTCCATGGTGTAGGGGCCTCTGTTGTAAACGCACTATCCGAGTGGCTTGTCGTCACGATCGAACGGGATGGCATGAAATATGAACAGCGTTTCACAAATGGGGGTAAGCCCGAAACCACCCTCGAAAAGATCGGTAAGACTAAAAAGTCAGGTACATGCATCCATTTCAAACCTGATCCCGAAATTTTCAGTAATACCACTTATAATTATGAAACACTATGCGAACGCCTGCGGGAATCTGCCTTCCTGTTAAAAGGGTTGAAAATCGAGATCATTGATCAACGTCATGATCAGAAAGAAGTCTTTCATTTCGAAAGTGGTATCCAGGCATTTGTTCAATACCTGAATGAAGAAAAAGACGTCCTTCATAACGTAGCCTTCTTTGAAGGGGAAAATCATACTATTGAAGTGGAATTTTCCTTTCAATTCAATGATGGATTTTCAGAAAACATATTATCCTTTGTAAACAATGTCCGGACAAAAGACGGAGGAACCCATGAAGCCGGAGCGAAGACGGCCATGACCCGTGTTTTTAATGAGTACGCCCGAAAAGCGGGGATTCTAAAGGACAGGGATAAGAATCTTGAAGGAACCGATATTCGTGAAGGACTGGCGAGTATCGTTTCTGTACGTATACCAGAACATCTTCTTCAATTCGAAGGGCAGACAAAAGGGAAACTCGGGACAAGCGAAGCGCGATCAGCCGTTGATGCGGTCGTGTCAGAACATCTTCTCTATTTCCTGGAAGAGAATCCTGAAACGAGTTCCCTTCTTATCAAGAAATCCATTAAAGCGGCCCAGGCCCGTGAAGCGGCACGTAAAGCAAGAGAAGATGCACGTAATGGAAAGAAGCGTAAGCGTTCTGAAACCGTCCTATCCGGGAAGTTAACACCGGCTCAATCAAGAAATCCTCAGCGTAACGAGCTCTATCTGGTGGAGGGAGATTCAGCAGGGGGTTCCGCGAAGCAAGGACGGGACCGCAAATTCCAGGCAATTCTTCCACTTCGGGGAAAAGTCATCAATACGGAAAAAGCCAAACTTCAGGACATCTTCAAAAACGAAGAGATCAACACGATCATCCATGCCATTGGCGGTGGAGTCGGACCTGAATTCAATGTTGACGACATCAATTATGACAAAATTGTCATCATGACAGATGCAGACACGGATGGAGCTCATATACAGGTTCTCTTACTGACCTTCTTTTACCGCTATATGAAACCATTGTTAGAGGCGGGAAAAGTGTATATTGCACTTCCACCCCTGTACAAAGTAAGCAAGGGAACCGGGAAGAAGCAGAAGCTTGAATATGCATGGACAGATGATGAGCTTCAAGGGGCCATCTCCAAAGTGGGGAAAGGATATATGATCCAGCGTTATAAAGGTCTTGGAGAAATGAACGCCGATCAACTATGGGAAACGACGATGGATCCCGAAACACGGGCATTGATCCGGGTACGCATTGATGATGCTGCACGAGCTGAACGCCGTGTGACCACTTTAATGGGTGATAAAGTAGAACCACGCCGTAAATGGATTGAAAGCAATGTAGCCTTTGGACTCGAAGAAGACGGAAGCATTCTCGAAAACGAAAACATTACGGTCCGAGAGGAGGGGTAATCAATGACAACTGTAGAAAGATATCAAGACTTACCTCTGGAAGAGGTGCTTGGCGACCGATTTGGACGTTATAGTAAATACATCATCCAGGAGCGGGCATTACCGGATGCACGTGATGGATTGAAACCGGTACAAAGGCGTATTCTTTACGCCATGTATGTGGACGGGAACACGCAGGAAAAAGGATTCCGGAAATCAGCGAAAACCGTCGGTAATGTTATTGGTAACTATCATCCCCATGGTGACACCTCTGTGTATGATGCCATGGTACGTATGAGTCAAACGTGGAAGGTCCGCAACTACCTGGTTGAAATGCACGGTAACAACGGTAGCGTCGACGGAGATCCGCCCGCTGCGATGCGTTACACCGAAGCCCGTCTTTCTGCGATATCCATGGAACTTCTTCGTGATATCGATAAAAAAACCGTAGAGTTTGTTCCGAACTTCGATGACACATCAAGTGAACCGACTGTATTGCCGTCACGGTTCCCAAACTTACTCGTCAACGGTTCCACCGGTATTTCGGCAGGTTATGCTACGGATATCCCTCCTCATCACCTCGGTGAAGTGATCGATGCAGCCATCATGCGGATGGACAAGCCGGAGTGTACAGTCGATGATCTTATGACGGTAATAAAAGGACCGGACTTCCCGACAGGGGGCATCATCCAAGGGGTTGATGGTATCCGGAAAGCATACGAAACCGGAAAAGGGAAGGTTGTCGTAAGAGGGAAAGCAGACATTGAAAACATCCGTGGAAGCAAACAACAGATCGTCATTACGGAAATTCCTTATGAAATCAATAAAGCAAATCTCGTCAAAAAAATGGATGAATTTCGCGTGGACCGGAAAGTGGAAGGGATTGCAGAAGTCCGGGATGAAACGGATCGCGACGGGATGCGCATCGTCATTGAACTGAAGAAAGATGCGGATGCATCAGGCGTCTTAAACTATCTCTATAAAAACAGTGATCTTCAAATCACCTATAACTTCAATATGGTTGCCATACATAAGAGACGTCCTAAATTGATGGGACTTCGTGAACTGCTGGATGCATACATACAGCACCAAAAAGAAGTGGTGACCAACCGGACCAGACACGATTTAAATAAAGCAAAGGATCGTCAGCATATCGTTGAAGGTCTTATGAAAGCACTGTCTATTTTAGATCAGGTGATTGCAACCATCCGGGCTTCAAAGGATAAACGAGATGCAAAGGATAACTTAATTCAGAAGTTCCAGTTTACGGAAGCGCAGTCTGAAGCGATTGTCAGCTTGCAGCTTTATCGTTTGACGAATACGGATATTACTGCCCTACAGGCAGAAGCGGAAGAATTAGCGAAAACGATTGAAGAACTAACGGCTATACTGGAAAGTGAAAGCAAACTTTACAGTGTGATCAAAAAAGAACTGAAAGCAATCAAAAAGCAATTTGCTGACGCGAGACGTACTCAAATCGAGGAAAAGATCGAAGAAATCAAAATTAACCTCGAAGTCCTGATTGCCAGTGAAGATGTCATGGTCACCGTGACCCGGGATGGGTATATGAAACGAACCAGCCTTCGTTCATATTCTGCATCAAATGGTCAGGATCTTGCCATGAAAGAAACAGACAGGCTCCTGGGACAATTTGAAATGAATACAACAGATGTCCTACTTGTATTTACAAACAGAGGGAACTATATTTATTGTCCTGTCCATGAACTTCCGGATATCAGGTGGAAGGATCTTGGCCAGCATGTAGGGAATATTGTCCCGATCGAACGGGAGGAACAGGTTCTCAAAGCGATTCCGATTAAAGAATTTGACCCGTCGCACTACTTACTGTTTGTCACAAAGAACGGTATGATCAAGAGGTCCGAGCTGCCTCAATACAAAGCACAACGCTATTCCCGTCCACTTGTAGGAATCAACCTTAAAGGTGACGATGAGCTCGTGGATGTCCATATTACAGATGGATCGAATGATGTTTTCATTGCCACGCACTTAAGCTACGGGCTTTGGTTCGCAGAAGAAGATGTGAACATCGTCGGGCCAAGGGCAGCGGGTGTCAAAGGGGTCAACCTCAAGGATGACGACTTTGTCGTATCCGGTAAGATCATAAGAGATCCAGCGAAGGACTTCATTTTCCTGGCTACGCAACGTGGGGCCGTGAAGAAAATGAAACTGGCTGAATTCGAAAAAACGTCAAGGGCTAAACGTGGAGTCATCATGCTCCGGGAGTTGAAATCCAATCCTCATCGAGTGGTGAGCATAGAAGCAGTGAAAGATACAGATAAAGTAGGGCTTTTAACAACAAAAGGGAAAACAGAAGAGGTAAATGTCTCAGACCTTAGACCAAATGACCGCTATTCAAATGGATCATTTGTGATTGATGAAGGGGAGAGCGGCTCCGTCTGTGAAACCTGGGCAGAATCCAGGACCCCCGAAGTAAAAGAATAGACATTCAGAAAGCGACCAGAAATGATTCTGGTCTCTTTTTTCCATCATAAGGGTAAGTGTGAATGATAAATGTATATTCATTCATCATTGTAGTACAATACATGTATTTGATTGTACTACAATTCATATTCTTTCAAAAATATGAATCTTTCTGTTGAAGGAAAATCTTTTTTTTGATAGATTAAAACAATGTCGGAATGGGTAAACATACATTGGCCCAACCATTATTTGTCAAAAAATAAACAAAACAACTAGGGGGAACAATTATGGAGTTATTAACAAGCATCGTAGGCACCTTGAATGATTATATGTGGTCATACATACTGATCGTGGCTTTAATCGGACTGGGGTTATACTTCTCGTTACGCACTAAATTCGCACAGTTCCGTTATTTAGGAGAAATGGGCAGACTACTAACTGATAAAACGACCATTTCTTCAGAAGGAAAACGGGGGATTTCTTCTTTCCAGGCATTCACGATCAGTACGGCTTCGCGTGTCGGTACCGGTAACCTTGCCGGTGTGGCAACAGCGATCGCAGGCGGAGGGCCAGGGGCTGTGTTCTGGATGTGGCTTATCGCCTTACTCGGTGGAGCAACCAGTTTCGTGGAAAGTACACTTGCTCAGATCTATAAAGTGAAAGACGGAAAGGACGGGTATCGTGGTGGTCCTGCTTACTACATGGAAAAAGGATTAAATGCCCGCTGGATGGGAATTCTGTTTGCCATCATCATCACCTTCTGTTTTGGTCTTGTATTTAACTCGGTCCAATCCAATACCATTTCACTTGCTATGGAAGAAGCCTATTCATTCGACCGTATGACAGTCGGCATCATTCTGGCCGTGCTCACTGCACTGGTAATCTTCGGCGGAGTCAAGCGGATCGCGAGTGTCACTCAAATCGTCGTTCCGATCATGGCCGTCCTTTATCTGATTCTTGCTTTCTATATTCTAATCACCAATATTACCATGCTTCCAGATATGTTTGTCGTCATCTTCGAGAATGCATTCGGTATTCGTGAAGTAGCAAGCGGCGGTGTCGGAGCAGCCATCATGATGGGAATCAAGCGTGGATTATTCTCGAATGAAGCGGGTATGGGTAGTGCACCCAACGCAGCTGCGTCCGCCGGGGTTACACACCCGGTTAAACAAGGATTGATCCAAACTCTGGGTGTTTTCACAGATACGTTATTGATCTGTACTGCTACTGCCTTTATGATCATCTTATCCAACCAATATACAACCGGGATCGATGGCATTCAGTTGACGCAGGCAGCATTGAGCTTTCACGTGGGTTCATGGGCGGATACCTTTGTAGCTGTCGCCATATTCCTGTTCGCTTTCAGTTCAATCATCGGAAACTACTATTACGGGGAAACCAATATTGAATTCATTAAATACAGTCCGGTCACCTTATTTATCTATCGAATCGCGGTTCTAGGCATGGTGATATTCGGAGCGGTTGTGAAACTCGATATCGTCTGGAGCTTAGCCGATTTATTCATGGGTATGATGGCCATCATCAACTTGATTGCCATTACATTACTAGCCAAAATTGCTATTGCAGCATTAAAGGATTATAGAGAGCAAAAAAGGCAGGGGAAGGATCCTGTTTTCTACTCTGATTCGATTAATGGGTTAAAAGGCATTGAAAGCTGGGAAGCAAAGCCTGAAGCAAGAGAACAACAATAACAAGAATGGACCGGCCCGAAGATGGGCTGGTCATTTTTTTTATTAATTAAAGATGAATAAGAATTACATAGAATTACCTTCTCTGGAGAAAATAATGACGAATAATATTCCACTGAGGAGAGAGAATCATGAGAAGAGAATTACTATTTGCATTTGGTGCTTTCTTTATTATGTCGCTCCATGCCATTGCCGGTAACTATTCTGCAGAACCGACAGAAAAACAACCGGTAAATGAAATGACTGTAACAGTATATAAAAAGGATGTGACAGGTGATGGTAAGAAAGATACAATCACACTCAAGGCGATTCCTTTTTCTCCGGATGCCCTGTTTCTCAAGCAAATCTGGGCGGATATCAAAACGTCCAAGGGAAGCGACATCCGGATTGATTATGAGGGTGGTTATGAACCAAAAATTCAATTCGTTGATCTAAATCATGATGGTATTAAGGATATGCTGTATTCAGCTGCAACAGGTGGTAGCGGCGGCCTTTACAATATGGCTCTCCATACATTGGCCGACAATAAGCTCGTGGATATCGGACTGCCTGAGCCCCTTACGATCCAAGCTCAATTTGAAGATCAATACAAGGCATCCATTACGTTCGTGGATACAAATCAATCCTACACAGTGGATTTAAGCGATCGGAAAGAGGATTATGAAAGACTGGGGATTTATACCGACGGACATCTAAATGAACCAATGGAATTGATGGTGGGACCGTATGCCTTTTTCGAACCGGTCAAGATTTTTGGGAAACCCGGTAAAGGGCTGAAGGGTTACCAGCAAATCAGTGGCGCCTATCATGCTGATGGCATTGGAACAGCCACTTCTTATTGGTATTATGAAAAAGGTAAATGGAAGTTGATTAAAATTAAGTGGAGAGAAAATTGAAAAGGAACCGTTTCTAGGCAGGTTTCATACTCTGTTATAAGCCCATTACTGTAAAGGAGGCTTATACATGAGTGAATTTAAACCTGAAAAATTGACGGTTCAATATCTGCCGCCTGCATCCATCTTCAATCCGATTGATAACAGGAAGTACACGTTAACCCATTCCGATACGACAGGCGAACTATACTTAAGTATCGGCTGCCACTATGATCTTGAAAAAATCAATTTGACGATGAGGGACGAAGTGTTGGGAGAATGGAGACGGAACCTGGGTCAATATACGCTGACCGGGACTGTATTTGTCAGTGGGGGAGAATTCGATCAGCAGCTCTCACACGTTCGATTCATGATCTTCAAAAAGGAGCTGCCACTGGCCCTCGCAGCAATGGTGAACGGGGATAAAGACTTTTACACGTATTATCCGTGGCTCCTTGATGCGCCCATTATCATCTGCTTCGAATCCATATACCCTGAATATCAGCAAACGCTTTATTTCGGGACACCAAGACAATATCTCATTAAATAATGTTAGAGCATAGAGAGGACTCCAGGGACTCTCTATGCTTATTTTCATTGAGCAGTTTACAAGATATTGATGAAAAACTTGTAAGAGCATGAATGATCACGAAGATATTATGTAAACTAAAGAAGATAAATAGCCAAAATCCAGTAATTAGGAAAGGCACACAGCTAAGATAATAAAGATGTCTATATATTTCAATTGGGAACTTAAAGAGTCAGATAATAGCATTTTTATGATGAATTGATGATAAGAATTGATGATAAGAATTGATTCTTTATAACTTGCTATGAATGAGCAGCCAGATAACTATTGAATGGATTGAAACATTTGATAACCCAATAACAAATTAAAGAAGATCATCCGTATTTTTTCTTTTGTCTCATTATAAATAGTATACTTGTGATACGAGACTGAAGTTGAGTTTTTTATTCAGGTTCCTATAATTTACATTATGTAAACTTTAAATTTGTAACGAAACACTTCCATATGTTCACTCTTCTTCCGCAGTTGTACGTTGAAAAGAATCTCCCTACATTTATGAAATGAATCCACCTAAATAAGATTTCACTGTCGCAGGATTACGGCCAAAGGAACGGTTTCCGATTACTGGATCATCCGGATTGCTGTTGACATCTAGTACAGGTGAAAAGTCCAGGTTAAATCCAAACTCTTTTAGTTCTTTTCCACGTAAGGTTCCTATTTCATAAGAAAACCCCGGATTGTTAAATTCCCCCATCTCTTTATTTGAAAGTAATTTTTTCCTGGTGTTCTTCCAGGAATTCAGTTTTTTAAACGATGATATCTCTAACCTGTGTAATAACTTCACTGGAGTAGCCTCGACTGTTTTCAGCGCCGTTATGAAAAGTGACGTATGCGGGGTGCCGGTCTTATATTCTACTAATTGCGAGAAATAATAGTAGAGCCTGGAAAATAATTTTCCAGGCTCTACTTATATCTTTAGATTTCTTGAAATATCTCTTGTTTACTGCCCGATATGCTTGATTTTTAATAACAGAACAAATGTTTCCACCTTTTTTACGAAACACCATTCAGGCCTTTTAATGTCATGTAAAATGGAACACTTTACTATACATAGTCAACGCTTCAATATGAGCGAAATCGGGTTCGTATCCTATTCCTGGTGTGTCGGGTACTGTTATATACCCATCCGTCATTTCCACCCCGTTTGAGATGATATCCCTCTTCCAGTAATGTGAGGAAGGAGCCGTATCTCCGGGCAGGGTGAAGTTACTCAATGACGTAATGGCAACATTATGAGCCCTTCCGATCCCTGCTTCAAGCATCCCCCCGCACCACATAGGAATACGTTCTTCTACACATAAATCATGGATCTTTCTGGATTCTGTCAGCCCTCCAACCCGACCGATTTTCAGATTCATTATTTTACAGCTGCCGAGTTCAATTGCTTTTCTGGCATCTTCAAAACTATGAATGCTCTCGTCTAAACAGATCGGTGTGCGGAGTTGAGACTGAAGCTTGGCGTGATCTATGATGTCATCATGATCGAGTGGCTGTTCGATCATCATTAAATTGAATTCATCGAGTTCCTTGAGGATGTCAATATCATCCAAGGAATAGGCACAGTTGGCATCAGCCATTAGGGGAGTATCAGGAAATTCCTGGCGAACCGCCTTAATGATGTCGACATCCCAGCCTGGTTGAATTTTCACTTTGATCCTCTTATAGCCTTCTTTCAGGTAGTTTTCAATTTGGTTTAACATTTTGGCTTCTGACTGCTGAATACCGACACTTATCCCTACTTCAATTCTATCTTTCGTCCCTCCAAGTGCTTTTGCTAATGAGATGTCATTTTCTTTAGCATATAGATCCCAAACAGCACCTTCTAAAGCCGCTTTTGCATTATAATTGCCCCTGATTTTTTTAAACCGATGGGATACTTCATCAGGATGTTGGACCACTTCCTGCTGTAGAAGTGGAATCAGGTGGTCACTCATCATATGCCAGTTCGTTTCCACCGTTTCTTCATTATAAATGGGCTGGGTAATTGCCACTGACTCTCCCCAACCAGACACACCGGATGCTGATTTTACTTCAACGAGGATAATCATTTTATCCTTTTCCGTTCCAACACTTGTCGTAAATGGATGCAGTAAGTCCATCTTGATTTGTCTGAGAATGATTCGTTTAATTTCCATTGCGATTGTCACCTTTCTCCAGGAAGTATAAGTACTGCCCTTGGTGCTTATAGTCTTTCACTAAGTCTGTTACGATCCAACCCTGATGTAAATAATGAGAGAACACATCTCTTGTCTTTTTCCGCCAATCCAAGGCAAGTGAAAAGTCCGTTTTTTTTAATTCCTGAAAATGCCCTGGTACCGAAACGGAAAGCCGATCATGTGTAAGCGTTAAATACACCTTATCAACAGACCAGCCATTGTCGCATTCTTTCAATTCAATCACTGGATGCATGTCATCCAGTGATTGAATTTTTTCATCCGATTGATGAATACACCACTTTACAAGAAATCGATCCGTAGGGATTCCCGCATTCAATTGATCATCCATATCCCCATATACATTTGGGATATACTGACTCACAATTGCACCAAGCTTATGTAAATTTAAGTTCCCATTGACTGTTTCCAATGGATCATACGTCCATGTGATGAGTTCATACCCCATCTCGATGGCCGTGCTTCTTTGTGCTTTTTTCAGTATTTCCCCGATGCCAAACTTCCTAAAATCGGGATGGATTCCTAAACTGTGTGATACGAGATATACCTTTCTTCCGTCGAAGCCTGGAAAGCTATATTGAAAACCGATCAGTTTCTCTTGATAAAAGGCCCCGAGGATGAATCCTCCATTTTTCACGACTGCAATAGATTGGTTAACAGGAACAGAATCTTCAAAGCTCCAGATAAGGGACTCCAGTTTTCTTACAACTTCCAATTCCTCTACTGATTGCAGTTTCCTGATATTCATTGATGAAAGGATGCCATTTTTCATTTTCTTCCCCTCCTTGCCTACCATTGTTTCTGATCTGCTTCTACGATCATCTGTATTAATATCTTGGTTCCATAGACAAGAGATTCGAGATTGAATCGCATGGCAGGATGGTGCAGCCCTGGTGTGAGACCACATCCAAGACCGATCATCGTAGAAGATAATCCCGGATTTTTGATTGAGTAAAAATGAAAGTCTTCTGCTCCAGGAGAGATGCACTCTGAAATTGTATTCTTCTCACCAAGGACAGAACATATCGCTTCATGTGCTATTTCTATTGCTTGATGATCCTTAACAGCCGCAGGCAAGTATTCTTCCACACTATATCTGATGGTTGTCCCCGTCCCCAGTTGAATGCCTTCTACCACCTGTTCTGCTTTTTCCAATAATGCAGTCATGGTTGCATTGGACTCCGCCCTTACATCGAAAGTGAAGTGCGTATGTTCAGGAATGGAATTGGAGGATTCTCCTCCGTGAAGTTCAGTTATCTTAATGGAATAACGATCCCTGACATCTAATCGAATCTGTCCAATTGCCTGGATGAGTAAAGAAGCGGACTCCAGAGGATTATTCCCTTGTTCAGGACGGGCAGCATGAGAAGGCACCCCTTTTATCGTACCCTTAAGCGCTGCCGTTGAGCTATGGACAATGACAGGAGCAGCCTTATAATAGGGTACTTCCACTTCGGGTCTAAGGTGAATCCCCCCTAAGAATTTCACATTTTTAAGAACATTCTCTTCCATCATTTTAAGTGCCCCTGCCGCTTTTTCCTCAGCTGGCTGAAAGATAAAGCGAATAGTATGATTTAGGTTCATTTTCGATATGGCCAGTGCAGCATATAACACCATCGTGCTGTGAGCGTCATGGCCACATGAATGATTCGCCTTCACGACACCATTCACTTCCTGAAGCAAAGCATCCATATCTGCACGAAGAGCAATCACTTCTGTTTTATTACCTTCTACCTCAGCTAGAAAGCCGTAATGCCCATCGAATTTTTTTATTTTAAAAACCAAAATCAGCTAATTTGGTTTTTAAATAGTTTGAGGTTTTTTCCTCCATCCAGCTAGGCTCGGCCAGTTTGTGCAGCTCCTGATAGGTTCTCAGAATCTCATCATGTTGTTCTTCCACAAAGTTCACGTTTTCTTCCTCCTATCAAAAAATCATGTGGGCAATCACGACCACAATTGGTAATGTGATGCATGTTCGGATTAAAAAAATCAAGATTAAATCGACGATGCTGACGGGCAACTTCGAACCAAGCAGCAATCCACCCATTTCAGACATATAGATTAATTGAGTGACAGAAACACAAGCGATAATAAAGCGGGTTAGTTCACTTTCAATCCCGCTCCCGATGACCGCTGGAAGGAACATATCGGCAAATCCGACTACCATGGTCTGGGCTGCTTCACTGGATTCTGGAACTTGCATAAGCATGAGAACAGGCTCAAATGGCTTCCCAAGATAGGTGAAAATTGGCGTGAACTCCGCTATCACTAAGGCAACCGTTCCAATAGCCATAACGATCGGCAGCACACCAAGCCACATATCCAATACGTTCTGAACTCCTTCTTTCACTACAGCAAAGGGTCCATTATTCTTTTTGGCTTTCGATACCGCTTGATGAAAACCCCATTTTACTACAGAGAAATCTGATGGAATCCCCGTTTCTTTCTTTAAATCCGCCTTTTCATACCCTGTATCCAATTTTCTTGACAATGGAGGTATGCGTGGCATGATCAAAGCTGCTACAAGACCTGCAAATATGATCGTAGCGTAATAATGAAGGAAATATTGCTCTAAATTCAAATAGGAGATGACGACAATAGTGAATGTAATGGAAACAACTGAAAAAGTGGTAGCGATAACAGCCGCTTCCCTCTTTGTGTAATAGCCTTCTTCATATTGCTTAGTCGTCAAAAGAACGCCGATCGTCCCATCACCTACCCATGATGCGAGACAATCAAGAGAGGATCGACCAGGCAGGGTAAAGACGGGTCTCATCACCTTTAAAAGCAATGCACCGAAAAACTCCAACAAACCAAAATTCAGGAGAAGCGGCAGCAGTAAACCCGCTAGTAAAAAAGTAGAAAATAAAATCGGGATAAGGTCATAGATTAAGAGACCGCCTGTGTTCTCTGAGAAAACCATGCCGGGTCCAACTTGATAAAGCGTCATCACAGCAAACACGGTACCAAGAATACGGGCAATGAGCCAAAACGGACGAATCATAAAAAGAGTCGTTAAGTATCGGCTCTTTGTAATAAACGCAGGCTTAAAACTGATAGCAATGAGAGATCCTATCACAGAAAGAATCATGATTGTGACCGTAACTGGAGGAATAAGTTCACCGGCGTAAACATTGATTTGCCCTGCCAGGTATGCGACAGGAATGGTAATGCCGTCACCTGTAGTGATAGGTACGATAAATAATAGTATTCCAATTATTGAAGGAAGTAAGAATGTCAAAATATCACTGTTTTTGAACGATTTAGCTTCTATCTTTTCCTTTGTTTGCGTAACCCCATTCATAAAAACTCCACCCCTCTATTCATGTTATTCGATAAATAACCCTTGATTTGTATATAGCTGTTCAAGCTTTGTTTGCCGAAGACTGATGTTGTCTTGATCTCGATGTTGAATGCCCACCAGAATCATTTCGACCAAACTCACGACAGATGCAATGGAATGGTGTCCTGAATCCATTTCTTCTTCGGTAGTAAGCGTCAGATCTGACAGCTGCCCAATGGGAGATAGCTGTCTATTTGTTATAGCAATAACAAAAGAACCTTGTTTCTTCACCCTTTCTGCAAGCTCTAAAGATTCTTTTCGAAATCGTGGAAATGAAAACAGAACTACCGTAGAATCCTCATCTAAATCACAAATATCTTCCGGGAAAAATCCAGTTGGGTTAGAGAGATATACATTTCCTCTGTACTGTTTTAGGGCGTAATACATCCAATAAGCCGCTCCGTATGAACTTCCGAATCCGCCTATGTAAACCCTCTCAGAATCAATGCAACGATCGACGGCTTTCCATAGACCTTCTTCGTTTAACTGCCTAAACAACTGCTCAAGGACCGATTTTTCTTTTTGAATAATCTGCCTGAATACATCATTTCCTTCATTTACGTTTGATGCTGAAGTATATACTTCATCCTTTTTCCCATTTTTCTTTTCCAACCAATCCTTTCTTACTATATCCTGCATGTCTGAATATCCCTTGAATCCTAATGCATACCCCAGGCGAATGACAGTTGTCTCACTTACACCCACTTTTCTCCCCATCTGAAATGCCGTGAGAATCGCTGCCTCACCTTGATTCTGCAAAATCAATTCTGCCACTTTTTTTTGCCCGGTGGATAACGTTGAGTAATGCTCTTTAATGATTTGAGAAATTGATTGATTAGTCATACCTTCTCCTTTTTAAAGTTTGAAGTAAATCCTTCATTCCCAATAGTATAATGCATATTATCCTTCACTTTCAATAAAAATTTTATTATTCTGACATTTAATCAAAAAAAGAATGCAGCCAGTTAAACTGCATTCCCATAATTCAACAAACATTCAAGCTCTAGACCCTTACCATCACTCTATAGTCGCTTTTCTTTTTGAACAACATTCTCCCTCAGCAGAAACTTTTGAATCTTCCCACTTGCATTACGGGGAAGCTCATTCACAAATACATATTCCCGTGGCCTCTTATAGTCTGCCAACAGATCACCATTCTTCAGAAATAAATCAAGGTCCTCTGATGATAGAGAAGGATTTTTTGACACCACTACTGCCAAAACCTGCTCTCCCCATGTTTCATCCGGCTGACCGAGAACTGCGACATCCAACACATCTTCATGAACATGCAGGGCGTCCTCTACCTCACGCGGATAGACGTTCTCCCCTCCTGTAATCACCATATCATCCACCCTGTCGGCCACATACAAATATCCTTCCTCATCCATGTAACCTAAGTCACTGGAGTGGTACCAGCCTTTATACAACGCTTTTTCCGTCGCTTCCTTCCGGTTAAAGTATTCAAGCATTGTGCATGAGCCCCTGACAATGATTTCCCCTACTTCACCAGGCTTACACATATCATCAGGATCGGAAGGACCGTTCTCATTGGGTCTTACCACTCGTATTTCATGGTTATAAGCGGCACGACCGGCGGAACCAGCCTTCGTTAACTGTTCATCCTGAAGCAGGAACGTAACCGCTGGCCCCATCTCCGTCTGACCATACGCCTGGATCAGGTCGACATTCATCGTTTCTTGAAGAGCCCTGACAAGAACTGGTGCCATTGGGGCAGCCCCGTAGAGACCTATCCGGAGTGATGAAGTATCATACTTCTCCACCCCATGCTGAAGAAGCATATTCCACATCGTCGGTGCCGCAAAAAGGTTGGTGACTTTCTCCCGTTGTATCACATTCAATACCGTCTGAGGCTCGAACTGATGAACGATGATATTTTTCGCCCCCGCTTGTACCCGTGGAAGGAAACAGCAATGAAGCTCGGCACAATGGAACATTGGAGCTGTCACAAGTCCGATATCATTTGGTGTAAGCCCCATAACCGACGTACAGATCAAGCTTTGCTCCGCCATATCCCGGTGTCTGTGAAGCACCCCTTTTGGTCTCCCGGTGGTCCCGCTCGTGTACATGATGGCATAAATGTCCGTTTCTTCTACTGAAAAATCTGCAAGTGCCGTGGAACAAGGACTCACTACCTCATGATAGCTATAAGCAAATGCTGGCGTTTTGCCCCCCACATACCAAAAAAGGGTCTGAGGAAAGTTCTTGGATATCCCTTCAATCGGTTGGGAGAGAGCTTCTTCAAACAGTACGACCTTAGGTTCTGCATCTTCTAAAATAAAGTGAATTTCCTTTCCTTTCAGACGGAAGTTTATCGGATTGATCACGGCACCGATTTTTCCGCATGCAAAATAGACATTGGCTAACTCCAATGTATTGAATAGATACGTAGAAACCCGGTCCCCTTTTCTTACACCTGCATCCAAGAGGGCATTGGCCACACGATGGACTTCATCCTGCCACTCCCCAAAGGTTAACCGCTTACCAGTCTTCTCTTCTACAATGGCCTCCTTATTGCGGAATTTCATTACCGTTTGGTCAAAAATAGATCCAGTGGTTGCGTACATTTTTTTCCTCCTTATAAGTAAGGTGTTCCATTCTGACACATTCCCTATCCATAATGTTCGTGACGGGTGTCCGTTTCCCCTTCTTACTATCAGATAATTCAGAAATATACCGCGAAGAAAAAACCGTCATCTCTAAATGGAATAGAAATGACGGTTTTATCAAAATCATGAAGCTTTTTGCTCCCTCACCACAACATTCAACTTTCGTTTAGATAAAACATTAAAAAAGATATTCAGCCCTATCGCCGTTAAACTGCCTGCAACAATTCCATTATCCGTCAAGATGCGGATGCTTGTCGGCATTTGAGCAAACAATTCAGGGACAGCCGTTACCCCAAGTCCCATTCCTACAGAACACGCGATAATCAATAGATTCTCCTGTGATGCAAAATTCACGTGACTGAGCATTTTGATTCCGTACGCGACCACCATACCGAACATGGCGACCATCGCACCTCCCAATACGGAAGCAGGAATCACCGTGGTGAGAGCACCGATTTTCGGGACCAAACCAAGGATCACAAGGAAAGCACCCGTTGCATATATCACATTATTCCGCTTTACACCCGAAAGCTGAACCAATCCGACGTTCTGGGAATACGCCGTATACGGAAATGCGTTGAATAATCCACCGAGGACGATGGCCAATCCTTCTGCACGATACCCTCTTGCTAAATCTTCTTCTGAAATCTTTTTATCAGTGATATCCCCGAGGGCGAAATAGACACCTGTTGACTCGACCAGGCTGACCATGGCTACAAGAATCATCGTGAGGATGGCTGTTATTTCAAACGTCGGCATCCCGAAGTAGAATGGTTTAGCCATATGAAACCACGAAGCATCACCAACTGCACTGAAATCGACTTTTCCGAGAACGAAAGCGACAGCCGTTCCTGCCATCAGTCCGAGTAAAATGGATACTGAGCGGACAAACCCTGTAAAGAATTTATATAAGAATAATATGAATAACAACGTTCCAAACGCTAATGACAGATTTTCCAATGAACCAAAATCAGCACTCCCCTGACCGCCTGCCATATTGTTCATGGCAACAGGGATCAGTGTGATCCCAATGATGGTCACGACAGAACCCGTCACGACAGGTGGGAAAAAGCGGACAAGCTTCCCGAAATATTTACTGATCGCAATGACGAATAAACCTGAAACGAGAATCGATCCGTAGATGGCGGAGATCCCATACTGACCTCCAATTGCGATCATGGGCCCGACTGCCGTGAACGTACATCCGAGAACAACGGGTAGTCCGATCCCGAAGAATCGATTACTCAACACTTGCAGCAGGGTCGCGATTCCACACATGAAGATATCGATGGAAACAAGGTACGTAAGCTGTTCTCCTGAAAGTCCAAGGGCTCCTCCGACGATCAAGGGGACAATGACCGCACCCGCATACATGGCAAGAACATGCTGGATACCAAGTGAAGCCAGTTTAATAGGCTGATTCTTCATGATACAGTCGCCTCCTCTTGCTTAAATTGTACTTCTCCGTTTTCAAGGGACTCTATTTCAGCTAAAGATTCCACCCTATAGCCAGTATCCCTAACGATTTTCCCGCCATTTTGAAATGACTTTTCAATGACAATTCCAATTCCGGCGACAACCGCTTCCGCCTGTTTCACTAAGTCGATCAAGCCCAATGCGGCCTGCCCATTTGCCAGGAAATCATCGATCAATAAGACTCGATCATTTTTTTGTATGTACTCCCGCGAGATGGAAATGGTATTTTCTTCTTGCTTGGTGAATGAATACACCTTTGAAGTAAGAACTCCCTCTGTTAGCGTCAACGATTTCTTTTTTCGTGCAAAGACCAGTGGAACATTCATATGAAGGGCAGCCATCACACCTGGCGCGATTCCTGAAGATTCAATGGTCAGTATCTTTGTGATTCCTTCCTCTTTGAAACGATGTGCAAATTCTTTCCCTATTTCCATCATTAGTTCCGGATCAACTTGATGATTAAGGAATGAATCGACCTTCAATACCGTTTCTGAAAGGACGACACCCTCCGCTTTGATCTTATTTTTTAATACATTCATGAATGAATCGCTCCTTTACCTGTTGTAGATACTAAAAAACCCAAAGGATATTGTGCTCACATCAGAGTGAGACAATGACCTTTGGGTTAGGCAAAGAGCGCCCATAAAGACGCACCTATCATTGCTCACCCATAGTCGGATCATTTACGGTAATCCGGTAGAAACTCGCGGGCCATATCCCCGCTATTATATGAGTGAAAAACTAAAGATTGATTTGATATTGGTTAGTATACCGGCAACTCATCCTTTTGTAAAGACTCATTTCCTAACATTAATACAATTTCAAAGTTAAATGTTCGTGAAATAAGAAGCGTTTACTAATGATTCCCTTTACAAAGGGAAAGATGAGTAAAGCATGGGGAGTATAGTTTCCCCATGCTTTACTCATTTTCGATTCCCTCAAGCTTACAAGAAAGTTCTTTTAACAGGTTTCTTTTTTCCCTTTCAGGTAAATCCGACGCTTTGATTTCCTTTCTCTCAGAAGAAATGATTGCAAGCTTCTCGATGAACAAATCATCAAATGGTTGAGACAGTTGATTCGTAAGCTTCTTTGCTAAGAATGGACTTGCTCCACCAGTTGAAACAGCGATTGTCAGATTTCCTTTTTGCTTAAAGGAGACCATCTGCATATTTCCGCAATCCCCGTTGTCCACTACACATAATAGCTGGTTTTCCTCGGAATACTTTTTCACCTGTTCGTTCACCGATCGTTTGTTTGTGGCAGCGATGACGATAAATGCGTTTCTAACATCCTCACTTGCCACTTCTCTCTTGAACCATGAAATCTTATTCTCTTCATGTAATACTTTGATCTCATCGACTACCTCCGGACTGATGACGGTAATCCTTGCTCTCTGCTCAAGAAATACAGAGAGCTTACGAAATGCCACTTTCCCTCCACCCACAATGGTTACTTGTTTCCCACAGACATCAATCATGACAGGCAGCATAGGTTTCTCCTTTAGGCCAAATTGACTCATTTACCCTGTACAGGAACGCTTCTTCCACAAGCGGATCATACCCTAAATAATTCCCCAGAATGATATGTTCATTATTCGTTCCCTGAATTTCTTTTTCAATTCCCTTCATCAGTAACCCGGTAAATAAAAGATATGGAATGAAGATGACGTTTTTATCTGAATACCTTACAGATTCCAGAGTCTCTGTAAAGCTCGGGGAAGCTGCCGTTAAATAGCATGTTCTTACCTCGCTTATCGCTGTTTTTCTGTGGACAAGCTCAGCTAGACCACAGAGGTCCCTCTTGACATCCGGATCCGAACTCCCCCTTCCGATTAAAATGGCGATTGTAGAAGAATGAAGTGGTGCAGCCTCCTCCATCTTATTGATGACACTTTCGACCATCCGATCGTGTACGCCGATTGGACGTCCGTATTTCACCTTAATATGAGGATATAAGCCTTTGCACTTTTGAATCTCTTCAGGGATATCCTTCTTGGCATGGACCGCCGTCAGAAGGAGGAGTGGTACGACAGTCAGGTGAGTGGCCCCTCTGTCCACGCATGAACGGAATCCTTCTTCTATGGAAGGGCTGGCAAGTTCAAGGAAGCTTATTTCCTGAATATCCGCCTCGACATGTTCCTGACATCGCTTGATGAAGGCAACAGCTTCTTCACGGGCTTTCACCAAACGACTGCCATGGCACACATACAATACCGCACGTTTCATCTATAAAGCCTCGCTCATGATCATTTTCTTTTCAAACCATTGAATTTTCTCACGGTACCTTACCACTTCGCCTACGATGATCATGCTTGGATTTTCTATTTTTTCCTCTTTTACGATATCAATGATGGTATCAAGGGTCCCTGTAACGGTCTTTTGCACTTCTGTCGTCCCCCAGTGAACAAGTGCCACAGGGGTATGCTTGGATTTCCCATATTGTATAAGCTTTTCTCTGATATAAGGGAGATTACTGACTCCCATATAGATGGCGAGGGTATCGATTCCTTTCGATAAGCTTTCCCATTTTTCATCTTCAAGTTGATTGTTTTGTTTATGCCCCGTTACAAAGGCAACGCTTGAGCTTGCATCCCTGTGCGTGACCGGTATTCCGGCGTAAGCGGCTGCCGCGATTCCTGACGTGATACCCGGAATGATTTCAAAAGGAATCCCTTTTTTCGCGCATGCTTCCGCTTCTTCACCGCCTCTTCCGAATACAAAGGGATCTCCCCCCTTTAACCTGACCACCACTTTTCCGCTTGCCGCGTAGCGCACTAGAAAATGATTGATTGTATCTTGTTTCATCGTATGATAGTTTGGCAGTTTTCCACAATAGATCAAATCCGCCCCTTTCTTCGCGTATGTGAGAAGTTCCTTGTTCACCAGGCGGTCATAAAGAATGACGTCTGCTTTTTGTATGGATTTCAGCGCTTTTACCGTGATCAGTTCCGGATCTCCGGGTCCCGCTCCGACTAAATATACCTTTCCCATTGTTTCCCTCCTCAGGATGTAATGATGGTTTCCTGTTCGTGCAGGACAAATCCTGCACCATTTCCCCGGATTCTCTTTTTTTCATAAAGGGAGATATCCTCGACATCCGGCTTTTTCAAAAAATACTTCTCAAGTTCGATCTCAACCAGGTCAAACGCTTTCTCATCCGTATCAGCTGCTACGACGACAATCGTGACAAAGTCCCGGGCAGTGACTTCAAATCGATATAAATTCATCTATCCAGCCTCCTTATGCTTCCTGCAGCAGTTGATCCAATGATTCCTGAAGGGGAGCGGTACCGACACGGTTGATATAGTCAAAGAACGTTTCTCCCCGTTCCTTCGTTTGTTTGAATTGAATCAAGAGTTGCTTGACGACCTCGGACAGATTGGAAGCTTCCACTTTTCCTTTTAGCTTTTCATTCAATTTCCCGCCATCCTGAAGAGTACCCCCTACATAGATTTCAAAGGCTTCGATCATTTTCTTATCTTTCGTCCTCATTTTGATCCCCTGCAGACCGATGTCTGCAATTTGTCGCTGACCGCATGAATTGGGACAGCCGACCATATGGATTCTGACCGGGACATCCAACGTCAATTCCTGGTCCAATTCATTTGCAATCAGTCTCATCCGCTCCTTTGTCTCTACCAAAGCAAGATTACAATATTCGATTCCTGTGCATGAAACAGAGTACCCGATGAAAGATAACGGACTCGTCGAAATCCGGTCAAAGATTTTTTCAGAGAGTAAAGCATCTACATGTTCATCGGGTATATTCGGAATGATGAGATTCTGAGAATTACAGTTTCGGAGTTCACCATTTCCATATTTCTTGGAAATTCTTGCGAGCTCATATACTTCATCGGAATTCAATCTGCCAACAGGAACATTCAGTCCCACATAATTCAGGCCTTCCTGTTTCTGGGGATGGACCCCGTAGAAATACCCTGCATTCCAGCCTTGTACTGCGTTGACTCCCGCCGGTGGAAGCTCCACATATTCCAGCAGCTTTTCTTTGAACTTCTCGGGTCCCCAGTCGGCCATGAGGAATTTCAAACGGGCTAAATGCCGTTTCTCCCGATAACCGAAGTCACGGAAAATGGTCGTAAGGGCAACCGTTACGTCTTTCACTTGATGGGGAAGAACAAATACGTCCAATTCTTGTGCCAGTAGAGGTCTTGAAGACAATCCACCCCCGACCTTCAAGTGAAATCCTAACTCCTCTTTCCCGTTTATCTGCTTTTTCGCCGGAAGGAAAGAAACACAGTTGATTTCGGCATTCGCTGCGTTATTCAGATTGGCAGAAATCGCGACTTTATACTTTCTCGGTAAATTTGAAAAGTCTTCGTTATGCTGGAAAAAGTCATAGACTTCCTTCACAACAGCTCTTGTATCAAAGAGTTCATCCGGATCGATGCCTGCCAGGGGATTTCCGACGATGTTACGTGTAATATCCCCACACGCCCCTGCAGAAGACAATCCGACTTTTTCCAGACGTTTGAAGATATCGGGGATTTGTTCAATCTTCAACCAGTGGAACTGGATGGCCTGACGGGTCGTGATATCATAGACGTCCCTGCCGTATTCTTTACAAATGGCAGCAAGCTCCCTTGCCTGATCATAGCTCAGTATGCCGGACGGGACATTCACCCTCATCATGAAATATCCGTCTTCCTTAGGTCTCTGCAGATAAAGACCCGCCCATTTGAATTTATCCCACTCTTCTTTCGGGATGGATGAGAACCCGTTTTCGGCATAATAGGGGATATCTTTAAAAATGGCCAATCCGTCCTTCTCAAGCTTCCATTTTTCCGTTTTATTTAGTTTCTCATTTGACTCCCAAGATTTTGTATACGCCATGATTTTCTCTCCTTAAATAAGTTGTTTTTGTTTTAATTCAAGCAGTAAAGCCTCGACACATTCTTCTATGGATTGTTTCTCTGTATTGAGAATGATCTCCGGATTTTCCGGTTCTTCATATGGTGCACTGATTCCCGTGAATTGAGTGATCTCTTGATTACGGGCTTTTTTGTACAGACCTTTTGGATCGCGCTTCTCACATTCCTCTAAAGAACATTGGACGAACACTTCCAGAAATTCTTCCGGTCTGACTAATTTACGCACGAGTTCCCTGTCTTTCCTGTAGGGAGAAATAAAGGCTGTGAGGACGATTTGACCGCTATCGATAAAAAGTTTGGACACTTCCCCGATTCTCCTGATATTTTCTTTTCGATCATCTTCATGAAAGCCTAAATCTTTATTCAATCCATGACGGATGTTATCCCCATCAAGGACATACACCTGCTTCCCCTGTTGAAAAAGGGAAGAAGCCACTGCATTGGCTAAAGTCGATTTACCGGATGCAGATAATCCCGTAAACCAAAGGATGAAACTTTGATGACCATTGTGGTTCCTCCGCTCTTGTTTTGTTACGGCTGTTTCATGCCAAACGATGTTTTGCTGTTCTTCACTCAATCTATGCTCCTCCTCATCACGACTGGTTAGATTCTTGTTTCAGTCCATTGATCAGTACTTCAATCACTTCCGGACGGCTAAAGGTCGATGGAGGGACTTCACCCTTACGAAGCATCCCCCTAACTTTTGTTCCGGAAAGAATGACATGCTGTTCTTTTTCATGTGGGCAGGTCTTGGTGGTCGCCATCCCTTCGCACCTTTTACAATAAAAGCTATGCTCGAAGCGGAGAGGGATGATCCCAATTTCTTCTTCGCTGAACTGATCAAAGATCTTCTGGGCATCATAGGTCCCGTAATAATCACCAACGCCTGCATGATCACGGCCGACGATGAAATGAGTACAGCCATAGTTTTTTCGTACTAACGCATGGAAGATGGCTTCCCTTGGCCCCGCATATCTCATGGCTGCGGGAAAGACCCCCAGAAATACTCGGTCTTTAGGGTAATAGTTCTTTAATAAAACATCATAGCTTTTCATCCGGATTTCAGCTGAAATATCATCTGCTTTCGTTTCACCGACCAATGGATTCAAAAAGAGGGCATCTACCGTTTCAAGTGCCGTCTTCTGAATATATTCGTGTGCCCGATGAACCGGGTTTCTTGTCTGGAAACCGACGATTGTCTTCCAGCCTTTATTTTTGAACCTTGTTCTCGTTTCACTTGGATCAAAGGTAAATTCATTGAATGCTTTTGGGATTCTTTTAAGCAGGGTAATCCTGCCCCCCACATACACCTCTCCCCGCTGGAATATTTTTTTCACGCCGGGATGGTCCATATCGGTCGTTCCATAAACGAGAAGGGCCTCTTTTTGTTTATCAGGTTCATATATATCCTCTACATCAATGAGGCCATATGTTTCTCCTTTGTATACGAGCCTGCCCGTTACCCCTACTTTCAAGGAATCTGCCCTTTCTTTCTCAACTGGCAATGTGATGGGTATGCTCCAAACGCATCCATTGTCTAACCTCAATGATTCAACGACCTTTTGATAATCCTTTTCTGTCAAAAAACCGTCGATTGGGCTATAGCCTCCTATGGCAATGAGCTCCAAGTCACTTAACGCAATATCATCCAGTTGGATTTCTTGTAGAATGCTTTCATACGATGTTTGCGGTAAATAAGATTGAACTAACTTTCCTCCGTGTGGCTGTAAACTCATTTCAAATATCCTCCTTAACATATTGTTTTAATCGGAATTAAGTCTATATTCCTCCTCCATCCTCATGGACAGACCTTCTTTCTTCATTTATGACCCTCATAAGGGACAAGGCTCCCACCGTTGCAATGATGACGCTTGTAGGGACGACAATTGAATACAGATCGCTATCGATCAGGAGTTTGACCAAAAAGTACGAAATACTGAGTGAAATAAGGGGTGAAACCACCCAGATTTTCACGATTTTTTTTACGATTTTCTTTTGCAGCATATGTCTTCCGTTTTTTGACACCCCGAGTCCGATGATGGAAGAAGACGTAACTTGTGTGAGTGGGATCGGCAACCCATACAGGGAGCTTACCATCACAAGCAGGGCTCCAGTGGAGGAGATGAGGATTCCTTCTGCTTTCGAATACTGGGTGATTTTCTTCCCGTTTGTTTCAACGACTCTTTTCCCAAGCAACAGGGCACCCAGCGCTACAAATAAACCACCCAGCCAAATCCCCCGTGAAGGTGTGAGCAAGCCTGCACCGACCAATGGGCCGACAGCGTTTGCTACGTTATTCATCCCCGCCGAGAAAGCTTCAAAGAACCCGGCGATGATCAACACATATGCCAGCCACCTTTTCTCAAAGTGGGATCCCCGCTTCTCTAATCGTACTAATCCCAAGCCGAAAATCCATGTAACACAGAAGGCGATCACCGGGACAATGACCCAGAATGACATGATGGTGACCAATGACTTTACGTAAAGAACCTGATAGGCCACCCCGACTCCTACTACCGCTCCCACCGTTACTTCACTCGTTGATAGGGGGATCCCGATTACATTCGCCAAAAATAATGAAATCGTCGCAGATAATAAAATGATGATGACGATTTTGATCGACAATAGATGTTGGGGTATGATTCCGGAACTGATCGTTTTCACTACCTCTCCACCACCGAGAACCGCCCCACAGAGGACACCTGCTGCACAAATCCATAATGCTGTCCTGATGTTGTTGATCGCTCCCGCTCCATAGGCAACCCCCATAGATGCTGCCGCTCCACTGGCACCGATGTTCATGGCGAAAAACAGGCTAATAAAAAGGGCCGCTAGTTCAAGCAAAGGTCGTCACCAGTTTTAATGAAGGCCGCATTCTGTTTTCCCTTTTCCTTTCCATCTTCCGGAGCGGAGATCATTGATGTCTACGGCTGGTGTCGTGCAGTGAAAACAGCCTATACTCGGATAGCCCTGGTCGTGAAGGGGATTATACGTAAGATTATGCTTGTGGACATATCGCCATATTTCTTTCCAGGTCCAGTGAATCAATGGGCAAATCTTAACGGACTGAAATTTATCATCTTTATTGATGAACTCAATGTGACTCCTTGTAGGCGATTGCTCCCTTCTTAATCCAGATATCCAGGCATTCCCTTTGGATAAGGATTCCTTTAAAGGATCAAGCTTTCGAATTTGACAGCATTGGTTTGGATTTTTCTCCCAAAGCCTATCCCCATAAGCTTCTGCCTGCTCCTTCATTGTCAGTTCCGGCATTTTCATATGAATGGTCAGACCCGGATAGGCTTCCTTCACCTTTTCGATGGTTTCATAGGTTTCTTTAAAATGGACACCCGTATCCAGGAAAACGATGGCCGCCTGAGGTTGTACTTTGGAAATGAGATCGATGAGGACAATCCCTTCAATTCCAAAACTGCAGGCATAAACGACCGTTTCACCATACTGCTCATATGTCCATTCCAAGACATTCAAGGCTCCTTTGTAGACTGGATCGACTTCAAAATTTACAGCTGGTTGTTTCCAAGTCCGATAGGTTAGCATGATACACCCCTTTCTACTCCAATAAAAGAGAGGCGATAACAAGATAAAGGGAGTCCCTTGATCTCTGTTATGCGCCTCTAGTTTGTCTAGTCAGCTTATTTAATTCGGACTTTCTCATTTTTCTCTAATTGAATGACTTTCCCATCCTGTACGATAATCGTGATCGAACCAAAGCTCATGGTTTCAAGCATGGACTGGATTTTCTCTGCTACCAAGTCAAACTGTACTTGCTGGTTCTTCTCTTTTTTCACATGATACCCCCAATTTTCATCTTATCCAGATCAGAAAAAAACAACTTCCCATTTTGGAAAGTTGTTCAGGTAAGGTTACCTTATCTTCCAAAATGACTTCACATTTTGCTGGAATTAGCACCTTACAATACGTAGGTTGCTGGGCTTCATAGGGCCAGATCCCTCCACCTCTCTGGATAAGAGTTATTCATTTTAATATTCTAAATAATATCACAATTACAGAAGAAGTCAACCCGAGTTTTTCGATCGGATTTATGTCTTTTGTCTTATTTTATTTTAACATCATTCCATACATGTTTATTCGATTAGGGGTGGATCTACGACAATTTTTCATAAAGCATTGAGTAACTATTCAAGGACTTTAAAAACGACGTTACCCTCAATTACTTTCTTCCCGGCTTGATTTGTGGCTAAGATCCTAAAATGAAGGAGGTTATCCTGTTTGTCCGTTAATTCTGCCCGTAATGTAACCACATCATGTAACATGACCATTCCTTTAAAACGTACCGAGTAATCCTGGATAAAGCCTTCCTCATAGTGAAGGCTGAAAAGTTTGGACACATTGCCCATCGTCCACATTCCATGAGCGATGATTCCTGGAAGACCCAGTTTCAAGGCTTCTTCATCGATGGTGTGTATCGGATTATAGTCTCCGGAAGCTCCTGCGTATTTGATCAGGTCCATCCTCGTGATCGGAGCAAGTTCTACCTGGGGAAGTGTATCTCCTATTCCGAATGATTGTAGTGTTGTCATTTACTCAACCTCTTTCTGACTTCTTCTGTAATGATGACAATCGCCTGGGAAGTGAAGATTCTTTCCCCGTGAGAATCTTCACCGACGTCGTCAACGACAAGGAAACCCAGTTTTCCCCCGGTACCTTCCCGTTCATAATAGTCTCTTATTTCCGTGTAACATTGAATCGTTTCCCCTACCTTCAAAGGTCTTTCATAATGAAAGGATTGTTCACCGTGAATCAGCCCAACATTCGGTAAATGAAAGCCTTCGAGCGAACCATAGTCGAACACTCTCGGAAAGGTGGGAGGGGCAATGTTCCCCCCGTAAGAGGAAGAGTTCCCGGTATCTTCATCCACATAAAGGGGATGGGGGTCACCAATGGCTTCGGCAAATTTCCGAACCGCTCCTCTTTCCACTGCATTTCGCGTGGGAGTAGACTTCTTTCCGATATAGGATTCAAACATAATCTTCACCCCTTTCTCCTTTATTCAGGCTTTCGGCCCTCCAGCAACGTAGAGAACCTGCCCATTGACGAATGAAGATTTTTCGTCTGCAAAAAATGCGACTGCATTTGCAATATCTTCAGGAAGCCCGCTTCTTCCAACAGGAATCCCCTGGAGACTCGCTTCGACTAATTGCTCGAATGTAATTCCGATTCGTTTCGCGGTTTCTTTCGTCATGTCGGTTTCGATAAAGCCCGGAGCTACAGCATTCGTCGTGATTCCGAATGGACCAAGTTCTATGGAAAGGGTTTTTGTCAAGCCTTGAAGACCGGCTTTAGCCGTTGCGTAGTTCGCCTGCCCGCGATTCCCCAGTGCTGAGGTGGATGAGATATTGATGATGCGTCCGTACTTTTGTTTAACCATGTACTGTTGGGCTGTCTTCACTACATTGAATGAGCCCTTCAAGTGCACATCCATGACGGTCTGCCAATCAGGCTCGGTCATCTTAAATAACAGATTATCCCTGATGACCCCTGCATTATTCACTACAATATCGAGGGAGCCAAAGGATTCATATACATCCTTTATCGCATTTTCAACTTCCTGGGATTCTACGACATTGGCCACTTTTGTATACAATTCATACTGCTTCAATACCTCCCTTGCTTCATTCAATGCCTCTTCATTCACATCGATGATGGCAACCTTTGCGCCTTCTTCAGCCAGTAATCCCGCAATCGCCCTGCCGATCCCTCTGCTTCCACCCGTGACCAATGCCACTTTTCCTCTGAATCGTTCTCCCATTTCGTCTGCCTCCTTTATCTGATTATACAAATTGCCCAAGTTTCACATGACCTTTTAATAAATTCCTTGAAATGATCAGTTTTTGGATTTCATCGGTTCCATCATAAATGCGCCATAACCTTGCCTCCCGGTACCATCGTTCGATCGGCAGCTCTCTTGTATAACCCATCCCACCATGGATCTGGAGGACGCGATCAACGACCCGATTGCCCATATTGGACCCATATAGCTTGGCCATCGACGCAACATGGCGATTGTCTTCCCCCTGATCGAGTGTGAATGCCGCATTTAACACGAGCCAGCGGGCCGCTTCAATCTCCACGGCTGAATCGGCAATCTGCCATTGAATCGCCTGCCGGTCCGCGATAGGCTTTCCAAAGGTTTCCCTCTCCTTCGAATAGTCGATGGCCATTTGAAGAAGGCGTTCTGCTGCTCCAACCGCCTGGGCTCCTACGATCCAGCGGGCAAAGCCGATCCACTCCAAACCTAGATCGTAGCCGCCATCGATTTCACCAAGGATGTTTTCTTCAGGAACACTTACATCTTCAAAAATAAGACTTGCCGGTCCCCATTCACCCATCGTATGGATATATTCGGATTTCCAGCCCATGCTGCGATCGACGATGAAACAAGTGACTCCTTCCCGACCTGTCCGACGATGTTTTTCTTTATCCGTCACGGCCATGACCATGACGAAATCTGCTTCATTTCCACCCGTAATGAACGTTTTCTCTCCATTTATTATCCATTCGTTTCCGTCTTTCACGGCTGTGGTTCGGATATTACGGGTATCAGATCCCGCTCCGGGTTCCGTCATGGCAAAACACGATTTCTTTTCACCATTAATAGTCGGTATCAAATAATTTTTCTTCTGTTCCTCGTTGGCGTAATAAAGTATGTTATCGGCATAACCGCCAAAGGAGAATGGAACAAAGGTCTTGGAGATTTCCATATAGACGATGGCCATCATCATTTGACCGAGATCCGCTCCTCCGTATTCCTCCGGAGTATTGATGCCCCAGAATCCGGCATCCTTGGCCTTCATTTGCAGCTCATTCTTTTTTTCCGTAGAAAGACTGGGCTTTCCTTCCCGTTCATTTCGCAGCACTGCATTTTCTAAAGGAATCAATTCTTTCTCTACAAATCGTCGAATGGTCTTCTGAATCATCCTTTGTTCATCTGATAAGCGTAAGTTCATTTTTCTTCCCCCTTTTAGTATAAAATTATGGCTGCAGGATCACTTTTCCCACTGTTTGTCTTCCCTGCATGAGGGAATGAACTTTTGCCGCTTCTTCCAATGGAAACACATGCCCCACTGTGACCTTAATATCTCCGTTCGCCACATAATGGAATATCTCGTGCAGGGTTTTTTGGGTCAACTCGGAGTCCCTCATCAGAGGAGGTAGAAAAAAGCCGGTGACCGACTGATTCTTTGCCATTAATGAAGAGGGATAGAATCTGCTTTGCTCCCCGCTTGCTACACCGTAGATGATGAGTCTTCCGAAGTAGGCGAGGCATTTTAACGTTTTATAGAAGACGTCACCACCTGCCATCTCAAGTGCAAGATCCACACCTTTTCCACTTGTAGCATCCAATACTTTTTTCTCCCATTCATCCTCTGTATAGTTGACTAGTACATCTGCCCCCATATCTTCTGCTAGACGAAGCTTTTCTTCAGTGCTTGCAGTGGCGATTACTTTACCGGCACCGAATCGCTTTGCAAGCTGAACGGCAAGGAGTCCTACACCACCTGCAGCAGCATGAATGAGGACCGTCTCACCCTGCTCGAGCCTCCCAAGCGTTTTCAACATATGATACGCACTCAATCCCTGTACAGGAATGGAGGCCGCTTCCTTGAAGTCCAAGCAATATGGAAGGGGGAGGATAGATCGTTCATCTGTCACGGCATATTCTGCATACCCTCCTGAATCCATCATCGCTACGACCCGATCTCCTACATTGACCTTCGTTACGTCTTCTCCCACTTCGGATACGAGGCCGGATACTTCCGCACCGGGAATGTATGGAAGGGTGGTCTTTACCACATATTGACCTTCTCTCCGCGCCGTATCCGCATAATTGACAGCAGAGGCATGCACTTTGATCAATACCTCCCTCCCATGGGGTGTAGGCATATCAATGTCCACATTCTCCAACACATCGGGACCACCGAACTCCTTAAATTGGATCGCTTTCATCTATACTCCTCCTAATTCCCCGAAAAAGATGGGGATCTTTTTTCTTTAAACGCAGAAACTCCTTCTGCATGATCCTCCGTTGAAATCATCAACGTTTGAGTGATTCTTTCCTGTTCCAGTATTTCATCCAGGGTAGTTGTGAATGAACGATCAATCATTTTCTTCATCATTCCGTAGGCCTTGCTTGGACCCGCAGCTAATGCAGAAGCCAGCTCATTAGTTTTTTCCTCTAGACTATCAGCCGGTACCAGTCTATTAATCACTCCTAATTCATACATCCTCCGGGCAGACACAGGTTCTCCCGTAAAAAAGAACTCTTTTGCAAGATGAGGACCGATCAACCGTGGGAGAAAATAAGAACCCCCTCCATCAGAAATGAGACCTACTTTAGAAAAGCTCAGTGCAAATTGACTACTCTCAGATGCAAGTATTAAATCACAGGCCAGTGCTAAATTAAATCCGGCACCTGCGGCGAAACCATGGACGGCGGCAATGACCGGCTTTTCTATTGTATTGATGGCTTTGATACATGAATTCAGTATTCCGATATGTTCATAGACTTGGGCAGATGTCGCACTTCCCATCGTCTTCACGTCGCCACCGGCGGAGAATGACCTTCCCGCTCCCCGAATCACGATCGCCCTGATCTCTTGATCCCGTCCAGCCTCTTCCAGCGCTTCAATCAATCCCGTAAGCATGAACTCATCAAAAGAATTCAAGCTGTCTGGTCGATTCAAGGTTACATTCAACACACGGTCATTCTTTTCAACTAATAGTGATTGCATCCTATTCATCCCTTTATAATTTTTCCCTGAAATCAAATGCTGCCTGATTACCCAGGGTAATTAAAGACTCGACAAACCGATCGAACCCGGAAAAGCGGGTATCATTGGTCTGACCCATCTTAAATCGGTAATAAATTTGCTGCACAATAACCGCCAGCTTAAAATAGGCAAAAGACAAATAGAAATGAATGTGGTTCACGTCCCTGCCGCTTTTGTTAGCATATTCTTCGATAAACTCTCTTCTGCTGTAAAAACCGTCCATGATGGTCACTGGAGGCTTCCCGAGGCCGTATTTCAACAATTCAGGATCATCTTGCTGGATCCAATACCCCATGGCGACACCCAGATCTGCAAGTGGGTCTCCGACGGTCGCCATCTCCCAATCGAATAATCCCACCATGGATGTCAGGTCTTCAGAGAACATACTATTGTTTAATTTAAAGTCATAATGAATGATCGTGGACTCAGCATTTTCCGGAACGTTTTTGATCAGCCACTGTGTCAGATGTTCTACATCACGGATCTCACTTGTCTTGGCACGTTCATAGCGATTGATCCACCCGTGAACCTGTCTCTCCATAAAGTGTTCGGGTCTACTGATTTCGTATAGTGAGGTTTTGGTATGATCAATGGAATGAAGCTCAACCAATTTTGAAACCATTTCATCTGAGATTTTCTTGCATACCTCAGGTGTCACATCCAGATGCGGTGGAAATGAAGTATCAAATACTTCCCCCCTTTTTCGTTCCATGAAGAAGAATGGGCTTCCGACTATCCCTTCATCTTCCGAGAATACATAGGGTTTTGGTGTAACGTCGAATAAAGGGTGGATCTCTGACAGGATCCTGAATTCCCTTTTCATATCATGTGCCTTAGGTGCGACGGGCCCTAAGGGGGGACGCCTTAAAACCCCTTCCCATTTCCCCATTGAAAGCAAATAGGTTAGATTGGAGTGACCTGCAGAAAACTGTTTAATGCTCAACTCTTCTTGCTCTAGATCAGGAAAATGCTCAACCAGGAAGTCATATAATTTCTTTTCATTTAATTCTTCTCCTTTTCGGACTGACACCGTTTCATATTCCATCCGTTCCGTCATTTTATCCCTCCTAGATTCAAGAATATTCAGTTTTCTCAGAACGAAAATGAGTGTTTAGCTGGGCTTTTAACAGATCAGGTATTGCTTTACTCCGTTGTTCCTGAAAGTCAAAATACACAATGACCGCGTTTCCTCTTGCGATCAGTTGATGAGTCTCCGCACACAGGATATCATGCTCTAACTGAAAGCTTTTTGATCCGATCCTGGAAATATAGGAGGTGATCACGAGTTCTTGATTGAAATAACCCTGTGAGACGAAATCACATTTGGTGGAAGCTAGAATAAACCGCCAGTCCTTCACGTCCATATCGAATCCGATTGTTTGAAAGAATTTAATTCGTGCTTCCTCTAAATAGACAAAGTAAGTGGTATTATTAATATGCCCCAGTGCATCTGTTTCGCAGAATCTACTTCTTACGGAGATAGAATCCATTTATCCGCCTTCTTTCGTTATAAATACTAACCAGTCAGTATGTTAGAGAGAGAGGAAATGCTGAAACCGCTTCCTCTCTATTCGGTTTGAATCCCATTCAAGACCATATCGACAAACGTACCTGCTATTTCTTTATCCGTCTTCGCCCCGCCAGGCTTATACCATTGATAGCTCCAGTTCATCATGCCGAGTATACCGAAGGCTACAACGGAAACGTCAAAGTCGTTTCTGAAATCTCCGGAATTTCTTCCTTCTTTCAAGAGCTTTTCAATATTATAGCGATACATATCCCGTTTGGGTTCGATTTGGTCCACGCTTTCATGGCTTAAGTGTCTCATCTCCCGGAAAAACACTTTGGCACTGGCTCCCTGTTCTTTGATGTCCACGATGGAAAGATGAATGATGTCAAAAAGTTTCTCACGGAAAGATTTACTGTCATCTTCCAGTATTCTTTCCTGCTTGGACAATAAACCATCTATATATCTCATATGAATTTCCTTTAATAACTCTTCTTTACTGGAAAAATAGTAGTAGAATGTTCCTTTTGTCACCCCGATCGATTCGACGATATCCTGAATGGATGTGACGGTAAAGCCTTTTTGATCAAATAACCGTACTGCTTGCTCTGTCATTTTTTCTTTCATATGAAGTCCCCTCAATCTGCAAATATCACCTGAATTATATCACATTTTCCCGGAGGGCCCTTCTTAAAATCTTCCCTACACTCGTCTTTGGAAGTACATCCCGGAATTCGATGATTCTTGGGACTTTGAATGAAGACATATTCTCCTGACAGAACCTGATCAATTCTTGTTCTGACACCTTTTCCCCAGCCTTTAACACGACCACAGCTTTCACGGTTTCTCCTCGATATGAGTCAGGGACCCCGATCACGACCGCTTCCTGCACGCCGGGATGTTCATAAATGACTTCTTCCACTTCCCGGGGATACACGTTATATCCCGAAGCAATGATCATATCCTTCTTTCGATCCACGATTGATACATACCCTTCATCATCCATCCTGGCTATGTCTCCTGTGTATAGCCATCCATCACGAAGGGCATTGGCGGTTTCTTCAGGTAAATTCCAGTACCCCTTCATGACTTGGGGACCTTTGATGATCAGCTCTCCAATGTCTCCAGGAGGTACTTCCTTCATGCCCGTCGCTAAATCCACTACCTTATAATCCGTAGACGGGAGGCCGATTCCTACAGTTCCAGGCTTTCTTTCTGCGAAGGCAGGGTTGCAATGGGTCGTCGGCGAGGCTTCGGACAAACCATACCCTTCCAATATCTTTGCCCCTGTTTTCTTCTCGAACTGATTTAATAGCTCAACAGGCATGGGGGCGCTACCGCTGTTACAAAGCTTGATCGAATGAATCCCATACTCTTCAGCAGAGGGATGATTTGTAATCGCCACATACATGGTCGGCACTCCAGGGAATAATGTGGGTTTCTCCCTCTTAATGGTTGATAATACTTCTGAGAGCTCAAACCGTGGCAGCAGGATCATTTCATTTGCTGTATAAATGGAAAGATTCATGCATGAATTCATTCCGAATACATGAAAGAAAGGAATCACACTCAGACTTCTTTCTTCCCCTGTTTGAATGCTTTCTTTAAAAAAGCGCTGACTTTGCATGACATTTGAAAGAATATTGCTATGTGTGAGCATCACACCCTTAGACACGCCGGTTGTTCCACCTGTGTATTGAAGGACCGCAACATCTTCCGGCTCTATTTTAATGGAAGTAACCCCACCGTCCCCAAGCTTCAAAAATTCATCAAACTTGTAATCAGTCGCAGGGTCCTCCCCTTGGAAGCTGACGACAATGATTGTTTTCACTTTTGTTTCCTTTTGAATGGATTGAATCATGGGATAAAAGCGGTCCAATACAATGATCGTCTCCGCCCCGGAGTCATTTAGTAAATGAATGAGTTCCCTTTCAACAGACATTGGATTCACCTGCGTAACAATCCCGCCAGTCGTAAGGATCCCATAATAAGAAATGACATATTGTGGACAGTTAGGGAGCATGATGGCCACCCGGTCTCCTTTCACCAAGCCGATTTGCTGGAGGGAAGAGGAAAACAATGTGACAGCACCTTGAAGTTCACGATACGTCATGCGCTTTTGATAGAAGCTTATACACGGGTTTTCAGGGTAACTTGATACGGTTTGTTGAAGCATATGGGGTATTGAGAAATCAATTGCTGGTATATCAGTGTCGAACGATTCAGGATAATGAACGTGCCAGGATTTAGTTGTCACAAAATCATTCCTTCCATTTTGATTATTCAGATGCCACTGCATGGTCTTAATAGATCAATCCACCACCATCTACAGATAATGTGGATCCGGTAATAAAGGAGGCTTCATCCGATGCCAGGAACAAGATCGCTGATGCCACTTCATCCGGGTTTCCAATCCTCCTGAGGGCATTCGATTGAGAAATCACCGACCATTTCCTTTCATCCTGTTTCCACCCTTCAATGATGTTTGTATCGATGACACCCGGGGCTACAGCGTTTACCCGGATTCCATCTTTTCCGTACTCCAGAGCGGCATTTTGCGTCAACAACACCACTCCGCCTTTTGCCGCATTATAGGCTGATACGTATTTTCTTCCCTTCAATCCAAGAAGGCTTGAAACGTTCACAATGACCCCGCCTTTTTTCATGAGTTCCGGTACACTATACTTCATTCCCAGGAATATGCTCTTTAAGTTGGTATCAACGACATCATCCCATTCTGTTTCTTCTAAATCGATACTCCTTACTTCTGACTGCCCGATTCCGGCATTATTAACGAGGATATCCAGACTTCCGAAATGCTCGACCGTTTTATGTACGAGCTCTTGCATGCTTTCACTGTCTCTGACATTCGTCCTAACATACATTGCATGCCCATTCTTTTCCCTGATGAGCCTTACCGTTTCCTCCCCCCTCGATTCATCCAGATCTGCCACGACGACGGACGCCCCTTCTTCAGAAAATCTTAGAGCGGTCGCACGTCCTATTCCACCGCCCGCCCCGGTTATGATTGAAACCCTTCCCGATAGCCTCATAATTTACCACTCTCTCTTCCTAGCTCTCTACCGGAGAAGCTTTTTGATATTTTTTCAGTTCTAATTTTGCGAGTTGGGCACGATGTACTTCATCAGGCCCGTCCGCAAGACGTAATGTACGGGCATTCGCCCATTGTGCGGCCATTGAATGATCTCCGGATACCCCGGCTGCCCCAAATGCCTGAATGGCCCGGTCTATCACACGTAACGCCATGGAAGGAGCCACTACCTTAATCATCGCGATTTCCTGTTTGGCCAATTTATTCCCTACGGTGTCCATCATATAAGCAGCTTTCATGGTCAGAAGGCGAGCCTGCTCGATTTCAATTCGTGAATCCGCGATCCATTCCATGACGACCCCCTGACTTGAGAGCCTCTTTCCGAATGCTTCCCTGTTTTGAACACGCTTACATAATTCTTCAAGCGCTCTTTCCGCGGCACCGATCAAACGCATGCAATGATGGATCCTGCCTGGACCTAATCGCCCTTGAGCAATGGCAAAACCTTTTCCTTCTGCCCAGATCATATTCTCTACGGGCACCCGGACATTGGTAAAGGTGATTTCTCCATGTCCATGGGGAGCGTGATCGTATCCAAAGACAGGAAGCATCCGTTCGATTTTTACACCCTCCGCGTCCAAAGGTACGATGATCATGGATTGCTGTTCATGGCGCCTTGCATCAGAGTCTGTTTTCCCCATTAAGATAGAGAAGCTGCACCGTGGATCACCTGCGCCGGAAGACCACCATTTCCTGGCATTGATGACGTATTCATCCCCGTCCCTAACGATGCTTGCTTTGATATTTGTAGCATCGGATGAAGCGACTTCCGGCTCCGTCATCGAGAAACAGGAGCGGATCTCACCATTCAGGAGGGGGATCAGGTACTGCTCCTTTTGGGCAGGGGTGCCGTAACGCTCCAACACTTCCATATTTCCGGTATCCGGAGCGTTGCAGTTGAATGCTTCCGGACCGATCAAAGACCTGCCCATGATTTCGCAAAGCGGTGCATATTCGACATTACTTAATCCTGCCCCATACTCACTGTCTGGTAGAAATAAGTTCCATAATCCTTGTTTTCTTGCTTCGGTTTTTAATTCTTCCATGATGAGCGGGACCGAACTCCATCGGGTGTCCTGCCTGTTTAATTGCTGTTCGTAAAGGGATTCATTCGGGTATACGAACTCTTCCATGAAGCGGGAGAGTTTATTTTGATATTCTTGTACTTTTGGAGAATAGGAGAACTCCATGACATCCATACATCCTTCCTTATTAAAAATAATCTGGTTACATCGCTGATGAGCCGCCATCCACCACCAGGACCGACCCCGTTACAAAATCAGAGGCACGGGAAGCAAGGAAAAGAGCCGCTCCCTTTAAGTCATCTTCGCTGCCGAATCGATTTAACGGCGTACCTTCTAAAATGGCTTCCCCTGCATGGGAGAGGATCCCCTTTGACATTTTTGTCGGAAAGAAGCCTGGTGCGATTGCGTTAACATGGACTCCGCGAGACCCCCATTTCACGGCAAGATCCTTGGTGAAATTAATGACCGCTGCTTTACTTGTACTATAGCCGATGGCATCCATATACCTTGGGTCCGTTCCTTGAAGACCTGCTACAGACGCGATGTTGATGATTTTACCCTCCTGCTGTTCTAGCATCAGCTTTCCTACGGCCTGTGACATAATAAAGGTCCCATTCACATTTACGTTCATGACTTTATGCCATGCCTCAAGTGGCATTTCTTCTGCAGGTGCCCCCCATGAAGCTCCGCTGTTATTCACCAGGATGTCTATGCGGCCGAACGCTTTTTTGGTTTCATCTACAACCCTCACGACATCTTCCTGATTCGTGACATCACACTGAAAGGAAAGAGCTTGAACACCCATACCCTCTAAATCCTTTTTGACTTCATCACATGCTTCTACATTTCTTGAACAGACGACAACATTTGCTCCTGCTTCAGCAAAACAGGTTGCAATCTGCTTTCCAAGACCCCTGCCTCCTCCAGTCACCAGTGCCACCTTACCGGATAAATCAAACAAGTCTTTTACATGCATATTCCTGCCTCCCTATTTCATACAGTCATTCACACACCAAAGATACTAACCGGTCGGTATGTACCTTCTATAATAATGAATATAGTCTGAATTTTCAATCATAAATACTCGGAAATATGTAAAATTCCCTTTTCCAATAAACAAGCTGGCTCATCAAAAAATGAGCCAGCTCGGTATTTAAGCTTCCGCTTCAACTATTTCTTTATTATAAGTCTCGGTATCCAATTCTCCTGTTACTTTACTTGTGATGATACCCGAGGTCATTGCACCACTCACATTAACGGCTGTCCGGCCCATGTCGATTAACGGTTCGATTGAAATTAATAGCCCCGCTAACGCGACCGGCAGATCCATGGCAGAAAGCACGAGGATGGCTGCAAAGGTGGCACCGCCGCCAACTCCGGCGACACCGAAGGAACTGATGGCTACGACAGCAATGAGCGTGAAAATAAATGAAGGGGTAAAAGGATTGATGCCAACCGTCGGTGCGATCATGACGGCAAGCATGGCCGGGTACACACCGGCACATCCGTTTTGCCCAATGGATAAGCCGAAAGATCCTGAGAAGTTGGCGATCCCTTCTGATACACCCAATTTATTTTTCTGAGTTTGAATGTTAAGGGGTAACGTACCTGCACTGGACCTGGACGTAAAGGCAAAAGCCAAAACGGGAAGTGCTTTTTTCACGTATGTGACCGGATTCAGTCCCGTAAGCGTCAGCAAGATTAAATGAATCAAGAACATGATGATAAGGGCAATATAGGACGCACCTACAAATTCACCCAGTTTCATGATGGCATCGAAATCACTCAGTGCGACTGTTTTCGCCATAATGGCAAGCACACCGAATGGCGTCAGCCTCAATACCAGGGTCACGATTCTCATCACGACTGCATAAATGGACTCCACGATTTTTTTGAAGAATTCCGCCGCATCAGGTTCCTTACGCTGAACCCCTAAATAGGCGATTCCGATGAAGGCTGCAAATATCACCACAGCTATGGTCGACGTGGCTCTTTCTCCGGTCAAATCAAGGAATGGATTCTGAGGCAGGAGCTCCAGGATTTTTTGAGGATAGCTTTGACCTTCTAAAGCCGCTGCTCTCTCCTCCAATTGAACACCCCTTGCCGCTTCGGCATTTCCTTGATCAATTTGGATGGCTTCCAGATCGAATGCTGCGGTTGTCGCAATTCCGACTGCAGCCGCAATAGCAGTTGTACCGACAAGCAATCCGATGATCAATACAGAAATTTTCCCTAGATTAGAAGATCGTTTTAATTTTGTAAAAGCTGAAAGGATTGACACAAACACGAGGGGCATGACAATCATTTGAAGCAGTTTAATATAACCTGTTCCGACAATATTGAACCATTCAATCGATTGGGTTACATTTTCATTCCCTGCCTCATACACCCACTGTAAACCGAGACCGAATACAATTCCCAGTCCCAGCGCGGCAAACACCCGCTTTGAAAACGAAACATTTGTTCTTTGCATATGAATTAGTACACCAATGAGAACAAGAAACACCAAAATGTTCAATAAAACAAACCAGACATTCATTCTAAACCCTCCCTCTTATCGTTGATGGTGATACAAGTTAGACCGGGGTCTACTGTATCGTATGATAGCGGAGGGCAAGATATGTTGCTTTGTCCGTTTATTTTCTAGAAAGATTTTAACAAACTATCCTGAACCCCTTGAAAGAGTGTATGAGTACGCTCCGGATGTTTTGAAATCGCCGAGATGACAGCCACACCGTCTGAACCTGCTTCGATTACTTTATGGACATTGTCGTAATGAATCCCTCCAATTCCGACGATGGGGAGACGGATCCCCGCTTCTCTCATTGATTCAATCACCCTTGGTCCTTGGACGGGTCTGCAATCATTCTTAGTTGTAGTTTGAAACATGGGACCCACACCCAGATAATCCGCACCTGCATCTAAAGCGAGTTTTGCTTCCCTCACATTATGAGCTGAGATCCCAAGTATTTTATCACCCAACTTCTTCCGGACCGTTCCGACTGATTCATCCTCCTGTCCTATGTGTACACCATCTGCATTCAGTGACAAAGCTAGGTCCACATCGTCATTGATAATAAAGGGAACACTGTACTTTTGACACAAATGCTGAAGTTCAAGAGCCAGCTCTACCATGGGCTTTCCTTTCAAACAACGAACCCCCTTTTCACGAAATTGAAACATGGTAACCCCACCTGAGAGTGCTTCTTCCAACACACGTGCAGGAGATCTATCACAATTTTGGGTACCCATCACAAAATATAGCTTTAAGCAGTCTCTCAGAGTCATATTTACACCTTTTCATAGTAAGCCCAATGATTCGTTGGCCCGTGTCCACTCCCAATCCCGAGTGAATGTGAGATGGCAGCTGTGATAAATTTCTTGGCAGTCTGGACTGAATCATATACGCTTTTCCCTTTCGCCAATTCTGCGGTGATGACAGCAGAGAACGTACAGCCTGTTCCGTGCGTATGGGGTGTAGAGACTCTTGGACTCGTAAACTCATAAAATCTTTTGCCGTCATAAAGGGTGTCAGTGGCATATAAAGGATCAGGCTGGTGACCCCCTTTAATGACAACATGTTTCGCCCCCATCTTACATAGTTCCTCCGCAGCTCTCCTGCAATCATCAACATCCAGTATCTCTCTTCCGGTTAATGCTTCTGCTTCAGGAATATTGGGAGTGATAACGTAAGCAATCGGAATTAAATGATGGATTAATGTTTCAATGGATTTTTCTCCCAATAAAGAAGCTCCCCCTTTCGCGATCATAACAGGATCCACTATAAGCTTTTCCCATCTAGAGGAGCTTGCGAAATCCGCAACAGAAGCAATGATCTCATCATTCACTAACATTCCGGTTTTTACGGCTTGTGGCGGCAAATCTTCATTGATGGAAATCAATTGCTCCAAGACTACTGATGTCGACAGTGGATATACACCCTGCACTCCTTTTGTATTTTGAGCTGTAACGGCTGTAATGGCAGACATCCCATAGACATGACACTCTTGAAATGTTTTGAGATCCGCTTGAATGCCGGCGCCGCCACCGCTATCCGACCCTGCAATCGTCAATGCTTTATTCACCATCTATCTTCACTCCCCTTTCAACCAAAATAACGATGATAAATTGTTTTGGCTTCCTTGATTTCTTTCGTTCCATGAACAAGCGCCCGTCCATCATAAAATAAGACTATTTTGAGGGAATCGACCTTGAACCGAATCAAATAAGGATTCCTTTCCACCTGCATGCCTTGGTTCTCAAGTGTTCTTGAAATGTCCAAGAGATTTACGGGGTGCCTTGATGCTGGCCGGATTTGCACGGAATCCCTTCCACACAGGACGGCGGTTTTGGTTTGATTTTCATATCGAAGACATGGGTACGTTCGATGGACACCACATGAAGGACACTCTTCTCTTTTCAACTTTCTTACATCCAGTGAGGTATGTTCATTTTTCCATAAATCGAAAGAGACGACATTATGGCTAAGAGATTCATGGTCTTCCACTAGAATCTTGAGTGCCTCTGTCGTTTGATGGGCGACCACCTGTGAGACGGCAGGACTGATGATTCCTGCTGTATCACAGGTTAAGCCCCCTATCGGAACTTCATCGATTAAACAGTGAAGACACGGTGTGACGCCGGGAAGAATACTGAATGAAATACCATAGCTCCCCACGCATGCTCCATAGATCCAGGGTATGGAACATTTTTGGGAAACATCATTTATGATCATCCTCGTTTCAAAGTTGTCTGTAGCATCGATGATCAGGTTCACACCCATGGCCAAGTTCACTAACTCTTCAGGTATTACATCAAGAATATGTGCTTCGATCTCAACCGTAGAATTGATTTCCTCCAGCCTTTTTTTGGCAGCTATCGCTTTGGGTAGTCGACTTTTTGCATCTTGCTCATTGTAAAGCTGCTGCCGTTGCAGATTGCTCCATTCGACGTAATCACGGTCCACAATCGTCAGCTTTCCAATGCCGGCACGAACGAGGACTTCTGCGTTCCCCGTGCCCAAAGCTCCCGCCCCGATGACCAGTACATGCTTATCCCTTATTCTTTCCTGACCTTCACTTCCAATGGGTGAAAATAAGATTTGTCTTGAATATCTCTCCTCATTCAAACACTCATCCCCTCCATCGGGCTGCTCGCTGAAGCATAGCGCTTTCGGGGGATTCTTCCGGCTTCGTATCCAAATCGGCCACCTTCGATCGCAAGCCTCATGGCATTGGCCATTTTAACTGGATCTTTTGCCTGTGATACCGCCGTGTTCAGCAACACAGCATCTGCACCAAGTTCCATAGCATAAGCGGCATCAGCAGGAGAACCGATTCCAGCATCAACGATCACCGGTACATTTGCCTGCTCAATAATGAAACGTAGGTTTACGGGATTCACAATTCCCTGCCCCGATCCGATCGGTGATGCACCTGGCATAATGGCATGAGCACCCAACTCTTCCAATTTTCTCGCAAGAACCACATCATCTGAAGTATATGGGAGGACCGTAAATCCTTCTTTGATCAATTCCTCCGTTGCCTTCAGTGTTTCAACAGGATCGGGCAATAATGTTTTATCACATCCGATTACCTCCACCTTTATCATGTCACAAAGTCCTGATGCCCTGGCTAACTGTGCATGCCGCACCGCTTCATCCGCAGTTTTTGCGCCAGCCGTGTTCGGTAATAATGAGTAACTCTCCAAGTCGAGTTTATCCAAGAAGTTTGGTTGACTGGGCTCGAATATATTCATTCTCCTTACCGTGAAAGTAAGAATCTCTGCTCCAGAAACCTCTACCGCTTTCTTCTGACTATCAAAATCAGGATATTTCCCTGTCCCTAACAATAATCTCGAATGAAATGAATAATTTCCGATTTTCAACATATTAACCGCCTCCTACAAATTCGACCAGTTCAATGGTATCTCCATTTTCAACTGTTGCCTCTTCATGCTCGTATGCCCGTAATATGATGTGATTCTTTTCGACCATGATTGTGCGATTCCTCAATTTATAATGGTGTATAAGATCGTCTATCGTCGTGACTGTGTCTGGCACGGTCACCGGCTGTCCATTTATCCTTAATTCCATTCTCTCAACTCCCCATATGTGAATGTAGTAATGGCTTCTCTTTGCCTTCCATCAGGTCTGCCATCATGACTCCCGTTATGGGAGCAAGGAGAATGCCATTCCGGTAGTGCCCCGTTGCAATGGAGAGCCCTTCCCATCTTTCGCTCCTTCCGATGACAGGAACTCCTCCTTGTGTTTGAGGCCGAATACCAGACCAGGCTTTTTCCCAATCGGCATGGATCAGGTCAGGAACAATATCTGTAGCTTTTTTCATCAAATTCATCATTCCACTTACTGAAATTGATTCGTCAAAGGTATGAGCGTGTTCAGTTGCTCCTACTAAAAATCGACCGCCAATCTTAGGTACAATATAGCATCCCTCAGTAAAAATGGTTCTTTCCACCAATTTCCCGGAGTATTTCACCGAAAAGCATTCACCTTTAACTGGAAAGGAGTCAAGCGTCAAGTCGACTCTCTCCAGTAGTGATTGACTCCACGCCCCGCCTGCAACGATGATTTCAGATGCATAACAGGGGCCGATCGACGTTTGGACTCCCGCTATCCTGCTTCCTTCCACAATAAAGTCATGGACATCCGTATACTCCTTGATATCAGCCCCTAATCTGACTGACGCAAGGCCTAACGCTTCTGTCAGCTTTGGGGCCGACACGTTCCCATCACGTGGAATGAACAATCCGCCTATCAGCTGCTTAGAAAGGGAAGGTTCGAAGGTTGAAAGTTTAGGAGAAGATAGCCATTCACCCCCTTCATCCAGATCCATTTCCAAAGCAGAACTTACTAAAGTCTGTGCCTCTTCCTCTGTCCTTGCCAGTTTGATCATTCCATTTTCTACATACTCTATATCCATACCGGTTAATTCTTTTAGTTCCTGTGCAAGACCAGGGTACATATTCCGGCTGTTCTGAGCCAGGTGATAGAGGGGGCTTCCCCCGTTTAGCTCCGTATGGACCCCGAGCATTCCCGCTGCAGCTTTTGAGGCCCTGGATGCCAATTGATTCTTCTCAATCAGCAACACTTTTTTTCCTCGTTTGGAAAGCTGATACAAAATGGAGCCGCCGATCACACCTCCCCCTACTATCAACGCATCATATAGTTTCACCAAGCTGTTTCACCTCCTTATGGATTGCCTTATAATAAGCCCTTGCTGCTTCAAGAGGGTCTTCAGAAAGGAAGATACCTGACAATACTGCTACACCCTTTGCACCGGTTCTCACAATATCTGCAACTCTCCCCGGTGTAATACCCCCGATGGCGATAACGGGAAGGGGAATGTTCAAAACGATGTCTTCCAAATTAGCAATCCCTGTGCCTTGTTTCCCGGGTTTCGATGTTGTTTCATAAACATTCCCATATAGAAGGAAATCTGCTCCTTCGTCACATGCCAATCGTGCTTCTTGCATGCTGTGCACTGATGACCCGATTTTCAAAGATGGAAAATGTTCCTTCACAAGACCAACAGGTGCACTATGATGTCCCAGCTGGACTCCTCTCACGTGTTTCATACAAGCGATGTCTGCAAGATCATTGATGGATAGCTTCCTTAATGGAATTCCAGCAGCTGATAATTCATCAACGGTTTCAATCAACTCTGCTCCTGTCCAGTTTTTTTCACGAATATGAAGCATATCGATATAGGGGTGAATGGTTTTTGAAATTTCGACCAATTCTCCCCTTGATTGCCGACCAGTGGAAATCACATGTAGTCGTCTTCTGTTTTCAATTTCCATAGCGAACATCTCCTGTTGGAAATAATGGTAGATAAATAGAAAGAACGTAACTTATGGAAACCATGAGTATGATGCTCCCGATAAAATAGCCATCAAATTTCGAAAATCCGACTTTGTAGAAATAGGTTCTCTCCCCATCACCCTCAAATCCTTTTGTTTCCATGGCAACTGCAATTCTGTGAGCCCTCCTGATACTCTGTGCCAGTAAGGGGATGGAATAAGACTGTATGGTATGGAAAAGTTTCTTAAAGCCCTTTCGTTCACGGGTGCCTCTGACTTTCAGTGCATTCCGAATGGTAGTGAATTCTTCCAGCATGATGGGGATCAGCCTTATCCCAGCCATAAAACTATAAGCATACTTCGGCTTCAGGCCCAATTGCTGCATAAGTGAATAAAACAGGAGGACAGGTCTCGTCGTCAGAGCAAATAAGAGGCCTAAAACAGCGAATAGGAATGCCCTCAATCCAATGTGAACCCCCCTATAAAAACTTTCCTCTGTCACTTGGATCATCCCCCAAGTAATCCACGTCGTCTCTCCTTTCCCAAACATGATCATCGAGGATGCCGTAGAGAGAAAGACAAGAAAAAATGGGAGGGCCATCAGCAGCACTAACCTCCTTGAATATCCAGAGAATGACCACAATAAGAAAAAAGTGAACAAGGTCAAATACAAAATCCAGTTCAGGTAATGAATAAATAGTAAAAATAGAAAAAGTGTGATCATCACGATCAGTTTCATACTCGGGTTAATGTGATGGAGCCAGGTGTGTTTATGAACGATTTCCATATTCATAATGCTTCACTCCTCGCAGCTTCTACATCCACATCCTGAACCAGTCTTCCATTTTCAATGGTCCATATCCTGGTGGCATAGTGTTGGATGATTCTATTATCGTGAGTCACCATCAATATGGTTGCTCCTTCACGCTGTAACTCCAGAAGCACTTCGATCAGTTCGAAAGTGTTATGAGCGTCCTGTCCGAAGGTTGGCTCATCTAATAACAGAATCTCCTTACCCGGAAAGAGGGATGCTGCAACACTCAATCTGCGTTTTTGACCCAGAGATAAAGAATAAGGGTGATGATCCTTAAATGAACGAAGCTTGAATCGCTCGAGTAGCTCATAAACAATTCTCTCCACACTCTCTTCATTTAAATTCTTTAACCGGTAACTATAGGCAACTTCGTCAAAAACGGAATGAGTGACAAACTGTAATTCGGGATTTTGAAAAACGAACGCACACTCTTGGGGAATCTTTTTCCCTTTCAACTGTCTTCCGTTTAATTCGTACGTCCCGCTTGTATAAATGAATTTCATCAGACTGTGCAGTAACGTTGACTTTCCTGCACCATTCCTGCCTGTAATGGCAATCCATTCCCCTTTACGTATCTCGGAATACGACAGGTGAATCTTCTCTTTCTTTTGAATATAGCCTTTAAATTCCTTCATTCTTGAAATCACAGGTCCGAATGATGGACTCTCCCTCATTTGTCGGGATGACAGATATTCCTCCCATGCGCCAGGATACCAGACACCTAATGTCTTCAATGTATCTTTGTAGTGATTCAGGACCCATTCTTTTGCTCCATCCGCTATAATGGCTCCATCTGCATCGAAAAGAATGATTCGATCGATCATGTCCAGAACGTGATCAAGTTTATGCTCTACGATCACCAGTGTTTTATCTAAACAGCTCTCTTCGATTGTTTTCCAGACAGACTTGGTACTTTCCTCATCCAAGAAGGAAGTCGGTTCGTCCAGGAACATAGTGTCGGGTCTTGAGGCAAGCGCAGAAGCAATGGCCAATTTCTGCTTCATGCCTCCTGATAATGTTGAGATTTTCGTATGGGGATCCTCAAGTTCCATTCCAACCTCCGACAGCAGCCTTCGTATTTCACCTTTCATCTCTTCACTGGGAGTCCTTAAATTCTCCAGTACGAAGGCTAATTCTTCATCCACAAATGGCATACAAAATTGCGTATCAGGATTTTGGAATACATAACCATAAGAATCAGATACCTCCAATTTTGCAGCTCTCATTGGAACATCCACGGACCGGGGGATCACACCTGCTAAAACATGTAATAGTGTAGACTTCCCACATCCTGATGGACCCAATAGCAATACTCTTTCCCCTTCATTGATTGACAGACTGACATCATTAAACATCCGTTTCCCTGATCCGGGAAATGTAAGTCGAAGGTTTTCGACTTGCATAAGCATCACCCCTTACTGGTTCAATACATCGTAATCATCCTGACTAGCACGTCTGACCAGACTTGTGACTCCGGTTTTCTCGAGGGCCCTGACCAAATAAAATGATCCTGCCCCTGCGATGACAATCGAGCCCAGTAATCTTGCAAAGATAAACAATGACAGATTCCAAAGGACCAAATCCCCCATATACCCTTTCATGTAATCCATGAAGATGGAACCACATGCAGACCCGACGGCTGCAAAACTCATAATCGAAAGATCATAGCGTCTATATTTCGTTAGGAAGAAAACCAATTCTGCCATTAACCCTTGAATGACTCCGAATAAAAGCACCTCGAGTCCCCATTCAGAACCCATGAGAAATTCCCCTGAAGAAGCGGCGATTTCGGCTAAAAGAGCGACACCGGGTTTACGGATGATCAAGAAAGCAACGGTGGCCGCCATGAACCACATTCCATAGATGAATTGATCTGCATGCAACCCAATCGGCTTCAACACGTTATAAAGTGGCCCCCAAAGCTTATAAATGACGCCGAACATGATGGAAATGACCACCGTCACTAAAATGTCGGTCAGTTTTAATTTAGACATGATGTTCACTCATTTCTTTCCCGGCATCCAGTGTATGCTGAAAAGGCCATTTTTCAAGGGTGTATGCCATCTCCCAAAACTGCCATTCATAGATGCTGCTCAGAATGAAATTTTCTTTCATTCTCTCTTTATCACATGGGGTCATGGTTTCTGCCAATTCATCAAGGCGATTGATTTGTTCTTCCACTAACCCTTTGAACCATTCCCCACCATAGGCCTCAATCCATTCCTGATAAACCGGTTCTTCCGGAGTACATGGTTTCAAGCGTTCCCCGATCTCATAATAAAGCCAGTAGCAGGGGAGGATTGCCGCCAGGATATCAGCTAAACCTCCATACCGCGCGGAACGATACATATGGGACGTATAAGCGTACGCTGTAGGAGCCGGTTTGAAATTCTTTCTTTCTTCATCCGTGATTCCTAATCGTTTTGAGAAATTTTCATGAAGGGAAAGCTCTGCTTCATTGGTCCCTACTGCGTGCGATGCCATTCGTGATGTGGTATGTAAGTCCAATGCTTTTGCAGCACCAAGTGCCTGCACCTTCGAAAAATGTGAAAGATAATAGGCATCTTGCAAGAGGTAGTACTTGAACTTCTCGATGGGGAGCGTTCCATCCCCGATCCCTTTAACGAAAGGGTGATGAAAGCTCGCGTCCCAAATTTCCTTCACTTCGTTACGTAAATACGTTGAAAATGTCATAACATATTTCTCCTTTTCCAGACGACCCGAAATGGGCAACAAAAAAAGCCACTTTCCATTATGCATACAGCATACAGAAAGTGGCTTGAGATCAGAATGATAGACTAGTATTCTTTGCGACCGTCAAACACCACTTCCCTACGCTGGTCTCAACCAGATCAGGTTCAAAGGGTCTTAAAGTCGCACTTTAATCTCAGCCTTTTAGAAGGCACCCCTAGTGGATCGTCTTATGAAATTTTGTTTTCGATGTTATCGTATCATGATTGGAATAGTTGTCAACATAAAAAAAATAAATCACGATTCAATCACGCTTCCAAATTGGCTGTCGGACTCAATGACAGCCAAAGGTCCAGCATGATTCATTCTACAGAAAAAATTTTTTAAGAAAGATTTCGTTAAAGCAATCAAAAATAAACATTCAATACAATGAATTATTATAAACATAATGAGGGACGGACCTATAAGAAGGTCCGTCCCTCGGTTTATTTAAACCATCCTTTTTCTTTGGATTGTGTGATGGCTTCGATTCGATTTTTCACTTCAAGCTTATCAAGTATGGTGGAGATGTAGTTTCTGACAGTACCCGTTTTAAGCTTAAGTTCATCGGCGATTTCCTTTGTGTTCTTCCCGTCGGCAACGAGCTCGAGTACTTCTTTTTCACGGTCTGTGAGGGGATTTTCTTCGCTGTAAACATCATCCATCAGCTCCGGTGCATAGATACGTTTACCATCCATCACAAGCCGGATAGAGTTCGCCAGTTCCTCACTGGGACTGTCCTTCAACAAATACCCTTTCACTCCACCCTTTAGTGCCCGCTGAAAGTAGCCTGATCTGGCGAAGGTTGTAAGGATGATCACCTTACACTCGTCCCCTTTTAATTCCTCTGCTGCTTCAAGTCCCGTCTTCTCTGGCATTTCAATATCCATGATACAAATATCCGGCTTCAGTTCATGTACGAGGGCAATGGCTTCTTCTCCATTGCCTGCTTTTCCTACCACTTCCATATCATCCTCAAGGCTCAATAGGGACCCCAATGCGCCCAACAGCATACGCTGATCTTCCGCAATCACAATTCGAATCATTCCATTCCCTCCCTGTCTGTCTGCTTGATTACTTTCGGAACCCTCATGATCAAGGTGGTACCATCCACCGATACAATGTCAAGGCTTCCGTTGACAAATTCCAACCGCTCCCTCATCCCGATGAGACCACTGCCTTTGGACTGTGTGTAATCGCTCCCGATCCCCACACCATCATCCTTCACCACAATGGTCATCTCCTTATCCGATTCTTCAATGATCAATTCACAGGAGGAAGCCTTGCTGTGTTTCACCACATTGGTCACGGCCTCTTTCAAGCACATGCTCAAGATGTTTTCCAAAAAGAGTGAGGTTTGAGGAAGGGTGATGTCATCAGTCATGAGAAATTCGATCTCAGCCGCCTTCAGGAGCTGCTTGATCCTGACGATTTCATCTTTCAATCGAATCCCCCGCATCTGGGAGACCATCGTCCGGACCTCACTTAATGCGGTTCTAGCGGTTTGCTGGACGTCCTGTAATTCACTTCTGGCCTGCTCCGGATCTTTGTACACCAATTTTCTCGCAAGGTCACTTTTCAGTCCGATCAATGAAAGCTTTTGACCAAGTGTATCGTGCAGGTCCCTGGCAATTCTCTGACGCTCTTCCTGTTTGACAAGGTCCGATATCCGCTGATTTGCATCCTCCAATTGGTCTTCCAGCTGAACCTGTTTATTCCGATTATAAATATTGAACGGAAGCAGGATGACGCTGATCCAGATAATCAGAATGAAAGGAAACTGGGAAAGGAATAATTCATCCTGCAGCACAAAGTTATAATTGATCGATGCCGTCGTCAGGACAAGATGAACGATGTATAGGGTCAAGAATGCAACCCGGTTTTTTATATTACCGTTATAGTAAGCAATGTAAAAGGCAAAATAAATAAAATTAAACTGGATGGTCATGGTGATGGAGATCGCAATCAATATCGATGTCCATAAATAAACCGGCCAATCCTTCGAGATAAAAGCAAATCGTAAAGAAATAAAAAATGTAACGGTCAAGAAAATCCCCATCGCAATTTCAATCGTAGAAGAAGATTGAAAGATAAAGTAAAATGGCAGAATGCTGATAATACTCCATATGTATGGGGAAATACCTGAACCTCTTTGAATGTTGATTAATTTTTTCGGCATTTGCACGCTGAATACCTCTTTTGTTTTCAATGTTTTGAATATCTCTCCTATATTATGACATACATGCCCCTGATTTTCACATGTTGCCTATGAGAATTTATTGATCTTCAGGAGTGTATAAATACTAGTATTTTCGGTTTTGAATCCTTTTTTGCTTCTCCATGATCTCATAGGATTTGTGAATGATGTCTGTTAATACGTCACCTTTATAGACCCTACCAATTTTTGTGTTCTGCTGATAGTATTCTACAATTTCATCCAATTTCTCGTACGTTTCTTTATCTACCCTTACATTAAGTTGCATTCTTGCTTGATCTGACAAGGTTCGCCCTCCTATTCTATCAATATGATATCGAATGCTAGCACTTTGTTATCATAAGTATATCAGATGCTATTGCACATAAATACAGTTCAAATGTCATATTAATGTTGGAATAACGAAAAAGCCCGGGCAAACTTCACCCAGGCTGTTTTCCCATTTTAGTTGTATTCAATCATGACTGATACTGGATCGATATCCATCTCAACCTCGAGGAATGAATAATCATCCTTGTTCCCGTCCCGGTACCCCCAGAAACCTTCTGTCTGATTTCCTTTTCTGAAGGTAAGCTGAAATCCTTCACCTTGAGAAAAGCTAAAGCTTTTCACTACATCCTGACCATCGTTATCAAGGAGGCTATAGCTTAGGTAGTTTGCAAGTGTCGGGTGCGGAGTCAATACTCCCGTATGTGGTGCGGCGTTAAATTTGTAGTATTCATAGTCTTTTGTCGACATTTTGTGGTCGCTGATAGAGAATTCTTTCGATTCTACATTGTATTGATCACCTGATGTGATCCACGATAAACGGATATCTTTATACGTATGAGTGGATGGTGACAGATCTGACTGACTTAAATCCACCAGCGATACACCGCCTCTTCCTTTTACTTCAACCGTCTTGGATGCGTTATCCACGACCAATGCAGTGTCCTCATCGATTCCATATGATAACTCATTTTCGTTTCCATAGACTGCTGTCGTTGCAATCAGACGGCCCAATCGTGCTTTTTTATCAAAGTGCTGGTCAACGATGCCATATGGGAAAAATCCAAGTCCCTTCTCAATGTACCCGGCTCCTCCTTCTTGCTGGGACATACCATCATAGTTTTCCGTAAACCCCTTTGATAGTGTGTCGTAGCTTCCACCGCCTGCAATCATCACATCACTCATGATGGCGGCTCCTGCACTTGTACCACCAAGGACCGCTCCATTTCGGTAAATTTCCCACATGCTAGCGAGCGCCTGTGATTTCGCTCCATCATCGTTTAATAATGATTGTGTGATATTCGTTTGGTCGCCTCCCACAAACCAGATCCCATCATACTCCAGGATACGCTTTGCAAGATCAGGGTCATTCTTGTTGGCCATCCAATCTTCTTCATTTTCTTCCGTTCCTTTAAAGTCATGATTGGAGATAGGAAGGATATCGATGTTTTCCGCCGGTACGCCATAGGAGGTCAGATCCTCTTTAAAGGCTTGTGAGGACTTCAAGCTGGAGCTTGCTGCCGGGACGATCCCGATCTTCCCATTTTCACCGGCACGTTTAATGAATTCGTTATAAACCTCTTCATTGCTGCTGCCTAATGCCCCACCGACGATCACCAAGCTTCCTTTTGTTTCAGGATCAAATGAACTCTCGGGAATGTCGATTGGAGATTCCTTAAAGTCTTGTTGCAGCCGATCTTTCCCGCTAAAGTTAATGTTTACAGGAGACACATCCATTTTCACATGCAGGATGGAGTAGGAATCCTTTTGACCATCCTGATAACTCCAGTAGCCATTCGTTTCATCCGTTTGTTTGAATATAAGCTCAAAACCATTTCCTTTACTATCATATAGATAGCTGGATACTTCTTCTACCGCTTCATTGTCTACCAATGAATATGAAAGATAGTGCGGCAACGTCCCATAAGACGATAAGACCCCGGTGGCCCGCAGAGGTGTAAAGTTGTAATATTCATAGTCCTTTGTTTCAAGCTTATCCTCAGCTATGGTGAATTCTTTCGTTTTTACCTGTAGCTCATCACCCGGGGAGAGATAACTGATATCAAGATCATGAATCCCGTTTCCGTTAGAAGTTGAGCCTGAAGTATCTACAATGGTCACATTGGTTCTACCCAATACGGAAATGGTCCCTTCCTGGTTGTTCACAACCATCGCCGTATCCTCATCGATGCCATAAGCTAAATCATCAGCTGTTTTGTAACGTAAGGCTGTGGCAGCTAGCCTGCCGAGGCGGGAGCGTTCATTGAAATGTTGATCGACTATCCCCCATTGAAAGAATCCCAGCCCTTTCTCAATATAAACTGGTGCATATTCATCTTCCGGGTTTGATACGTCCTCTGTTGTAAATTCCTGACGAAGGCCTCCTAAGCTGTCTCCCCCCGAAATCATCACGTCACTCATGATGGCGGCTCCGGCGCTTGTCCCGCCAAGTACGGCACCTTTCCGGTAAATACCCCATATTTCTTCCAGAGCTTTCGTCCTTTCCCCATTTTCTTTCATCAATGTATCGGTGATTTTCAGCTGGTCACCACCGACAAACCAAATGCCTGTGAGTTTTTTTATCCTTTTGGTGATGTGATGATTTTCAGCGTTTTTCTTCCATTTACTTTCATCCTCTTCTGTTTCTTTGAAGTCATGAGAAGAGAAAGGAAGGATTTCAATGGATTTTTCATCTACTCCATAGGATATTAAATCTTCTTTGAATTGAAAGGAAGATTTAAAAGAACTGGAAGCGGATGGAATGATTCCTATTTTTGCTTCCTTCTTTCCTCCGGATAACTCAATGAACTTTTCATACACATCCGAGTTACTGCTCCCTAATGCCCCTCCGACAATCACCAGGTTCCCCTTAATGTTCTTTTCATTCTTTTTGGCCGTGATTCCGGTAGTGGCCATACTGCCAATCACTGCCAAAACAGTCAATACAACGATTCCTCTTTTCACTTTTCCCCAATAACCAAGCATCTACCATTCTCCCTTCCATTCATTCTTTCATAGGAGTAACATGCAAATTCCATGCCAACTCTTAAATCTCTGAATTATCAGTCACAAATGTAAGAATGGGTTCTAATTGGACCTTTCTGGCCACCCACATTTTCACCCAATAATAAAATAAGCATCATCCCCTTTTCTTCAGAAATGAAGGGGATGATGCTTTCGATACATTTTACGCAATATGCTCTTCGCAATAGGCAAGAAGAAGCTTCTCTTCGTCTTCTTCCAATTCAAAGTCCAGGAAGGACTCCGTGTTTCTTTCAATGATCGCAGATTGTACCAGCCTTGCTCCATTTTCGTCCCTGACAAAAATGGCTTTTATGTAAATACCCTGTTCCGAATACAGTTCATCGTCTTCGGGTACTTCAACATCAAGCATCACTTCATAACGATCACCGCTTAATATACCTGTTGGGTCTTTAAGTTCTTCCACATGATGACTAGTAATATTCATTTATCTATCTTCCTTTCAATATCAAACAAGTTTCTGCTTATCCTCCTATTATACACGTTCCATCCCCCATTTAAAAATGTATTCCCCCTCTGACGACTAAAGGATTTGAATAGGCTTCCTTCCCAAACTTCGCTATAATAATGGTAGATTTACTGTTTAAGGAGAGATTTGAAGTGAACTCTAAAGAAATGCAGGAGAAAATCATTCAAAATTACCAGAAGGACGAGCATATGATGATCCTTGTATTCGCACAATGGTGTGTGAATCACGATCTCGATCCCGCTGAACTTTATCAAAGGGCCTATCCCCAACAAGGAGATAATCCTGCCCTCCAGCAGGGAATCGAATTGACCGTGTCCAAAGAAGAATCCGAAGAAATTCCAGACACCACTATACTAGGCGTCCTATCCCTATTCGGGAATGACGACCTGGCTCATGTCGTTACAGAAGAAATCAATAAACGGACCAAGGAAAAAAGATAACTATCCATAGAGGGACGGACCTTGTTAAAGGTCCGTCCCTCTATTATTTCTTCACATAAAATCAAAGTAATAACGAATGATGTGGAAGAAGATGGGCGAAGTATAAGCAAGGCTGTCTACACGATTGAGGTAGCTCTCTTTTAACTCAGCCATTCTTTCTTGATTACCGATGAGAAGGTCGCGCTTCAATACAGATATAGTCAAGCTTCCGACAAAACCACTGATGCTGATGATGAGTCCTGACAGAATGCCGAATCGAATGTCCAAGGGGGTTAAAAAAGGATACAAGAAATACGACACTCCAGTTGTAACCACCATCGCCGACAGAAACCCTTCCCATGTAATAAAAGGATTGGAAGTCGGAACCACCTTCCTATTCCCGATGTACATAGAGACAACAAATTGAACGATATCGCTCACCTGGGTCAGCACGACCAGGAAAAGAACAAGATTAGCACCATATTCAGGACTCGCAATCTGGTAATATGCAAGGTGACTTAAACCAAACACCATCAGCATGATCCCCCATTGAGTAGAGCTGACGGAGCGAAGGAATCCCAGTGTCCCTTTTCCTAAAAGCCGGGGCAGGGGAAGCAGTAGAAATACGTAAACGGGAATAAATACTATGAACATGCCATACCATCCTATATAGATCCAGTAAAACTGAAGCGGGATCGATATATAAGCCCATAAGAATATCCGCCTGTCGGCTTTCCGTGTCTTCATCATCGAGAAATACTCTTTGAGGGAAAAGAAACATAGAACCATTAACGAAAACATGGATATAACAGGATTAAATAAAGTCGCTAAACAAAATACCACGAACATCCCCCACCATGTTTTCACTCTTAGGGAAATCCCTGAGAAGTCTTTTCCCCTCTGGTTTCTTTTGATCTGTAAAAACAAGACGTTGACAACGACCAATCCTATAAAGATAATAAATAAAGTCCAAATGGCCGAATCCATTTTCATGCCCCTCCTCAAATGAACGTATTCAAACGGTGCATTTATTGTATAATTAAGCATATGGGAAATTCTACTACTTTAAAAGAGGGAATGAGCTATGGAGAGTAAATATATTTTTATTTTATTGACGGATACAGGAACCCTGTTTACAAAGTCCATCAAAAAGTACACGAAAGCCCCATACAATCATGCGTCCATTTCCTTCGACCGTGAACTGACTGAGTTATACAGCTTTGGTCGCAAACATCCTAACAACCCCATAAATGGCGGTTTTGTCAAAGAGGATATCTTTCATGGAACGTACAGCAAATACCCTCATACCACTTGCGTCATTTATCAATTGGAGGTAACGGATAGGGACATTGATAAAATGAAGCGGGTATTAAACGTCTTTAAAAGGAGCCGCAAAAAATTCCTCTATAACATTCTCGGGGTATTCGGCGTATCCATGAATGAACCTATCGAATTCAGCAACTCCTACTTTTGTTCCCAGTTCGTAGCAGAAGTTCTTCAGCGTTCCGGTATCAAACTGTGGGATAAGCTTCCTGCGCTGATCACTCCGGAAGATTTCAGAAAGCACCCCCATTTCCACCTGGTCTATGAAGGTAAGTTGTTCGATTACGAGCCGGTCAAACAAAAAAGGGCAAAATAAAATCCCCCTCGGATTCGTTCGAGAGGGATCGTTCTTTTAGGACTCTTCCACAGTTTGTAGAAGGCGGAAGAGAAAATCATAAATAAGCTCGTAAACCGTAAGCATGGTTTGGCTTTCCTCAAAACCACGGTGATCATTCAACGTGAAATTCAAGTCCCACAACCCATCTTCCCCATTGAACAACAAATCATAAGAAGATACACCTTCAAGGAACTCGTCTAAATAATCCTCTATCTGACTCCGATACTTCTTTTGCAGTTTTAACCCAAGCATCGCATCATAAGTACCAAATACGTCGTCCACTTCCACGGAAACAGCATCCACTCCAATCAGAGCGAACCATTTGGATTCAAGAAAAACGAACTCGTTTTTATGTTGTTTCAAATAAGTGATTGGCTGATCCAGAAAGTCGTCAGATTCCTCCCCGATCAGTTCTTCGGTTTCTTTATCACAACGTTCAATATATGCACCCTTGAAGCGTGAATCTGCTTCCGGGGTGACAACTTCGTCAGCATCCAGTAAACCGTGATTTAACACATAGTCTCTCTCTTGTTTAAACAAAGGAACAGGGACCCCCGATCCTTTCGTTTCATCAATATATTGCTGTACTTTTTTCTGTAACATTGTATTCCCTCCACATGGATTGTTTCTATACTTTCTTTATGTACTACTCTAACTCCAAGTATACAGGACAATGATCACTGCCGTGAATATCCGAGTGTATTTCAGCTTTTGCTATGGAAGGCGCTAATTGTTCGGAGACGATAAAGTAATCAATCCTCCACCCGATATTCCGTTCACGTACTTTACTCATATAAGACCACCAACTAAAGGCGTCATCCTTATCAGGGTATAGATAACGAAAACTATCGACGAAGCCCTCCTGGAGCAGCAAACTCATTTTCCCCCTTTCTTCTACGGTGAAACCTGAATTCCCACGGTTTGACTTATCATTTTTCAGGTCAATTTCCGTATGGGCAACATTTAAGTCCCCGCATAGAATGACCGATTTATGAAAATTCAATTCAACTAGATATTCCCTTAAGGCATCCTCCCATTCAAGTCGTTCATCGATCCTCGAAAGATCTCTTTTCGAATTAGGCGTATAGACATTCACCAAGTAAAAAGAATCATATTCACATGTTATGATTCTCCCTTCTGGTTCCATTTCCTCATCACGAAACCCAAAAGAGACGGCTAGTGGCTTCTGTTTAGTGAAGACCGCGGTTCCTGAATACCCCTTCCTCATTGCGTAATTCCAATATTGGTGGTAACCCTTTAAATCCAAGGAAATTTGCCCTTCTTGAAGCTTGGTTTCCTGAAGACAGAAAATATCTGCATCTATGCTGTTGAAATAATCTAAAAACCCTTTTTTCACACATGCTCTAATTCCGTTTACATTCCATGATACCAATTTCATAGTAATCTATTTAACTCCTTTATTCTTAACGTTCATCCCTTATTATCCTACCATAAAATCAACAAACGCAATTAATTATACTGATATAGTATACTATTGTACGCATTGCTATTTTAATATAACTATGACCTTTCATTGAAATTTTTGCATAATAAAAACCATGCGGAAGCATGGTTTTTATCGTTTATTTTGATATGTTTAAATGAATTAAAAAGTTAATGTGACATCTGCGTCTTTCGCGAATTCAAGGAATGTGACTGCTCCACCCACTTCGATTCCATCCACAAATGCTTCTTTATCCAAGCCCATTACATCCATCGTCATTTGGCAGCCAATAAAGGAAACCCCCATCTCCTGCGCCATTTCCACTAACTCAGGAATGCCGGGTACATTTGCCTTGGCAAATCCTTCTTGGAAGTGTTCTTTTCCTTCAGGCCATATAATATACCTGCATGGGTATTTTGTTAACCCAATAAAGCGTGGTGATATAACGATCACCACGCATGGCTCTTGTCTCTATACACTACTTCTTTATAAACTCAGTTATTTCCTGAAAGATTCCTTCTCTAATCATATTCACTTTTGCAAAGTCCATGGCCTCTATATAGATGGATTCAAGTTGTTCACGAAGCTTCTTAGCATCTCTAAGATATGAGATTGCTTCATTCATTTTATCCTTATAGGCTTTTGTCGTCCGTTCGATATCCACAGCATATTTTTCATCTGTCCCCTCGGTAATGCATCTTTCATACATATCGATGATTTCGTCTGATTCCCGATCAGGAAAATATTCATGTGGTGCTGTGCTGTCAAATATAGCGATCCCTTTTTCTCTGATGATCAACATATCAAGACTATTCGGGTCAAATCCGCAATGATAAACTTCTACGTCATATCCTTTCACTTCTGCAGCAGAAGCAATTTTCTTTAACATCGTTGACTTTCCGGAACCTGCACGCCCTTTGATGAAGTAGCGCTTCCCGACATCCTCCGTTAAATTCTGAATGTAGTCAACTGCCCCATCAGGAGTAGCGGCACCCAAGAACCGATGTTTGACTATCGAGGATTTAGGAAGGCAGTTTTCTTCAAAAAAGAGTGAAATTAACTCATTTGTCAATTCATTGGCTTTTACGAAGTCCATGTTCGCAATGTAGATTTCTTCAATGTCATCATGTGCACTCAGGGATGACGCAAAGGTATGATAAGCTTTCTGAAAGAGTGAGGCAATGTTGTCATTTAAAGCAAGGATTTCTTCCTTGTGCCCGTTCAGTGCATCACGATCCCATGCCACTCCTAAATTTACATACTCTTCAATTACACCGGGTGCCTTTGGTTCAATAATATGAGGAGCTGTCCCATCTACAATCCCTACACCGAATTCTGGGAAGAGTACACCGTCGATGGATTGATTATCGGAAGCACAATGTAAATAGTCCACGTTTAACCCATTTTCTTCAAAACGCTTTCCAATTGTTTTCATTAACGAGGACTTCCCTGTTCCAGGACCACCCTTTAAGATATAAACCCGTTCTAATCCATCCAGTACTGAATCATATAGACTGTAGAATCCTTTTGCCGTATTCCCTCCAGCATAATAATGACGAATCTTCCCTGTCATGAAATCACCCTTTCACATCATTTATTTAAACATATGATGCGGGAACTAAATAGGTGAATACCCATATCTAAAGCGGAAGCGGCTTGGACATAAAAAAGCACTTCCACGAATGGAAATGCCCTTTTATATGTTTATCGGTGAATCAATCATCTCCGTTTAGAAAATCCCCGATTCCACCAAGTATACTTCCTTCACCCGTCGAACGGCCTCCACCTGGAGCATTTGCATAGATCCGCTCCGCTAACCGGCTGAACGGAAGAGACTGTATCCATACTGTCCCCGGTCCACGAACGGTGGCAAAAAATAATCCTTCTCCACCAAGGAAAGCCGATTTAATCTTACCAACGTATTCGATGTTGTAGTCCACTTCTTTTGTCATGGCTACCAGACAACCCGTATCCACCCGCAGCACTTCCCCCGGCTGAAGCTCTTTTCTATAAATCGTTCCCCCTGCATGAAGAAAGGCTAAACCGTCCCCTTCAAGTTTCTGCATAATGAAACCTTCGCCACCAAAGAAGCCGGTTCCCAATTTCTTTTGAAAATCGATTCCGACAGACACTCCTTTAGCCGCACAAAGAAAGGCATCCTTTTGACAAATCACTTTACCGCCTAATTCACTTAAATCGACCGGAATGATTTTCCCCGGATAAGGAGCGGCGAAAGATACATGCTTTTTTCCCATTCCCTCATTGGTGAAGACGGTCATGAATAAGCTTTCCCCTGTCAATATACGTTTTCCTGCCCCCACGAGCTTCCCGAGAAAACCTCCAGTCCCGCCTCCTTGGGAGCCATCTCCAAAGATCGTTTCCATACCGATACCATCTTCCATCATCATCATGCCACCAGCTTCGGCGACTGCACTTTCTCCCGGATCTAATTCTATCTCGACAAACTGCATATCATCCCCGTGCAATTTGTATTCTATTTCATGTGAATTCATTCCCTTTTCCTCCTCTATAAACGTGCATATTTACCTATTCTTCAAGAGGAAGGGATTTCCCTTCTCAAATCCCATTTTCATAATAATTAGAAATCACGCCCAAAACCCCTTTGCGCAAATGATCGCAAAGGGGTGTCTATGATCATTTTTACGGTCGGGGAATATTCTTACCGTAAAAAATTTCATCCATTTCCATTTTTAGTTTGTCTGTAATCTCATCCACCTCTTCCTCTTCCAGTCTGTCCTTTGTATAACCAAATAAGTAATTGTTCAAATCGAATTCTTTCAACTTGCATTTTGTGTGGAAAATGTTTTGAGGATAGACATTCACATCGATCATGTCATATTCATCCTTAATTTCTTCCGGAATGTAATTCTGAATGGAATTGATGTCATGGTCGATGAATAGTTTGTTTCCATTAATATCCCTGGTGAATCCTCTCACGCGATAATCCATTGTCATGATATCGGTGTCGAAGGAGTGAATTAAATAATTCAATGCCTTCAGGGGAGAAATTTCCCCGCATGTAGAAACATCGATATCTGCCCTGAATGTAGAGATCCCTTCATGTGGATGATATTCCGGGTAGGTATGGACCGTAATATGACTCTTATCAAGATGCATCGTCACCGTTGAAGGCAATGGACCGGGGGATTCATCAAAATGCTCCGTCGGCACTTCGACGATCGGCCCTTCCGATACCAGGATGGTGACACTAGCCCCCTGAGGAACATAGTCCTGTTTGGATACGTTCAGGACATGTGCCCCGATAATATCCGAAACGTGGGTAAGGATTTTCGTCAGTCTATCGGCGTTGTACTGTTCATCAATGTATTCAATATAGGCTTCCCGTTCTTCACGGGTCTTTGTATAACAGATATCATACATATTAAAACTCAACGACTTCGTTAAGTTATTGAATTCATGCAGTTGAATCCGTTCTTCATGAGATAATTTCATTGCGTTTTTCCCCCTTATGTAAATGTTGAAGCTGCCCTATTTAATTATCTTACCCAGAGCCATCCAAACTAAAACAGGCAGACCTGATTGAAAATGGTGTAGAATGGGTACTGAGCAAAGAGAGTACCTTTCTCTTTTTACTTCTATATTATTTTGGATACAATGGAAGGTAGAATGGAGTGTTAGCATTTGAGACGATTATTTATTCTTATCATGATTATTGTGGTTGCCTATATATCAAAACCCGCCTGGGAAGAGAAAGTGGAAGCGTCAGGTTTTGACACCGTCCTCTCCAAAATCGAAGAAATGAAGAACAACCCTAAAGTTCAGGATGCCTTTGATCAAATCTATCAGGAAGTGAACCTGCTCCTTGTAAAGCTGGACGAGTCATTCCGTGACCTCGAGAACACCTCTGATACGAAGAAAGAAGACCCTGTGGAGAAGCCTGCTTTAACAGTCCCAAGCGATCAAACGTTTTCTATCTATAATATTGAACTCGGGGATTCCAAAGAAAGCGTCGAGGAAGAAGTCGGCGAAGCTAAGAGAAAATCCAGCAATGAATACGGGGTATCATGGTATGCCTATCATGAAAATTATCGGAACTTCTTCATGGTCTCCTATGATCAAAACCAACAGGTGAATGGACTGTTCACGAATCAAGATCTTCTCTCCTCTGATTCAGGGATCAAGATGGGCGTTTCCAAAGAGATGGTACAGAATGAACTGGGTGAGCCATTGACCAACATCCGGAAGGGACTGACATTATATCAGTTGCAAAATAACGGAGAACAGGATGTCTACCAGATCGATGGAAGCTATGTGACCATCTTTTATGATAAGCATGAAAATGATACCGTCACCGCCATCCAGATCATCGACGGGAACTTGGAAGCAAATAAGAAAAACTTCTATACAGAGGGAAGCTCTGAATTAAAAGAAGGGTTTGAATTCCAACTGTTCGACCTTACGAATGCCACCCGCGTAGAGAAAGGGCTGAACGTCCTATCATGGGACAGTCTAGTGAGGGATACAGCACGTAAACATAGTCTGGATATGGCGGAACAGGATTATTTCAGTCACACGAATCTTGATGGTCAGTCACCATTTGACCGCATGGAAGAAGATCAGGTAGCCTTTCGCACCGCTGGGGAAAACCTGGCCTACGGTCAGTTAAGTTCGATTTTCGCCCACGAAGGACTGATGAATTCTAAAGGTCATAGAGAAAACATCCTCCAGCCACACTACGAACATTTAGGTATAGGGGTAGCCTTTAACGAAAAGTCCCAGCCATATTATACAGAGAATTTTTATAGTAACTGATAATATCGTGAGCAGTTTGTCACATCAGGGCACCGGAATTCCATGAACCTAAAAAAACAAGCGGGAGAAAATGCTCCCGCTTGTTTTTTGGTCTTTTTAAAATGTATAAAGATCATGACTTGGCTGGAGGGATCTCACATCCGTTTTCATCACAGGCCAATCCGTCCATACCAAGGGGCTGAAGAGCTGAAGGTTCATTTTCCTCTTCCCACACCTTTTGCATGGAACTCAAAAATACATCACTTGGTTGAGCTCCTGAAATGGCATACTTACGATTGATAACAAAGAACGGCACACCTTGGACACCAATCTGCCTCGCTTCTTCCTCATCCCGGCGAACCTCTTCCGAGAAATCACTGCCTTCAAGGATGGAGACCGTCTCCGCTTCATCGAGTCCAGCCTGTTTCGCTAATTCCACAAGAGTGTCCCTGTCACCAATATGCTTAGATAGGGTAAAGTGTGCATGCAAGAGGATTTCAGTCATCTCTGCTTCTTTCCCTGCTGTTTTCGCATATTTAGTCAGGCGGTGGGCATTAAACGTATTAGTCGGTATGCTTGTGTCAAACCGGAAATCAAGTCCTACAGAGGCTGCTTGCCGGCTCATGCCATTGGTCATATTTTTAGCTTCCTCAAGAGATGTTCCGTATTTTTTGGAAAGGAGTTCTTGAATACTATATTCTGTGTTGACCGGAGCGCCGGGATCGAGTTCAAAGCTTTTAAATTCAACTTCAACAGTATCCCTCTGAGGGAACTGCTCCAGTGCCTTCTCTAAATGACGTTTTCCTATATAGCAGAATGGACATACATAATCTGACCATACTTCAATTTTCAATCTTACCACCTCAATCATCGTTTTCAGTTCGTACTAGATCGTATCATATTACCTTTCATCTTACATAAGATTTGCTCACGATTCACTAATATCGAGGTTTCCCCTTCGTCCTTCTTTTAACCCTCACGGAATGACAGCGATCACAGATAGGAAAGCCGAAGTTCGGAGGAAGTTTTTTTCCGCATTGCCTGCACGACTGTGTTAAACTTGTGACTTCTGTCCGCAGGCTTTCGTGAACGCCATCGGCAATTTCACTCCTGATTCGTTCCCAATAGTAAGCCTCCGTCTGCCTGCCCAATCGGTATAAAAACAAAAGATGAAGCCCGACAGCTTTATACGAAACTTCTTTTTGCTCCAGGTTCGTACTCTTCAACTGTGGTTCAGGCAGTTCTTCACCATCTACAATCGCTTGCATGCATTGGAGCCACTGCTCTGTTAACTGCGTTTCTTTCTTGGAGAAAGGAAGATGGAGAAATCCGTACAGGTCATTTAATGAAAGTTTAGCTTCGATTTGGGTTCCCCGGATTAATTCATACAGTTCCCTTTCTTCAAAAAGGGTCGCTTTTTCGGTACCGAATGGACTTTTGAACTTGTCCCATAAAAAGAAGAACGTGTCCAGGTCATGGTAATATCTTTGAAAACGTTCAAATACACCACTTGTGGGGGCGATGGCAAACGTTTCGAGGGCTTGATCAGGCTTTTCGAGGAGCTGCTTCATCACCATAATATCCTTTGAGAAAGCCACTTTCCCCTCATTGTAAATTCCTTTTCTTCCTGCGCGGCCGGCAATTTGCTTCACTTCCTGTGAAGTCAGCCTTCTCCTCCTCGTTCCATCAAATTTATCCGTTTCCAGGAAAACGATCCTGCGTATCGGGAGGTTCAATCCCATCCCGATTGCATCGGTCGCAACGATCATATCCGTTTTCCCTTTAATGAACTGCATCATCTGTCTCTTCCTCGTTTCAGGAGGCATGCTTCCGTAGATCATGCTGACTTTATGTCCATTATTTTGTAATCTTGAAGCGGTATCCAATACTTTTTTCCTTGAAAAACAAACGACCGCGTCCCCTTTTTTAGCATGTCTCAATTGAAATTCTTTTGATTCAACTTCAAGGGGGATGTCTCTTTTGTAATGATGGATCTCGACGTGGCCTTCTCCGACCAATCCCATCAATAGATCCCGGACGTTTTCACTCCCGATGATATGGACCTCTTTGGCTTTTGCCTTTGTTATGGCACGATACCAGGAGAAGCCTCTATCCTGGTCGGCAAGCATTTGGGCCTCATCGATCACGATCACTTCATATTCATCTTTTTCACGAAACATTTCAACTGTAGATGAAACATGGTGTGCAGAAAGAACTTCTTTTTCTTCTTCGCCTGTTTTCAGGTTACACGGGACGCCGTCTGCATTTAATGTATCGAATACTTCCAGAGCGAGTAAACGGAGGGGAGCTAAATACATACCGCTTCGGGCTTCTTTCATCCGGCTGATTGCATGATGTGTTTTCCCTGTATTGGTTTCACCGATATGGAGGATATAATGGATATCACCTCTGAACGAAAGGCTATATTCCCGACCGAAGATTTCTTCCAGTATTCGTTCCTCTTCCTCTTGTTTCCGTTTTAATTCAGCCAGTTCAGCTGCTTTTCTTTCCTCGCGCTTCTTGAGATCACTTTCATATAATGAAAGGTGAACATCAGCATCAAAAGGAATGTCTGTAAGTCTGTATAAATCATCCATATACTCCTCTTGAATCATGCTGAAAAAGTTGGATTTCAGCGTCAGAAGAAAATGGTGACTGAGTCTGCTCAGCCTTTCTTCTGTAAGTTCCTGGCCGTACACCGTCTCATATCCCTTCCTCAATTCTTCGGGCATATGCTCGGATAAAGACCGATAGACCACCTGCTCTGTGTGATAAAAGACAAAGCGTTCATATGGATAGAAATAGGTTTCATATTCCCACACATGACCATCCCAATGCTCACTCTTTTTGTGAATCGAACCTGTGAATTCCGAAAGAAAATCGGAAACGGTGGCAAAGGAGTCCTTTGTATAGCGTCCTTCTTCTTCTAATTTCACTTCCAGCATATGCGGTTCAACCGACCGGAATTTGGTTTTGGTCCGGATATCGCTCATCCATTTATTAGCGAATAAGAATCGCAGCTCCACATACCAGTGAGTCTCTAACTTATCCATTTGTTGGCTGATGAAAGAAAGAATCTTCTTTTGACTCTCTTTTTGAAGAACAGCCTTCTTTTTTTCTTCTTGATTCTTTACAAATGTCTTTCGGACTTCACGATGTCGTTCTGTCCAATCTTTTTCGGATATAGGGTTATCCTGTATCCAGTTTAAGATATGGAAAGGTTGATACTCCCTGATTTCATTTCGGAACAATTTGTTGATCAATTTTTTATCCGTACCTTCAATATCGTAACCTTTCTCTCGTAAAAATGCTTTTTTATGACTCCTCAAGACATCATTGGTTACTTTATTAAGCCAACTATTCAGCCATATTTGATGAAAGAAAGCACTCCTATCCTTCAAATAATCCTGAAATGAAGGACATTTTTCGTGTTCCTCCAGGAAAAGTGTCATATCTTCCTCAATTTTCCGTTTCGTTTCCTCTATTGCTTCTTCTCGAAGTATGTGAAGCTTTTGCATGGTAAGACCCCTTTTTATCGTGATACAGATTCCTCTACTATTTACTTTATAGTGTATGTATTTCTTCTCCATCTAACAATTCACTTGCTCAAATAAGTCATTATATCACACATGCAAATCTTCTATCATTACTATTTGGGAGTTCCGGTGTAGATTGAGGCAATTCAGATTTCACTTCTTTCAATGGCCTTTCCTACGGCAATTGTCAGGTCCCTGGTAAGTTCGGCAACCATTTTATCGAATGCATGTTGAAGCACTTTTGCCACAGGGCTTGAGGATACGATGGCTAAGCTTCCTGTCATGCTTGTTACAAAGGTGTCTACTTCCTCCGCTTTGAAAAATCCTGAACCCGTGAACCTTTGATTTATACCATTTAATGTGAACTTCACTTCAGATGGTTCCTTCCAATCTGTAATTCTCACTTTCACATAGATTTTTTTTGTCACCATCCCATAATGAACGGTGAATTTCCACGTTGATTGATTATCTGAATAAATAGTATGCTCCTTGTATCCGGGCACAAGGGGGGCCCAAGTGTTCATATCACGAATAAAAGTCCATACATCTGATCGCGATGCATGGACATTCACTTGATGTATTCCATTCCCCATAAGAATTTCCTCCTCTTTGAGAATGAGATCATCTCCTCATTCACCTGATTTCTCCCATATATGTTGCCGGGACTTCGATGAATAGTATGAAAGGGAATGGATCATTATGACTGATGAACCTGATAAAAATAAAGGCAGCCCTGCTCACTGTTAGTTGATGAAGTTCTTTACGATGTGAGGCACTTCTCTCAATTCCTTCACTTCATAATCCGGGACAACCTTTTGGGGTGTTTGCCCCCGCCGATTAATCCATATCGTTTTGATACCCATCCTTGAAGCCCCCAGGATATCTGTATTTAAGTTATCTCCAACCATGATCACTTCATCTTTATGTAGCTTCAGCCTCTCTAATGCATGATGGAACATGGCAGGATCCGGTTTTCCTTTACCAATATCCCCGGAAATGATGATTTCTTTGAAATAAGGGAGGAGTTCAGGAGTTTTATCCAGCTTCGTATTTTGTAAATGAGGGGAACCATTCGTTAATAATAACAGTTGGTAGTTTTCCTTTATTTCATTTAAAACATGGAATGTATCTTCATATACATATGGTCTTTGGTTTCGTTCCTGACGAAATGTCTCGGATAATTCTTCACCAAGTACGGAATCCGTTATGCCCAAAGATTTCAAGCCCCTGGTCCATGAGTCTTTGCGGTAGGAAGGAACGGTTTCTTTCATCTTCAGAAAATTCTCATCATGTTCATCCAGGAAATCTCCCCAAAGGCCTTCAAAAGGATTGATTCCGATATTCTGTGTGAACTCATATGTATCATATGTTGCATAAAGTTCCCTGGCAGCTTCCCTGACGCTTGACTCAAGTGCTTGCGGATCGGTCCCCGCCTTCTGGTGTGCATAGTGGCATGTTGCTTTGAATGCTTCTTCAATGCTTTTCGAGTCCCATAATAAAGTGTCATCTAAATCAAACAGGATGGCTTTAATCACTCTCATCTCTCCCTTTAAGTATTCAGCTTATAGTTTAGATTACTAGCTATATGTGAAATAGTAAACCAGAAGGATAAAATAATTTATTGCGTTATTTTCAACACTATTAGGGAATATAACTAAAAACAGATTAAAACGAGGTGAAATCAATATGTGGATCGTATATGCAAGCATTGCCTTATTTGTCATTTCCCTGATTATGCTGGGTGTCGCTTTGATGAGGACCATCAAGACCACACGTCCCATTGTGAATGAAATGAATCAAACGGTAGCCACTATTCAATCGAGGATGGATAAAATCTCTTCAGAAGCAACTCAGCTTCAGGAAACCCAGGGAGAGATTCAACATGATATCGAATATAAAAAGTCCACTTTTACAGATACCATCCAAGAGGTGAAACGTACGCCTGAAGTATTAAAAGAATTTGTAAAGAGTATGAAAAAGTAGTATTCTGTCACCTTGCTTGATGCAGGGTGATTTTTATTCCTTTATTTTGGTTTACATAATGTTATTATGATTCATTTCATTCCTTTCTTCCCCCACTTATTCATGATAAAATCGTCTACATTAGATTCGAGGAGGAAAAGCTGTGAAAAAATGGGCATTTGTATCAGACTTCGATGGAACCATTTCAAAAAAAGATTTCTACCATCTCGTCATGGAGAAATATTTTCATGAAGGAACTTCCTTATTTACCAAATGGAAGGCTGGCGAAATGAAGGATATCGAGTTTTTGTCAACCGTCTTTTCATCGATTCATCAAGACGAAACTCAAATCATTGAGGATATCCATTCATTAGAAATCGATGAACATGTCACTGCCTTCATCCGTAAAGTCCAGGCTCAAGGAGGGGATTTCTATATCCTCAGTGCGGGAACGGATTATTATATCCATCATATTCTTCAAAAATACGGAATCGCGGATGTGAAAGTATTCTCAAATGAAGGCTATTATAAGGAAAAGAATGTACATATGAAGATCGACCCTGCTCATCCCCATTACTCAGAGCGTTATGGGATTGACAAGTCCAAAGTGATTGCTGAGCTAAAGAAAGAGTATGAGACGATTTACTTTGCCGGTGATAGCGAGCCTGATAGCCACCCCGCTGAAGTGGCGGATATCACCTTTGCGTTGGATGCATTACAGAGCATCCTTGAGGAACGCGGGACCCCTTTTATGAAAGTGAATGATTTCTATGACATAGACCGTTACTTAACAGACACTGGGGTATTAAAGTAAGCCACTTTGCACATTTATTTCGTTCATGATACACTTAATCTGCCTCTCCCGGACATTCGCTTGTTGCGGGACACTTAACCATGTACGGACGGGAGGGGCCTCGATATAACCATATAGAGACTGAATCCATCATTTTTGGATTCAGTTTTTTTAGTTTGCATGACCTTCTTATAAGACATTTAATGAAATAATCGAGTAGGAGGGGATGATTAATCCCCGACCTCTCACACCACCGTACGTACCGATCGGTATACGGCGGTTCAATCAAGATGATTGACGAAGACTTTCATACCTAACGATAAGACTTAGGAGCCCTTGGCGATTCCAGAAGGAATTGCCAAGGGTTTTGTGTAGTATTGGACTTTGTGCGATCCTCCAGTAACCCTTTCGGGTATTACCCCACTCATATGCCTTCCATTTTGGAACGCCGAGCGCAATGAGGTTGCGGACCTTCGTTTTCGGCAGTTTCCACTGCTTCCACAGACACATTCGTAATCTTCTTCTGATCCATGCATCCAGGTATTTTAGGAAGCTGGGTGTATCAGCGAGCTGAAAATAGCCGATCCATCCCATTAAATATTGGTTCAGCTTTCTGATTCGACCCTCCATCGACCACCCTGAAGATCTGGAAGTTAGAGAACGGATTTTCTGTTTCAACCGTTTTATACTTTTGGAGGCAACTCTGACTTTTGGTTTGCGATTTGATGTAAAACTAAAGCCAAGGAACGTTCTTCTCCAAGGTCGGTCCACCGCAGATTTCTTTCGGTTTACCCTCAGTTTAAGTTTCTTCTCAAGAAACGTTGTCACTGAATTCATCACCCGGTTACCGGCTTTAGGCGAACGGACATAGATATTACAATCATCTGCGTACCGTATAAAGCGGAGCCCTCGTTTCTCTAATTCTTGGTCCAGTTCATTCAAAATGATGTTAGAAAGCAATGGACTGAGAGGTCCGCCCTGTGGCGTACCTTCCTCACTTTTCACCTTTACACCTTCTATCATAATTCCGGCATTGAGGTAAGAACGAATCAGTTTCAGAAGTGCTTTGTCCTTTATTCTCTTCGCAAGAAGACCCATGACCTTATCATGATTCACTCTGTCAAAGAATTTCTCTAAGTCAATATCGATAACCCAGCGATATCCTTCCTGGATATACGTTTTCGCTTTTCTGACGGCGTCATGGGCACTCCGATTTGGTCGGAACCCATAACTATGATCAGAGAAGGTTGGATTGTATATCTGAGAGAGTATCTGGGCAATTGATTGTTGAATCATACGGTCTGTCACCGTTGGGATACCTAACAGCCGGACGCCGCCGTCTGGTTTCGGGATTTCGATCCGACGTACCGGGTCCGGCTTGTAGGTTCCCCCAAGAAGATCCTTTCGAATCGATTGCCATTCGTGCATGATATGCGATCGCAGGTTTTGTACGGGCATAAGATCCACGCCATGGCTTCCCTTATTACGCTCTACACGTTTCAGTGCTTCAAGCATATTCGGTTTAGACAGAATCATATTCATCAACATCACTGATATTCCTTTCCTTCGTGTGTCACGTTTCCTCTTTCGATGGCCCTGCCTCACACTTCCACCAGCCCTCACGGAATTCACCGTTACCTCTAAATGGACAGCTCTTTTCAGATTGTCTGTGAGTCTCTCAGTTACCATGAGCCAGGTCGTGGCACTCTCTTGATTGTTCAGTCCTTCCCGACTTCCTCGAGAAAAGCCGGTACTATGACCTCGGCTGACTTCTGGCGGTTCAGCAGAGAATCGCTTCTCCGGTTACCAAGTATTCAAGGCGTATCCGCCAGATCTCCCCGGGTAAGAGTGCAATCTTTCCCTCCATCTATCCGCCTCATTTACTTTCTGCACCTTCGACAGTTCGGACTTCATCTTGTATTGCAGACTTATCCAGTGCAACAAGCCTTATATGAGATTCGTGTTCCTCGGACCGGAGGTTTGCCGCCCGCTTCCTTCAGATTCCGGGTCGCCCCGGACACCCTTGCGTTAAGCTAACCGCTACAACTGTCTTCACGGCTCGGGACTCTCACCCTATAGATCACACCCATGCCGGGCGCACAATAAAAAAGCCAGCCCCCGATTGGGAACTGACTTGAGATACTAAGGTTTGAGCCACAGTTGCCGTAATTTGATATAAGAAAGTTTTAAACCACCACTCCTCAAAGTGGGTGTTTGCAGAAGGTTTCCTGTCGTCCTCAGTCGTGGAGGCTTGACATTCCAACTTCGATGTAAAACTCCCTATTACAGTTTAAAGGTTAAAACTTCGTTATGATTACGAACAACGCAGCCTGTATTAGTATGATACAACATCAATTGAATTATTTCAACCGTTGTTTTTCTTCTAGTTGATACAGGTGATTCAGAGTGATGCGAACTTAGCGAGGTCCGCTCCTCAACAATTATGCATCAAATACTTCGACTTTCTCCATTACGTCGCCGTTTTTCATTGATTTGGCAATGTCGATCCCTGAAGTCACTTTTCCGAAGACAGTATGAACGCCGTTTAGGTGAGGCTGTGGCTCATGTACGATGAAGAATTGGCTGCCTCCTGTATCTTTACCGGCATGGGCCATAGATAAAGAACCTTCTTCATGCTTATGCGGATTCCCTTCTGTTTCACATTTGATTGTGTAACCAGGGCCACCCATACCGTTACCGTTAGGGCATCCTCCTTGGCTTACGAAACCAGGGATGACACGATGAAAGCTTAAACCGTTGTAAAAACCTTCGTTTGCCAATTTTTCAAAGTTCGCCACTGTTACAGGTGCTTCATTTGGAAATAAATCAAATTCAATTTTTTCACCTGTTTGGAATTGTATGTATCCTTTTTTCGCCATTTTAAACAGCTCCTTTTTTATTATAGGTCAATCAATATAATATCATTGAACATTTCTCATGTCACTTTAAAGGTTGGCCTGAACCCTATCGTTTTTATTTTTTCGTACAGCGTAACTGGTTGTCATGAAGCTCCCGGGGGTGTGAATAAGCTATATAGAAGTCATTTATCATTATAGGGAGTGGACCATATGATTGAAAACTTATTAAGCGGCATTTCCATCGATCCACAAGTCACCGTGCTCGTTCCCGTGTTATGGGTACTTGGGTATGCTTTGAAGCGGACCCCTCATATCCCGGACTGGCTCATCATCTGGATTCTTTTACTGGTGGGTGTTGGAGCGAGCGGATGGACGCTCGGGTTTGACTTTAACGGGATCGCCAACGGATTTATCGCAACAGGGGCTGCCATCACCACTCATCAATCAGTCAAACAGACCTTTTTCGAACGGGTGAATGATCGAAATAAGAGAGACAAGAAGAAATAAAGAAAAACGGACTGGTCCAAGGTAACGATCCGAGTTCCCTTGGCCAGTCCGTTTTTATCATTTAGCGAGCGTGTCGATGAATTCTCTCATGTAATCAGGCAGATCCGGTGGTCTTCGACTGGAAACGATATGGCCGTCTGTCACGACTGGTTCATTCATCCAGATAGCCCCTGCATTTTCCATGTCGTCCTTTATTCCAGGTGTGCTTGTGACTTTTACACCTTGAAGGATCTTGGCTGAAATCAAGACCCATCCAGCATGGCAGATTTGACCGATCGGTTTCTTACGTTCATCCATGGATTTCACCATGGCAATGACCTCTTCATACCGACGAAGCTTATCGGGGGACCAGCCTCCCGGAACTAGAATGGCATCATAGTCGTCCGGATTTATGTCTTTAAATGCATATTCAGAAACAATCGGCACTCCATATTTCCCGATATACTCCTCATTGGCCTTTTCTCCGACAATATGAACCGTCGCCCCCTCTTCCCGCAAACGCAGGACAGGATACCATAGTTCCAGGTCCTCGAAGTCGGCACTGACCAACTGTATGATTTTTCTTCCGACTAACTTCATTTGAATCCCTCCTCTATTATGTACACGATTATTGTCTAAGGAATCAGCACATATTGCAACCGATAACCTTAATTGTATGGACTATATTTCTTTATTGCTTTAATGATGGTTTTCGTTTGGAAGTAGGAGACAAAGAAGGCAACCACGGTCATCATGGTACCAAATATGTATATCAACCTGGAAAATTGCCTGAATGAATTTTTTTTCAAGAGATTCACCATACTTTCAGTAAATTTAGACATCCTCACCTATTATTCCCATATTGAATCCAAATATGAATGGCAATGAGGCTATTTTCCGACCATAGAATCCTGATTTAATCGGTGAATGTAAAAAACGTCCCGTTCCCTGGGACGTTTTTTACTAGTCTTCCAATAATTTAATCAATGCTTGAGTGCCACTGTTTTCTTCGCCTTCTGCGGCGAGCTGCTCGTATAATGAGAGGGCAAGTTCCAGACCGGGCGTTCGGAGTTCCATCTCTTTAGCTGAATGCAGGGCAATCTTAAGGTCCTTGATAAAATGTTTAACGTAAAACCCTGGAGCATAATCCTGCTCGATCATGCGGGGAACCAGGTTACTGAGGGACCAGCTGCCCGCTGCCCCTGATGTAATGCTTTCCAGTACAGTGTCTGGGTCCAAACCGGATTTCTTTGCGTAAAGTAATGCTTCACTGACTCCCATCATGTTCGAAGCAATGGTGATTTGGTTACACATCTTTGTATGCTGACCCGCTCCTGATTTTCCTTGATAGACAACATTCGACCCCAGGAGTTCCAAAAGTGGTTTTGCCAAATTGAACGTGTTTTCTTCTCCTCCCACCATAATGGAAAGCCTGGCCTCTTTAGCTCCGATATCCCCTCCCGAAACGGGAGCATCCAATGTCGATAAGCCCTTCTCCTTCCCGGATTTAAAGATTGCATCTGCGAGAGCCGGTGAAGAAGTGGTCATATCAATCGCAATCGATCCCCTTCTTAAATGGTTCAGTATGCCGTCCTTACCAAGGTATAGTTCTTCAACATCTGAAGGATACCCTACAATCGTAATAACGAGATCCGAAGCTTTAGCAAGCTCCTTTGGTGTGTCAGCCCATTTCGCACCACGATCTATGAGATCCGAGGCTTTATGTTTTGTGCGGTTATAGATAACCAGAGGAAAACCTGCCTCCAGAATATGACCAGCCATACTTTTCCCCATTACTCCTGTTCCAATAAATCCAATGACAGTCTCTTTCGTCAATCTTTTCATTCCATCCACCCTCTCCTTGTCTACCATCCATGTTTATTTTCATCCATATGGAGAAGATTGTCCACTCCTTCATTATTTCGGTACCTCTCCCCCATGTTTAAATTCATGTGCGTCGGGAATACAAAGAACATACTAAATAAACGAATCACTTGAATGGAGGAGAATGAATATGAAAGTAAAAAAAACGTTACTTGTTGGTGCAACCGTTACGGCTGGTTCACTTGGATGGATACTATCATCGAAAGAAAAACGTAATCAGCTGCACAATGTGAAAGAAGGATTGGTTACGAAATTTAAAAAGAAAAGAAAAGAAGATCTACCCATTGAAAAAGGCGGAAATCCGGACCCTTCAAATATAGAAGACAACTCCATGGTAAGTGAAGGAGCCATGACATCCGTTCAATACTATAATGAACAAAAACAAGATTAAAAAAAGCTGAACGCAGGGATTTAATCCTTTTGCGTTCAGCTTTTTTTAATTTAATGAAAAGAAATAAATAGTCACAAGTAACAGAACGATGGTAGCCACTACTGTCATCATTTTGATAAAGACATCTGCAGACACGAATGTTTGTGTATTGATATGTCTTCTGGTTCTGTAATAATTGATGGTAGAGCCAATGATGATGGCAAACCCGATGAAAATCGAAATCACACTTATTCCGGCGGCAATCCGGTCTTGAACAGGGTTCCCCTGAAGGGAATTAAAATGTAAACTTGTCGTTAAAAACCCAATTCCGATTATGGCAATGGCCGTACGGATCCAAGCCAAGAACGTCCGTTCATTAGCCAGGTGCTGCTGTATATATTTTGATTCATTTATTTCTTTCATGTTGTTCACTTCCTCAATTCTACCATTGCAGGCAAACATCCCATTTTGTCGGGATGCTTGCCTTTTTCACCTGTGACGTATCAATCAGATCAGCGCACAGCACATCTATTTGGGCCTGTTTCCATTTCACGTTTTTCATCTTCATCAGGATCGATTTTACCCATATTCGTTTCACGGATTTTCTCATAGCTGTTTGGTTGTGGAGGAAGGTTTTCTGTAACTGTTTTTCTGAATTCCTCTTCATCCTCAATGTTCAAACCATGATTCTCTTCATACAAGTCACTCAGACGGTGTGAGATTGACCCGTCATCATTCATTTCATCTATCGTCATATAGTGAGCCGGCAGGACAATCAAGTCATCGTTAAGGTTTTTATACCTTGTATACAATGTTTCCCGCAGGTCCCCTACCCAATCTTCTGCTTTACCGGCTAAGTCAGGTCTCCCAATGGAATCAATAAAGAGAATGTCCCCAGTGAGTAAATAATGCCGATCGACAATAAAAGAAGTACTTCCAATTGTATGACCCGGCGAGTATACTGCTTCGATCATTGTATCCCCCACCTTGATACCAGTTTCATCTTTGACTTCTTTATAGGCGTACTGGACTTCTTCGGCATCTTTCGATGGCAAATAATAAGGTGCATCAAATTCGTCACTCAAGAATCGTCCACCTGAAATGTGATCTGCATGGAGATGAGTGTCAAGTACTGCTTTTACAGATAAATCGTGATTTTGGATGAACTTCTTATAAGGTGCGAGCAGGCGACTCGGATCAATGAAAGCAACCTCGTCTTTGGAGACAATCGCATAAGATAAGCACCCTTTCCCAATCCGTATGAATTGATAAAGGACGCCCCCAGACACATCACCGATTTTTACAGGCTCAAGGTATTCGCTCCATGCCTGCATACCGCCTTCAACGGAATAGATATGATTCATTCCTGCATCAGCAAGCATCTCAGCCGTTTTAGTCGAAGAATTTCCTTTTGCGCAGATGACATAAATGGATTCATTGTCTGGTAAAATGGATTGAACCGACTCAAGATTATCCTTCAACTCTGAAAAGGGTTTGTTGATGATCTTGACGTTTTTCCCTTCCACTTTCCAATCGTCAAATGCGTCTTTGGGACGAACATCCAAAATAAACATCCTGTCTCCATTCATGATTTTTTTGGTAAGTTCCCCTGCCGTCAAATTCTTCACTGTCGTTGTCATATCTTATTCCTCCCTTATATTTATTATTTTCTCTTCGTATTTACATTATCCTAATATCCAACCTATAAACCTATAGGGGTATTCATCTTCAAAAAATTGTACGATAAGGAATGGAGGAAGAGGCTTACTCAACATCCCCTTCCCATGCAAGCATGCCGCCTTCCATGTTGGTGACCTCATAGCCATGATAAGCAAGAAACTTCACGGCACGGCTGCTTCGGCCCCCTGATTGACAGACTACGATGTAATCATTTTTCTTATCCAATTCATTCATACGAAATTCCAGCAGCCCTAAAGGAATATTGGTACTGGTAGGGATTTTCCCATTCAGCACTTCAGCCGGCTCACGTACATCGATGATATTCACTTGTTCCCCGTTCGCTAATCTCCGGTTTACTTCATTGCTCAGGATCGTTTTCATAGAAGATTCCTCTCTTTCAAATAATGGTTTTCATCACACTAATGGGACCAGGAATTCATTCCTCCCTTAAAGTTCGTTACAGAGGTAAATCCTATCTTTTTAAGAATTTTGCATGCATTGGCACTTCTCATACCACTTTGACAAATGACAATGATTTCTTTGTCTTTGTTTAGAGTGTCAGCGGTTTGATGTAACGATTGTAACGGCATATTTTTAAATTGTTTAATATGACCATGATTGAATTCCCCTGGTGAACGGACATCAATGAATTGCCTTTTCATATCTCCTAAAGTCGTTTTCAATTCACTTGCAGACATTTGCTTGATATTCTTACCTGGTTTCTTGATCAATACATACACATAAATAAGTATGACTAACATGATTAATCCGAAAAATTCCAACATAAGCACCTCATTTCTTGATAAGCAGGAACATTGTCCAATTACTTTCTACGTCCATATTATACCCCTATAGGTATATTGTCAAGAAAGATATCTATTGTTATTTACGGAATAAACTTGAACGACGACATTAAAAAAAACCGGCTCAATAAGACGAGTCGGTTTGATCACTTTACCAATAATTATAGTAGCGTTTATGTGGCCCTTTAAACGGGGTGTTCACGAGCTGACCTCCTAGAAAGCCTAAGCCAAGTCCAATCAATCCTGCTCCGATGGGGTTTATACCATACCCATAACCACCTGCCGGACCATAGGCGCCAGGACCAAAGCCTGCCTGCGGGTATCCTGGTGGCGGATAGCCCTGTGGACCGTAAACTTGCGGTGTGGCATAAGGTCCTTGAAGATAGGGTGTGTTTTGGGCTCCCACAGGACCGTATCCCTGTGCCCCGCTAAGATAATCCCCTCCGTTACCAAGGTTAGGGAAATAGCCTGAATTTAGGAAGGGCATTAAATTCTTTCTGTATATGGAACTCCTCTCATACATGTTCGTCACTCCTCTTTATTAGCCTATTATGAAAAGGAAAAACGGGAAGGGCAAATGTCCCTGTTTTCGTAAAAGTATAGGACAAAACGGCATAAGTTCAATCCCTCTGTTTTCCATGTTAAAATGATGAAAGATAATTAAATCGAATAAACCTAGAACCTCACAAATAATTCACTATTTTTATCTATAATAAAATTGATGTAATTTCTACGTTATAAGGCTGGGTGTGAAGATGATGAAAAAATGGAATGTACTGATTGTAGATGATGAACCGGAAATGAGACAGCTGATCACATTGTATTTAAACAGGGAGAATTATTTCTGTATTGAAGCCGAAAACGGTTTGGCAGCTCTTGATCAATTGAATAAAACACAAGTCGACCTGATGATCGTGGATATTATGATGCCATTCATGGATGGTTTCCAACTACTTGAAGAAGTAAGGGAGAACAGTCAAATTCCCTTTATATTCCTATCTGCCAAGGGCGATGACCTGGACAAGGTAAAGGGTTTAAAGCTTGGCAGTGATGATTATATGGTTAAACCCTTCAACGCTGATGAGCTTGTGGCTCGCATTGAAACCATTCTAAGAAGATCATATGGTGTCCAGACACGTTCCATGGTAGAAAGGTTTGGACCTGTTTCATTTAATTTGGCATCCAGGACCGTGTCCGTCGGTGATCATTCTCCCCGTTTGACTTTAAAAGAATATGAACTTTTCTTATTTCTCGCACGCAATCAAGGACGAGTATATAAAAGGGATCAACTTCTGGATCAAGTATGGGGAAGAGACTACGAAGGAAGTGATCGAACCGTTGATACCCATATAAAAACGTTGCGGCTGAAATTAAAAAATTACGGGTCGTTGATCGAGACCGTATGGGGACTTGGTTATAAATTTGAGGGATCTCTTTGAGAAACATAAACCTTACCCTCAATAAAAAAGTCTCTATTCTGTTGTTGAGCAGCTTATTTTTAACGATTGTCTTTTCGTTCCTGTTCATTCATTATCTCTACAAAGACCTATATATAGGGACCGTGAAGGATTCACTTCTTTATCAGGGACAGAGGACCGCAGCCCACTACCATTATGGGGATGTAAGCGGAAATATCAAGGACAAAATCCTCTGGTATAACGTCATCTCTCCCTATGAAGTATCCGTTGTGGAAAACCTTGATGAATTAGGTAAGAGCTTCCCTTTTCTAATTGATCGAAAGCCCCTCATCAATGCAACAGACAAAAAAGAATTGGCGAAGGGCAATCATGTCATGAAAGAAGGATATGTCGACGAGTTCGATCGGAAAGTGATAGGAGCCGTCTTTCCGCTTATGAATGGAGATAAATTAATGGGATATTTGTTTATCTATATCCCTCTTGCTGAAATGACAGAAGTCTTCAGCAAAGGAATCCCCATCTTAATATTGGCAGGGGTCATGTTTTATTTCGTGCTATTTTTGATCATTCAGTCTTCATTGGACTCCTTGTTCAAACCTGTCAGGGAAATGCAAAGGTTCTCTAATCAAGTGGCCAGCGGAAACTTTACGGAGCGTCTGGAGGTCACCACTAAAGATGAAATGGCTGAATTGGCCCTGACCTTCAACAGTATGGTAGACTCTTTGCAGCACCAGGAGGATCGGAAACGGCAATTCCTTTCAAATGTCGCCCATGAACTGAGGACCCCCCTCACGTACATCGGGGGGTATGCAAAAGCTTTGACCGACCGGGTTCAAACAAACCCGGAGGAAATAGAAAAAAGCTTACACCTGATTCAAAAAGAGTCGGTGCGGATGCAGAAATTAATTACGGAACTCCTTGAATTGAATAAATTGGAAGACGCTGCATTTTCATTGGATATTGAACCGATGGTGCTGTCCCAATTCATTATGGACTCCTTAACACTGATCCGTCCCCAAGCAGAATTAAAGCATATGGATATTAAACATACTTTAAATGAGGAATCCATCATAAACGGAGATCCAAACCGGGTGATGCAGGTCTTCTACAATATTTTGGACAATGCCCTGAAATATTCCACGGAAAAAACCTCTATCACCATCCACTCCTATGAGAAAGATGGTAAGGCGGTTGTGAAGATTAAAGATCATGGGATTGGGATCCCCGGAGACTCACTATCACAAATAGGTGAACGATTCTATAGATCTGATCTGTCTAGGACAAGGAACACCGGTGGATATGGACTTGGTTTATCCATCGCCAAGGAAATCATGCATAAGCATAAAGGTTCCTTTTTCATTGAGAGTGAAGAAGGCAAAGGTACGACGGTATATCTAACGTTTCCATTGCTGGAATTATAAAAGACTGAGTCGGACGACTCAGTCTTTTATCGTTGTATTATCCAAATAAATTTTTAATTGAATTAAAGAAATTTTTAATTGCTTCTAATAATCCGGTAAAGAAATCCGACACTTTCTGTCCAAACCCTTTATCGTTCACAATATCCTTGATAGTTGTTTGGATATCCTTCGTCAAGTCATCCAGCTGCTGTTGAACATTATCAAAATTTATATCAAGGGATCTCATCTTTTCAAATAAATCAATCAACAGCTGACGATCCTCTGGACTTAATTCAATGTTCAATGATTGGAGTTTGTCTTCGACGATCTTCTCGACTTCCTCTTTCGTAGCAGGATCTTGTTCAGCAATTTCCTTCTTGATTTCGGTTAACAGTTTACTGACTTCTTCCTTATCGATTCCTGACTCTTTCGCAAGTTCCGTGGCAACGGATAATTCTTCATTGGCCACTTCCATCCGAACCGTATCAAGCTTCTCCCCACTCACGTCATACGCTTTATAAATACCCACTAATGCAGAATGACCGCTCACCTTAACCGGTGAAGCAACATCCACTACTGCATTTTCGACACCCGCTGTTAAAAGTGCATTGGAATACATTGAATTTGTCACTTCGGTAATATTCTCCGGTGTCACAATATTAACCTTCAATCCTTCACCCTTTTCTTTACGAGTGATCATGGCTGAAGAGAACATGCGGGCATTCCTGTTTTCTCCTTCAATATATTTCACTAGATCTTCACCAGTAGCCGTAAACTCTTCCACTTCTGTTCCCTCATCCATACCCAATTGCTTTTGTACCTCTTTTTTTTGCTGGCTGGTGAGTGTTTCCCCATATACAACGATGGGCAGTCCGAATTTTTCATTAATGCTTGCTTTATCATTATCTGCGGCCGATGCCGGTTGAAGTCCGCTAACCATTAATGAACAAAGTAAGATGATTCCAATAAGCTTTTTCATGTGTATTCTCCCTTTTTTCATGATGGATAAAATCCTAGAACACATCCATTCTTCCATTGTACCGGTACTCATGGATATGTTCATCCACCCAGAGTCTTATTTCTATCTATTCATTAGACGAAAGAGACCTTCAGAAAGTTACAAGGCCCATTGATACATTAACACAAAAAAAAGCTTAGCTCCATGTACCACGATTCTTCTTCTGCAAGAAGAGTCAAGGTATACAGTGCTAAGCAGCATTCTAAAGGATATCAATCCAGATCTTGATTGCCGTTCCTAAAATCAATAGTGCCAATATCATTTGAAGGATCTTGGTGTTCATTTTCTTTCCTGCCATCGCTCCGAGTGGAGAGGCAATCAGACTTGCCACTACCATGATCATGGCTGGCAGGTAATCCACTTGCCCGGTGGTGATTTTCCCAACAGTCGACCCGATGGAAGAAATCAACGTAATGGCAAGGGAGGAAGCAATCGTCATCCTCGTCGGTATTTTCAGCACGACAAGCATGATCGGAACTAATAGAAACGCTCCTGCTGCACCAACAATACCTGCACCCACTCCCACGATGAGGGCAAGAATGGCAGCGAGCCATTTGTTAAAAGAAACATCTTCCAGCTTCACATCATCTATCCCTTTTTTTGGAATGAACATCATGATGGCTGCAATAAGAGCCAGAATTCCGTAAACGATGTTAATACCTGCTTCACTCATGAATTTTGAGCCATACCCACCAATGAAACTACCGATTAAGATACTTACCCCCATATACGTAATGAGTGATTTATTCAGGTAGCCCCCTTTACGGTATGCCCATACTCCGCCAAGCGTTGCAAAGAATACTTGAACGGCACTGATGCCAGAAACTTCATGAGCGGAAAATGTCGCTACTCCCAACAAAGGCGGAATATATAAGAGCATTGGATATTTAATGATACTTCCTCCGATTCCCACCATTCCTGATATATAAGAACCGACGAAGCCGATTAGAAATATAGTTAAAATAAATGCCAAATCCATTGTGAGCCCTCCTCTTCCAGTAGAATGGGAACCGCTCATGCAAGTTCCCATTGAAAATAATTAATTCTAGTCGTTATTATCGAACAGCACAGCGATTTGGTCCGATTTCCATCTCACGCTGCTTTTCCTCATTCGGTGTCACTTTTCCCATATTGGTTTCACGTATTTCCTGATAAGCATTCGGTTGTGGAGGCAGATTTTCAGAAACAAGACTTCTGAATTCATCTTCGCTCTCAATGTTCAGACCATGATTCTTGGCATATAAGGTGCCAAGTTTCTCACCTACAGAACCGTCTTCATTTAATTCATCAATAATCATGAAGTGAGCGGGTAAAACGGTCAGATCCCTGGAAAGATCTTTGTAGCGTTTGTACAGACTTTCTCTCAAGTCCCCTACCCAATCTTCAGCTTTTCCTGCAAGATCAGGTCGCCCGATACTATCAATAAATAAAATGTCACCTGAAAATAGATATTTCGCATCAACCACAAATGATGTAGAACCAATTGTATGACCTGGTGAGTATAGGGCATTGATATCGATGGTTGTGTTCCCGATCTGTACTTTATTTCCATCTTCCAGTGCCGCATATTCAAATGTAACCTCTTCAGCATCTTTGGATGGTAACCAATACGTTGCTCCGGTTCTTTCTGCAATGGTACGCCCACCAGAAATGTGATCCGCATGTAAGTGAGTATCGAATACATTTGTGATTTTTACATTTTTTGTTTCAGCAAATTCGATGAACACATCTGCCATACGGGTGGCGTCCACAATCGCGGCTTCACCATTTGATACGACCATATAGGAAAGACAGCCTTTTCCTAAGCGTACAAATTGATAAAGTTCTCCCCCATTTGATAGATCCCCTACTTTAACAGGCTCTAAATGTTCACTCCAAGCCTTCATACCGCCTTCAAGATAGGAAACATCTCTTCCTTCTTCAGACAGCATTTCAGCTACCATGACGGAAGAACCTTCTTTTGCACAAACGACAAGGATCTCTTTATCTTCCGGCAATTGATCCATGATCTCTTCCACTCCATCTAAAAGATCGAAGTAAGGGATATTCAAATAATCGAATGATTTCCCTTCGATTTTCCAGTCTTCAAATGCATCTACATTACGAACGTCTAAGATGAATAATTCTTCTTTTTTCATTACTTTTTGTGCTACTTCTTTTGAATTCATTGGTTTTACCGCCATTAATTAACCCTCCTGAAAATGAATTATTTAATATCCGATTCTAAGTCTCCAGACCAATCGCTCATACCTGGAACCACATTGATTACATTCGCGAATCCTTTTTCACCTAATAGTTGAGCCGCCATGTCACTTCTATTTCCAGTACGGCAGACAACATAGATCTCTTTGTCTTTATTCAATTCAGCTATACGGGCTTCAAGTTCCCCAAGCGGGATCGAAATAGCCCCTGGAATATGATTGAAGGCATATTCCGCTTTTTCCCGGACATCCAGCACAATCACATTTTCATCGGTTAGTTTGCCAGCTAATGTGGCGTTGTCAGTAACAGCCTCGTGTTTACGTTCAACTGTCTCTTCACCGCTTGATTTACGGACGAAATGCTTGAGGACGTCCCCTTCTTCAATTGTTCCTAAATAATCATGTCCTGTGCTTTTTGCCCAAGCTTGAAGATCCGCCTTGGACCCCTTGTCTGTGGCTTGAATTTCAATTACCTGCCCCGCTTCCAGACCATTCATTGCTTTCTTTGTTTTTACAATCGGCATGGGACAAGCAAGTCCCTTTGCGTCTAATACAAAGTTTGATTCAATGGTGTTCATATAAAGACCTCCAATTACCACGTAGGGTATATTTGTTTTCAAAAAAATTTAGATAAATAAGTTCACATTTCCGTCCTCAGCATCTGCTAAATAAGCTGCTACTCCAGCGTATTCGATTTCTTCCAACAGTTCGTCTTTGTGTAGTCCCAGTAGATCCATGGTCATGGTACATGCAACCAATTTGATTTCCTGTTCTCTTGCCATGTCGATCAAATCAGGCAGAGGCATGGCATTATGCTTTTTCATGACACCTTTGATCATTTTTGGACCCATGCCCATAAAGTTCATGTTTGATAACCCCATTTTATCTGCTCCACGAGGCATCATTTTCCCAAACATTTTTTCCATGAACCCTTTTTTAACGGGTACCATTTCTTCTTTTCTCAAAGCATTCAATCCCCAGAACGTATGGAAGATCGTTACTTCATGATCATATGCTGCAGCACCGTTGGCAATAATATAGGCTGCCATCGCTTTATCGTAATCTCCACTAAATAGAATGATATTGGTTGTTTTTCTCTCTGACATTGTGTTCCCTCCTGTTTACTACAGGGGGTATATACCCCCTCAAAAAAATTTAGCCTTTTTTAATCCAGAATGTAAATACATCATTTTCTTCATTCGAATCGAGTAATTCATGTCCTGTCGATTTAGCCCATGCTGTAAGATCACTTTTTGCGCCTTTATCTGTTGTTTGAATCTCCAGGATTTGACCGGATTCAATTTCTTTAATAGCCTTTCGGGTTTTTACGATTGGCATTGGACAAGCAAGTCCCTTTGCATCTAATACTTTATCTGCGTTCATGTGTGTTTCCTCCTCGTTTTTCAATACCCATAAGGGTATACTATATGATATAAAAAAAGATGTCAACCTTTTTTGTTATCGACTTTTCACTAACAAATTCACTGCCTCTTTCACAAGTTCTTCTGTACTTTCACCTGTTTCATGTGAGTCCCTGACGCACTCAACAAGATTCATACTAACAATTAAACCTACTGAACGATCAAGAGCTGTTTTCGCTGCGGAAAGTTGCGTGATGACGTCTTTACAATCTTCCCCTTGCTCCATCATTCTTACAACCCCACGGAGCTGCCCTTCCACACGTTTTATCCGATTTATAATTTGTGCATTGTATTCCATCAAGACACCTCCTGTTGGCTTGTTCTTTTCTTGCTACATCCACTATAATATACCCTACTAGGTATTAAGTCAAGGGGGGAGAATCGCATTTTTTTCAGAATGATCATTATTAGGCAGAGGCATATAAGACTGATTACAAACAATGAGTGTAATCAGTCTATGATACCCAGTAAGGAATAATGATTAGATCAGATAGAAAGTGATTTGCCTTTTCGCCATATATTCAAGACGATTCTCGATGAAAGCAACCGGTTCTTCCAGATAAATGGGCACGCTCTGATCCCACTCAGGTATATATTGTTGTATGTTGAACTCCATTGCATAACATGTATTGGCCGTAAGAGGCAGATCGCCCTTAATGGGAATCTCCCTCTGTTGATCGTATAACCCGATCAAAGCGCCGGCTTCATGACAATGATGGCCGAGTGGATGAGAATACAGCATCGCCTCGATTTCTTCCTCTCTTGCCTTTTTCATCGATCTTTGAAACACTTCATTCCCCGTTCTTCCGACTTTCATTTCCCCGGTTATGATGTCCTCGAACCTTAAGGCGGTTTGTAATGCAGATTGAAGTCCTTCAGGAGCTTCCTCCTCACCTGGGTAAAGGACATAAGCCAACTGCTGGGTGTCCGTTGCCAGGCCCAGATATCGAATACCAAAATCCAAATGCACGATATCGCCAAAGCGAATGATCTCTCCCTCTAATCGATCCATCACAGAACCCTTTCTTTGCAGATCAACCGTAGGATAAAAGGAGGTTTCCATTCCTGCGTCTAAGACCCGCTGGCGTATCCATTCATTAACATCTTCGGTAGTGGTGATTCCAGGATGAATCACTTTCCGGGATAACGCTTCTTCCGCAATCATCCTCCCAAGCTCTGCTATCGAAGGGTATGCCACTAATTCCTTGGTGGTTCTGATGGATAGCCAATCCACAATGATATGTTGAGCAGTCACAAATTTATGTGAGTGTTCATCTAACAGCATGCTAAGCTGCTGATAACAGGAATGACTCAAACCATCCGCTGCGGCAAATGTCGATGAATAATTCAATGCGATCGTATCAGGGTTGTACTCATCCACAAGACGTTTAAGGCAATCCCATTGATCACACTCTTCCGGGTTCCATGCTCTTTCGTAAAATGGTTCAAAATTCGGATTGGGGTGCAAAACCCATTTTTTCAGGTGCTGGCCATCTTCCAAATAAAATATGAGGATGGTCAATCTTCTCGAACCGTCAACTGAGGTCGGGTAAAGACTCTTCAGGACAGGATCTTCATTGTATTCCCTCCCTGCCGTGATCCACATGTCTACCTTGTGTTTTTTCATTAAATCAGGTAACAGGGTATTCAGGCGATGAAACAGCCAGCGATTTTGGGTTTCTTCCCTCTTTTTTAAGGGGAGAATGGCAGATAGATATTCATTCTCACTTTTCATGTGAACGACTCCCTTGTTTTATTGATCATTACACTTTCGACAAAATCATCTATTTCCCCTTCCCAACGCAAAAATGACCATTGAAGAATTTCCCCTATGGTCACTCTCACTATTTATGTATACCTCCTCAATTAGTAGATTCCCTCTTCTTTGAAAATCGCTTTTTGAAGATGGGATGCAAATCCTTCCAGATGAGAAAGGGTGCAGATATCTTCTTCTAATAGAGGGATTTCATATAACGATTGTTCGGTGAATCTTTCTTGCATCATACGCAAGTATACTTTTTCCTGTTCTCTTCTTTTCTCCAAAAACTCCCCATCCGCCTGATTGGGCAGGATTTTATTCACAACCAGACCTCCAATATCAAGTGAATGCGAGGACATCAATTCAATCGCTTTCTCCGTTTCGAGAATCGGTAGCCTTTCTGGGATCAGGACGAAAATAAAACCTGTCTTTTGCCGATTAAGCAGTATATCTCTGACTTTTGAAAACTTTTCACGGCGTTGTTGAAGGACATCGAATATGGGATCCTCAACAGGTTCACCATCATTCAAAAGCTGGGAATAATTCTTATTTGTTTTCTTCCTTCTCTCAAGCATACCATCCATCCAAACTCCCATTAATTCCGGAAGAGACAATAGGCGAATCGTGTGTCCTGTTGGAGCTGTGTCAAAAATGATTTTGTCATATCCATTTCCTTCTTCCAGAATGATCGAAACAATCCGGTCAAACAAGGCAGCCTCTTCCGCCCCCGGTGCTGAGGCAGCCATATCGATTTGCCGATGGACTTCACTCACCATATTGGACTTTACCATCCCTTTGAGATTCCTTTTCACTCCATTGATGTATTGACGCGTTTCTGCTTCTGGATCTATTTCGATCCCCCATAAATGTTTCGTTAGCGGGGTTGGATGCCCATTTATTTCATGGTGGAAGATATCTCCAAGATTATGAGCCGGATCTGTTGAGACAATCAGCGTCTTCTTGCCCATTTTTGCAAACATGACGGCCAGTGCAGATGCCGTAGTCGATTTTCCTACTCCTCCTTTTCCCCCCACAAAGATAATAGACTGATTCAGTAAATCATCCATATATTCCCTTCCTTTCATTTTAACAACATCTGATTCCATCCAGTGGCGAGTGTTCCATCCCCATTCTTAAGTGCCAATCATGAAACTTTTCTATCATATATGGATAGAGTTCCAACGTGTAAAAAAAAACAGGGTTAGGTATTCCAAGCATATCTGAATAAAGCAGTAATAAAAATAAATCCTCTTCGTCCCTCAACTCCCTTGCTATTTCTGTTTTATGAGGAAGCCGGATCATATCATCATATAATTTCATTGCCCTTTTGAATTTATCTATCATGGTTGTATCCAAGTGATCACTCCTCCCTAATAAAAAAGGGGACCCGATGTGAGTCCCCCTGCTTTAATGCTTACACAGAGAACTGAGAAGGCTCATCCCCTTTTTTAGACAGGGAAGAAGCTGCTGTGATGAGGATCCACAGAGTAAAGATCAAGATGATGCTTCCAAAGATGAAAAGAAGCATATTCCCTTCCGATTCCCCGGCTCCTGACCATTCAAAGACCACCTGATTGATCATTGCCCAAAGGGTCATAAACATGAGGAACAACATCGGGATCAGTGTAGCCAGATAATTCCTCCCCTGTCTCTTGAGCCAAATAGTAATCAGAAGTAAACTGATCCCTGCCAACAACTGATTCGATGTTCCAAACAAAGGCCAAAGGAGATATCCACCTGATCCGAATCCTTTAGGGCCCTGAGGCAATAATGTCAGAGCCGCACTTGATACGACAGCAATCGTAGTCGCAACGTGTGCATTAGTTAATGAGAGTACTTTGTACTCCTCTCCCAATTCAGAAATGATATATCGCATCAGACGAACAGATGAATCCAGGGTGGTGGCCGCGAAGCTTACAATGATGACTGAAACGATCGTTGCGGCAATATCTGCGGGAATCCCCACACCTGTCGCAAGTTGTCCTGCCCCTTGAATGAAGACACCCAATCCCGCTCCACTGGCTGCAGCAAATCCACTGTAGGTCGCTTGGAATTCTTCTACGTTAGGAAAAAATGTAATACAGGCAATGATGGCAATCAGGGCAAGTGCCCCTTCCCCTACCGCTCCTAAATAACCGACGAATCGGGCATCCGTTTCCTTGTTCAGCTGCTTTGAAGAGGTCCCGGATGACACCAGTCCGTGGAAACCTGAAATCGCACCGCACGCAATCGTAATAAATAATAATGGAAACCAAGAAACATCTGCAGATCCATTTGTCATCGGAGCAGTGATCTCTGGGTTAGTAAATAGGAGACCGAGATACAGCAATCCAAGACCCACGATCAGCTGATGTGAATTAATATAATCTCGAGGCTGTAATAGTTTCCATACGGGGAGGATGGAAGCGATGTACACATAAATCATCAGAATAACGATCCACACAAGGAAAGCCATGCTCGTGGAACTTAAACCAAATAATGAAGTCGCTTCCTGCCCACCGAAATATCGGACCAGATCAATTTGCAGGAAATCTACCCGGCTTGCGATCACCGCTGATGCGTACATGACACCGAGAGCCACGATGGAAGGTAATAACATGCTTCCGTTACGTTTGTAGACGGAGTACCCGATCCATACAGCCAGCGGAATTTGAATGAATACAGATAATACACTTGCCGGGAACGTAATGAATAAATTCGCAATGACCCAGGCAAAAACCGCATTAACCATTAATACAAGAATTAAAATAATGAATAAAAAAAGTACCTTAGCCCTCTTTCCTATCAACTTATTGGCTAATGAACCAACAGACTGTCCTTTATTTCGAACTGACAGCACAAGGGTACCGAAATCATGCACTCCCGCTGCAAACACAGTACCGAATATCACCCAAAGAAAAGCAGGAAGCCATCCCCAATACACGGCTATAGCCGGTCCTACAATAGGAGCAGCACCTGCAACCGAAGTGAAATGATGCCCCCAAAGGACAAATTTATTCGTCGGTACGAAGTCCACTCCGTCTTTATACTGGTGAGAGGGTGTCACGTAATTCGGATCGAGCCTGTACACTCTCTCCGCAATAAGAGTCGAATAATATCTATACCCTATTAGAAACACGATACCCCCTATGACTGCTAACCATATTCCACCCATCAAATTCCTCCCTTTTCCAATGATTTTACATACATTAAATTCTGAATTTTTTGAATGTATGCGCTTACTACATTTTAACTTGGGTTTTTATGGATTTCAATAAGAACTTAGTACTCTTTCCTTCTCCATTCATCACTCCTGTATCTATAAAACATTCAAAAAAGGGCCGATTCACTTTGGGAATCGGCCCTTTTTTCTGTAATCACCGGACAAATATACTGTCCTCATCTGTGGGGTCCACGGCTTGGGGTATATCCACCGTTGTCCTTAAAATGGTTTGTTCCGTATCAGTCGTCTTAGGGTGACGGGCATCTGTAGGGAATTCAAATGGAATCCTTTTTTCCTCCCCAGCCTTAATCGTCCCTATACTGTCTAGTGTGAGCGTATTTAAATCCTTCTCATGAAAAGAAAAATCACTATCCTGTTTATCTTGTTCATACTTTAGGAGAAGTAATAGTCGAACTTCATTCACCGGTTGATCGGCCATTCCCCCCTTTAAGACGACATCCCCCTTGATTTGGTCGCCAGGTGAAATCTCTGTCGTGTGCACGATTGTATCCACCTTCACATGACCTATACCGATACTTGACAAAAACTTATTTAACATTGATCAAACCCCCTCATCCTGTTTCTACTCCTTGTTATACTAGCAATTCCCCCACCGATTCGTCCACTCTTACATATTCTTCTAATACTCTGCAAAGAATATAAGAGAATTTTTCAGGAAGGAGGAAATAATAATGAAAAAAATAGTGGTATCAATTGCAGCTGCCCTCATCATCAGCCTTGGATTCAGTTCCATCGTCTCTGCAGAAGGTCAAGGTCAGGCGCCGGGACAAAAGGTGAATCTGACAGAAGACCAAAAAGCTGAGATTGGCAAATTGCACGAACAGATGTATTCAACGAAAAAAGAGCTTGTGAAGAAATACGTCGAGTACGGTGTCTTTACCAAAGAACAAGGCGATAAAGTGCTGACCATGATGGAAGCAAAACATCAAAAGCTGAAAGAAAACGGTTATATGATGAGATGGCACCCACATCCTCATCATGGAAAGCAACTTGATCACAAAGAATAAAGGTAGAAATAGGGCAAATTCTGCCCTATTCCTTTTCCACAGGAATCGATTGGCTAGAACTCGGCCTTAAGGATGCGGGAAACTACCTCAATGTCCTCCAAAGACACATCATAATGAGTCGTGAAACGGACCAGGGTCGGTCCAAACGTCACGGCCAATATACCTTTTCTCTCTAATTCTTCTACAAACTGTGCTGCTGTCATCCCTGTGCCGGATACGTCAGCCACTACAATATTAGTATCCACTCCATTGATGACTTCAATCCCATTACATGTTTGAAAGGTTTCTTTGAGGATTCTTGCTTTCTCATGATCCTCTGACAAACGTCCTCTCATCTTGTTCAAGGCGACCAATCCTGGAGCCGCAATCACCCCGGCTTGTCTCAGTCCCCCGCCCAAACGTTTTCTCCACTTTCGAGCCTTTTTAATAAAGTTCCGGTCACCTGCAATGATTGAACCTACCGGTGCGCCCAAGCCTTTCGATAAACATATTTGAACGGTATCACAGTGATCCGTAAACTCCTTTACGTCACGGCCACTTGCGGCAACGGCATTAAAGAGCCTGGCTCCGTCAACATGCACCGGAATGGAGTGCTTCCTGGCAATGGTATGAATGGCTTGCATGTTTTCCGGTGAAACGATTGCCCCTCCCGCACGGTTATGGGTATTTTCCAGACAAATCAAACCCGTTTCCGGAAAATGCTGATCCTCCGTACGAATGGCAGCTTCTATTTCAACTGGGTCCATTTCTCCATTGGTTCCTGTAATCGTCCGGGTTTGAACGCCTGCGAAAGCTGCAACTGCCCCTGATTCGTAGTAAAAGATATGCGAATTCGTTTCTAATAGAATTTCATTTCCCGGTCTGGTATGGGTCAATACGGCAATTTGGTTCCCCTGGGTACCACTTGTGACGAATAATGCTTCCTCTTTCCCAAGAATATTGGCTGCTTCCTTTTCAAGCCTTAGGATAGTAGGGTCTTCACCATACACATCATCACCCACTTCAGCTTCATAAGCTGCCCTTCTCATTTCCTCCGTCGGTTTTGTTACCGTATCACTTCGTAAATCAATCACAATGACAATCCTCCTCTATAACTTTCCCTAGATCCATTATAACAAAGGATATTGATAGATGAATCATGGTGAAATAAAACCATTCAAATAACCAAAATACCTTCTTTCTACCCATTAAAATTATAATTTTAGGAATATTCTAAAATTAACAGCCTCTTTTATGTTATTATGTTAAATATTCTGGTCCTTAGGTCGGAATTTTATATCCTTTAAGAGGAGAAGAATCATATGAAGATTGGTTCTAAGATCCGTTTCCACAGACTCAAACAAAAGTTAACACAACAAAATTTATCTAAGGGCATCATTTCTATATCTTATCTATCAAAACTCGAAAATAACCAAGTGACACCTTCAGATGATATCGTTCATTTGCTATGCGAGCGCCTCGGTTTAAATAATCCAGTTGATCGCGCGAACCAATTGAATGAGCTTCTCGAAAAGTGGAATCATGCATTGCTTTGGAATAAGGAGGATGAAGCACGCTCCACTCACGAGGTCATCCAGAGGGATCTTGATCAAACCGATGATCCAACGACCCATTTTCTTTATAAAATTCTCTGCTTTCGGGTTCAATTACTAAGGGGTAATCTCACGGAAGCTTTCAGTCATATGGTCCATATTCAGTCGAATTATAAGGAACTTACCGACAAGCTAAAATTTTACTTTCACAAGTATAAAGGGAATTACTATTATTTAATGAAGGAATACGAAAAAGCCAAAGGTGAATTAAAAGATGCCGAAACGTACTTTGTACTTGGAAATGTTGTAAATGAAGAAGAAAGAGCAGATTTATACTATCTATTCAGTTTAGTCCTGACACGTTTACACATGTATCGTTTAGCGATTTACTACGGTGAAAAATCCCTCTCCATTTTTCAGGGGGTCTATTACCAGAAAAGGTGCGCTGAGGTCCATTTATTGTTGGGCATCTGCTATCGGAGAATCCGGAATAGTGAGGACGCCTTAAAGCATTATGAATGGGCTAACTTCATTTCTCAGTCCATACATTATACGTCGTTACATTCCAAAATCGAGCAAAATTTCGGATACCTTAAATCCTTTATGCATAAAAGTGATGAAGCCATCCGGCATTTTGAAAAAAGCATTGAATTAAAAACTTCGGATGACGAAGGAAAGCTCTATTCAATTCTCTCCCTTGTCAAAGAGTATTACAAATTGAATCAACGTTCAAAAGTTCAATTCTGGTTACCAAAAGGATTGGAGCTTTGTTCAAAGGAAAGATATCCCGATAAATACTATCAATTATCATATTATCAATTTGCACTGAATGAATTCCCTAATGGTTTTGAGAAATTTATGAAAGAGAATGCACTGGCTTACTTTAAGAAAAACGGCTCTCTTCTATTATATGCTGAGTATTCTAAATTCCTTGGCCAATATTATCAAAGAATCAGAAAATACAAACTTGCTGCATTCCATCTAAATGAAGCCAATACCATTTATGAAGGAATGCTGCCTTTATAAGGGGGTGATAACAAATGAAAAAGCTGAGAAAGCTACTGATCATTACCAGTCTCGCATCTATGGCCCTTGCCGGCGTCGTCGTCATGAACTCAAATGAAGAAGAATTCCCTCCGTTCTCATCTAAACTATAAACATAATCAGCACTGGTTCAGTTATGGACCGGTCTTTTTTATATTAAAATATAATCTTAATCGATGAAATTTTCCGAAAAAAGAGATATAGTTATGATTGAATACATACATTAGGGGGATTTACAAATGAATCAAGCATTTGAGAGAAACTTAGGAAGATATGCAGATCTGATTGTAGAAGTCGGATTGAATCTGCAAAAGGGACAGGAACTGATGATATCAGCGCCTATTACATCTTACGAATTTGTACGTCTGATTACAGAGAAAGCATACGAAGCAGGAGCACTGAATGTGTTAACGGATTTCTATGATGATGAATTGAAGAAAATACGGCTGGAGAGATCTTCTGAGGATGGATTGAAAGCGTTTCCTGAATGGAAAGCAAAAGGATATATTGAGATGGCAGAGAACAATGTGGCATTATTGAACTTAGCTGCCCCGAATCCTTCTCTTTTAAGGGACACAGACCCTACGCGTGTCGCTATGTTGAACAAAACCTCAGCAGAAGCGATGAAAGACTTTTCGGCTTATATCGGAGGCGGAAAGATCAGCTGGTTGATCGCTGCGATACCAACAGTGGAATGGGCTCAAACCGTTTTCCCCGCGCTTTCACAAGAAGACGCATTTAACAAACTGTGGGAGAACATCTTTTATACAACCAGAACGGATCGGGAGAATACTGTCGAATTATGGGAAGCACATATCGATAACCTTAATAAAAACGCCAACCGTTTAAACGAAGGGAAGTATAAAAAGCTTCATTATAAAGGACCGGGGACAGACCTCACCATCGAATTCAATCCTAACACAAAATGGATCAGTGCCCAATTCACCAATGATAAAGGGATTCCTTTCGTCCCGAACCTACCGACGGAAGAAGTGTTTTCGATTCCAGATAAATATGGGGTGAACGGAGTTGTATCGAGTACAAAGCCTCTGAATTATAGCGGCACCCTAATCAAGAATTTCTCATTGACCTTCAGGGAAGGGAAAGTAATTAATTACACGGCTGAAGAAGGCTATGAAACGTTAAAGAACCTACTCGAAACAGATGAAGGTGCATCTTATTTGGGTGAGGTTGCATTGGTACCTCACGATTCCCCTATCTCCAATACAGATATCGTCTTCAACAACACCCTTTTTGATGAAAATGCTTCGTGTCATATTGCATTGGGCAGAGCTTTATCTGTATGTGTAGAGGATGGTAAGACGATGACGAATGAACAGTTAAAGGATATTGGATTCAATGAAAGCATGATTCATGTGGACTTCATGATCGGCTCATCACAATTGGACATTGACGGTGAAAAGGCGGATGGTACGATTGAACCGATTTTCAAAGCTGGTGATTGGGTTTAGTTTTCTATATTATTGGCAAAATAACGTTGAAGGCTTAAATGTTCATTTAAGCCTTTTTCTTATGGTCCTTGCTTTTACGGACTAGAGGATCTGAAGAAAAAGAAACATAGTACCATATAAGGTAAAAATTACATATAATATGACAAATAAATTTCTTTTTTAACATATTCAATACTTCACGAATCCCTTACAATAGAAGTATACCTTTTTAAAGGAGCGATTTTCTTGTCAGTAAAGTCTAAACAATCATTTTTCTGGAGCGGGTTCTTAATCATTGCCTTCTTCACTTTATATACTATTTTTCGTACCACGAATGTACAGTCCAGTGAAAAACCTTTAACCGCCGAAGAGAAATATCCAACAGTCTTCGTGCACGGATACAAAGGTACATATAATTCCTTCAGGACCATGTTGGACCGTTTTGAGAACCGGCATGGGTGGGGTCAAAAAACGCTCGAAATTTCGGTATCAGATTCCGGCAGTATAAGATACAAAGGGGCTCTCCCTAAAAACCCGAGTTCTCCCCCACTTGTCCAAGTCATTTTTGAAGACAATCGTGCTTCCTTGGATAAACAGGCCATTTGGCTTGAAAATGCCATGAAGCTGCTGCATCACCAATTCAATGTTTCTACTGTCAATATTGTCGCCCACTCTATGGGTGGCCTTGCTTCAACCCAATATTTAGAAAATACCAGTAATGAATCGTTTGTTCCAAAAACCCATAAATTCATTACGATTGCCACGCCTTTTCAGGGAGTTACGAAAGAGTCCTATGGTCAAATCAATACCGGTGCAGCTGTGATTGATTTAAAGCCTGGATCACGCGCATTAAAAAAAATGTATCTCAATCGTCATTTGATTCCTTCTGAAATACAAGTGCTTTCCATCGCTGGTTCAGGTGACGACGTGGTAAATGTACAGAGTGCACTGGAGAGCCGATCATTTTTCGAAAAAAATCCCTTTCAGTCCAAAATAGTGTATGATCCAACTATTTCTCATAGCGGATTACATGAAACGATGAAAGTGGATCGTCTTGTAGGAGATTATCTATGGAGTAAATAATTCAAAAACCTATCCCCTCTTCAGACCTGAGGGGATTTTTTTATGCAGTTGCGTAAACGCCCGTAACGTTCTATACTACACAAGACTAAACCAATAGGTTAGGATGAGTGGAATGACTAAAGAAAAAATCGTAAAAGCAAGCCCAAAATACATACAACCATTTCTAAAGGGGTTTCCTCTTTTAAATAAAGAAAATGTCACTACATCGATTGGAGATGCACAGGACGGTGACATCCTCAAACTGGTAGATACCGATGGTCGCTTTATTGCAAAAGGGTACTACGGACTCCAGAATAAAGGGATCGGCTGGCTTCTGAGCTGGAAAGAACATGAAGATATAGATAAGGAGTTCATTTATAAAAAGATCCAGGCCGCCATTAATCAACGTTTACACTTCTACTATAGTGAAGATACGACGGCATTCAGGGTGTTTAATGGAGAAGGTGACGGTTTCGGAGGGCTGACCATTGATTACTTTGATGGATATTATCTCATTCAGTGGTATTCAAAGGGTGCTTATTCTTTTTATGAAGAAGTGATGGAATCGTTACGGGAATTAACCGAATATAAAGGTATTTACCAGAAGAAAAGGTTCGCACAGGAAGGGAAATACGTTGAAGAAGACGATTTTGTCGAAGGTACACGTCCCTCCTTCCCTCTCCTCGTGAAAGAAAACGGCGTCCAATTTGCCATCTATTTAAATGATGGAGCGATGGTGGGGGTATTCCTCGATCAACGCGAGGTGAGGAAAAGGATTCGTGACATATACTCAGAAGGCAAGAGGGTATTGAATACCTTTTCTTACACCGGTGCATTCTCTGTATGTGCGGCTCTCGGCGGTGCCTCTCACACCACCAGTGTGGACCTTGCAAATCGCAGTTTAAGCAAAACGATTGAACAATTCAGCATAAACGGGATCGATTATGAGGCTCAAGACATCATAGTGGAAGATGTCTTCAAGTACTTTAAATATGCTGTTAAAAAACAGCTTTCATTCGATATGGTGATATTAGATCCACCAAGCTTTGCCCGTTCCAAAAAACACACATTCAGTGCCGCTAAAGATTATAAGGATCTGCTGAAAGAAGCGATTGCCATCACTGAAAAGAACGGAACCATCGTGGCATCCACAAACTGCAGCACCTTCAATATGAAAAAGTTCAAAGGGTTTATTGATACAGCATTCAAGGAAACCAATGGGAAATATAATATACTTGAAGAATACACTCTTCCAGAAGATTTTAAAACCCTCAGTCAATACAAGCAGAGCGACTACTTAAAAGTCGTTTTTATCCGCAAACTATAAAGGACAGGGATGGACTTTCCAAAGGTCCGTCCCTATCGATTAAGAATAAATGACAGAATACTCTGTCATTATTTCCTCGGAAACCGCAAGAAGCGACATATACACAGTGTTTCTTGATGAAAGTTATCGAATAAGGAGGATTTATGATGAATAAAGCTGTTTTTCTTGACCGTGATGGGGTGATCAATGAGGTGAAAACCAATAGAGTCGGCTATGTGAACACACCGGATCAATTTTATTTCCTGGAAGGAGTCCCCGAAGCCATAAAGGATTTATCTCAATCCGGATTCCTTCTTTTTGTCGTTACAAATCAAGGTGGTGTTGGATTAGGCTATCTTTCCCATGATGAGCTGGACTCCATCCATGATTATATGGTCAAAGAAATCCAACAAGCAGGCGGTTTCATTCAGGAAGTTTCCTGCTGCACTCATAAACCCCATGCAGGTTGTTCATGCAGAAAGCCCGAACCCGGGATGCTTCTTGAACTGGCAGAAAAATACGACATTGATCTTGCTGGATCCTTCATGATTGGGGATCGTGATGTAGACATAGAAGCAGGCAACAAAGCTGGATGCACCACGATTTTACTAAATGGCAACTCTTCCCCAACGTATAACGCTGATTATATATTTCCTGATTTATTGAGCGCTTCTACGTTCATCCTCAACATGAAGCGATCTTGATGCCCAATCTCAAATCATCTATTCGAGCATTTAGTTATTGCACCTGCTGACTCCTCCTATTAAACTGAATGAGTGATTCTTTTTTAAGCTAAGAAAAGATAATGGAAATATCTATGAGTCAGGATGTAAGACTTGAAGGAGTGTGATGAGATGGACCTGCTCGGTAAAGGGATCACCCGTTGGTATAAATGGATCATTGTACTTTGGGTGGTGATAGCGGGGATATTCGCTTATTTTGCAACAGGCTTACCCACCATACTAGGCGGGGATGGTTTTAGGACAGACGGACAGTTTGAAAAAGTGAACGATGAATTGACCAATTCGTTTGATTTTCCCGAATCTTCCATTTTGCTGCTTATGGAAAAGCAGGATTCCCAATCTGCAGAAGGGTTTCAGGCATCCATTAAGAAAACGATTGAGAGTATAGAAAACTTGGGTGTCACCTCTTCTATACAGTCCCCCTTACAAGATGAGAAATTAGTGAAAGACGACGTGGCTTACGCCGTTTTATCCTTCGATGATTCTGATATCACCGACGAAACAAAAAAAATCAAAGCACTAGTAAAAGAAAATCCAGGTCAATCATTGACCGGGGCTTCCATTATTAGTTCAGATATTAATAAGGCCAGTCAGGATGATCTGAAACGGGCCGAATTGATAGGATTACCTTTCGCTCTCCTTGTCCTGTTATTTGCATTTGGCTCGGTTGTTGCTTCCATTGTTCCCATTATCATTGGAGTGGTGACGGTCGTTACGGCATTCGGGATTCTGGCTCTGATTGGCGACAGCATGGAATTATCGGTATTCCTGCTGAATGTAGTCCCAATGATCGGGCTTGCCTTGAGCATTGACTTCTCTCTGTTGTTCATTAACCGCTACCGTGAAGAACTGGCTTCGAGGTCAATACCGGAAGCGATCTATACCACTATTCAAACGGCAGGAAAATCAATCATTTTCTCTGCATTATGTGTTTTCATCGGTTTAGGGGCCATGATGCTCATTGAAATCGATATATTCCAGACGATTGCCATCGGAGGCATGGTAGTCGTCATGCTTGCAGTGGTGTCTGCATTATCACTCCTCCCTTCCGTTCTTCTGCTCCTCGGAAAGTCTATAAATAAATGGACGCTGATCAAACAGAAGAAAAATGACCACGGAAAATGGAGGGTCTTTGCCGGGTTTATCATGAAAAGGCCCGTTATACTGGCCCTGCTCGCCCTAATTGTATTAGTGATCGGCATTTTGCCTGTCCGCTCTATGAATCTTGCCATTCCAGATACGGAGGCATTACCTGTTACATTTGAATCGCGTCAGGCGATGGATACCATTCAGGAGGAGTTCAAGACAGATGAAGGAAGTACGGTTTATGTGATTGCCAAACGGGATAATGGCTGGACTACCAAAGAAGGATTGGAGGATTTGAATGAACTCCTTTCAGAATTCAATCAGGAATCAGCTGTGACTTCAGTGGATTCTATCTTCAAAGCCACCAATATCGACTCGCCGAATAAATTATCCCTGGCCATTCAGCAGCCGGAATCCAAGGAGAAGATTGATCCTGCACTGAATCGTTTTATCCAGGGGGACAAAGCACTGATTCCTGTGCACTTGTCATTGGATTCATCATCATCCGCTGCTCAGGATCTGGTGAACGAATGGAGTCACAAAGAATGGTCACACCCCCTCAAGTTTGGTGGCCAAGTGAAATTCAATCAGGAAATATTTGATGAGATTTATCAAAAGGTAGGATTATGCCTGTTCGTCATCCTAGGTTCTACCTATCTGATTCTGATGATTGCATTCCGCTCCATCATCATTCCATTGAAGGCCATTTTGATGAATATCATCAGTCTGACATCCACATTCGGAATCTTGGTATGGATTTTCCAGGGAGGCCAATTTGGAATCCCTGAATCGGATATCGCCCTTGTGCTTCCGGTACTGGTATTCAGCCTTGTTTTCGGCCTTAGCATGGACTATGAGGTATTCCTCATTTCCAGGATCCATGAAATTTATCAAGAAACAGGTGACAACACGCGTTCTACCATTGAAGGACTTGCTTCAACAAGTAAGATCATCACCTCGGCCGCTCTCATCATGATTGTCATAACGGGGGCTTTCGCTTTTACAGGTGTGATGCCCGTCAAACAGATCGGGGTCGGGATTGCCATCGCCATTTTCATTGATGCAACCATCGTCAGAATGATTCTGGTGCCTTCGTTAATGAAGCTCCTTGGAGACTGGAATTGGTGGATGCCTTTCAAAAAGAGGGAAAAGCAGGTAGTAAAAGCTCATAAAGCCTCTTGACCTGGGTAGAGAACCCAAATCGAATGGTAAACAAGACACCCTGATATCGGGGTGTCTTTTTATGAGTGGCGGCCTGTTTTATCGTTTTCAAAATAGGGAATTCTATGGTAAAGTACTATGGAACCAGCACGAACGGGAGGTATTTGATGAACCAGCAGGAATTACTACATATTATTCGGGATCACTATCCATTTGATGTCCTATCAGCGGAACAGCTGGATTATATTATTTCCGGTTCTACATACACATCTTTTAAGAAAGGGGAATTTCTCTTCCATGAAGATGAAACGGTTGAAGAATTGGATATTTACTTCCTTGTCTCCGGACTTGCCAAGAATGTCCTCCATCGTTCCAGTGGAAAGCAATATTCCCTCCGCTTCTATTACCCCGGTGACTTGATTGGGATCATGATCATGCTTACAAGCGGACAAATGACTTTTTCAGTCCAGGCAATAGAAGATTGTACGGTATTCCGGATTCAGAAAGACCGGATTTTAGAAATCATGACCAAAAACAATGATTTTTCAAAAATTATATTTGAAAGCATCGGAAATCGGATGAAAACCCTCTACGATGAAATTAAAGTAAAGTCAGCCACTGAAACCGATGATGAAAACATCAATCTGTTCCGAACAAAAGTCCATACTCTCATGGACAGCCCTACTTTCATCGATGGAAATGCTACCATCCTGGACGCAGCCAAAAAGATGAAAGAACAGGACACGTATGGGATAGTCGTGGTGGATCAGAATAAAAAGATGCTTGGTATCCTTACCCAGCGGGAAATCCTGTCTTACATTACCAATCCAGGTATCTCTGATAAGGTAAAAGACTGGATGAAGGAAATGCCTTTCTGGATCAGGGATGAGTCCTTCGCTTATGAGGCCCTCTCCTACTTTAAACATGAAGAAGTGGATTTCGTCCCCATCATTCGCAATAATGTAGTGGTGGGAATTCTAACCAGTACATCATTTCTCAATATACAGGATTCGAATTATCTGGATCTTTCTTATAAAATTCAAAAGGCCGTGACGAATGCAGAACTGGTCGAACTGGCTACGGTGAAGAGCGAGACGTTCCAACAGTTCATTCAAGACCTTCTAGCACAGGACAGCTTTGGATTCGATATTTGTGAAGTGATATCCAACTACAACGATCGGCTCCACCGGAAAATCATTCAATTGAGCGAAAAGGAAATGAGGCAGGAAGGGTTCGGCTCCGCTCCGATCAATTATTGTTTCATTGTCATGGGCAGTCAGGGACGCAGTGAGCAGGGATTCCATACCGATCAGGATAATGGGATCATCCTTGATGATTATAATCATTTATCCGACCTGAAAAAAGTTGATCTCTATTTTCAGGCCTTCACCGAAAAGCTGAATTTAAAGCTTGCTGCATGTGGTTTTCCTGAATGTACAGGCGGGATCATGGCGAAGGAACAAAAATGGAAGAGATCGTATACGGACTGGAAAATGGCGATTGATGAGTGGCTTCACGAAATGGATGCACAGGAAATCCAGAACATTACGATGTTTTATGACTTCCGTCCAATTTACGGAGACTATTCCATCGCAGAAGAAATCCGGAATTATCTGACTGAAAAATCGAAACGATCCTTGAATATGCAGCAACTCTTACGAAAAGATGCCCTTCGATTCAAACTCCCCGTTGGTCCACTGGGCCGGGTAAACCTGAAGCCGAAAAATCATCTATTCAATATCAAAAAATCAGGACTCTTACAAATCGTCAATATGATCCGGATTCATTCTGTGAAGTATGGGATAAAAGAAGTGAACACCATCAAAAGGGTACAGGCATTGAAAAAGTTGCAAGCCTTTCACCCCAGGGATGCAGAAAACGTAAAAACGGCCATGCATATCCTCCTTTCCTTAAGAACGCAGCAGAACCTGCGTGAACTTAGTGAGGGAAAACCTTTAAGTAATGACATCGATGTCCGCACCCTCTCGAAAGAGGATCGCCAAAAATTAAAAGAATCCATCCAGATTGCCAATCGACTGCAGCAAGTGATGGAAATCAGTTTCAATAGGAACCGGGTGGTTTAATGGACAATTTAGGTATTAATGTAGGCTACCGGATACTTAAGTATTATTTATGGCAGCAATTCATCTTCCGCCATCAAGTGAAGCGGGAAAAAGAAAAGCTTTCCTATCATAAACTTTCCCGTGGCCTTAAACAATTTGAAGAAGAAAAACCGACTCTTCAAAAAAAACATCTCTTTCATTGCACCTTTACGATTTTCGACCTTGAGACTACTGGATTTTTCCCTGAAGTTGGAGATGAAATCATATCGATAGGTGCTGTAAAGGTAGAAGAGGGAAAAGTACAAAGGGACGATACATTCTATCAGGTGATCGACCCCCTTCAAACGGTGTCCAGGGAAACGAAGAGGTTTACGGGATTACGACGTAAAGATTTTTTAAATGGTGTGACGCTCCCCATTGGTCTGGAACGTTTTTTGGAATTCAGTAAGGGGACGATCCTGGTGGCACATCCCGCAAGCTTCGACATTAATTTTCTTCAAAAAAGGATCAATAAGTGGGAGCTCCCTTCTTTCGATCCTGAATTTGTCGATTCCTTTTCACTGGCCAATAGCTTACTTGGCAGGGATGACTGCTATTTGGATATTCTCATAAAGACATTCGATATCCAAGATCGTGCCCGCCATCATGCTTTAAATGATGCGATCATGACGGCCGAGATCTTTGAACGACTTTTGAAACTGTGTTATCAACAAGAAGTTCATACGATCCGTGGATTACATGAATTCCTGCTTCAGGAGTCGGGCTGACATTCGATGAAATATTAAAAAACGCATGAGGATTTCCCTCATGCGTTTTTCTACTTATTTTCGAATTTGTCCAGTTCCATACATCATATACTTCACAGTTGTTAACGCTGGAAGGCCCATAGGACCTCTTGCATGGAGTTTCTGGGTTGAAATACCAATTTCAGCACCGAATCCTAATGCTCCCCCATCTGTGAAACGTGTGGATGCATTATGATATAGGGCAGCGGCATCTACGAGCATCATGAATTTTTTCGCCGTTTCATTGTTTTCCGTCACAATCGCTTCTGAATGTTTGGTGCCGTATTGTTCGATATGATCCACGGCTTCGTCAAGTGAAGAAACCACTTTAACGGCAATATCCAGACTTAAATATTCGTTTGCCCAATCTTCTTCCCCTGCAAGTTTTGCATCTTTGATCACTTCAACCACTTTTTCGTCCCCATGAATGAAAACTTGATGATCTTTCAGGTTTTCAACAAAGGCGTCCTTATGTTCATCAAACCAATTCTCATGAAGAATGACGGTTTCAGCCGCATTACAAACCGCCGGACGGTCCGTTTTGGCATTAATGATGATGTTCAATGCTTTTTCCAGTTCAGCTTCTTTATCAATATATATATGACAGTTCCCTACACCTGTCTCCAGGACAGGGACCGTTGCGTTATTGACGACAGCGTTGATCAATGCACCTCCACCACGGGGAATCAACACATCAATATGTTCTTTCATTGTGAATAATTCACTTGTTGCCTCACGATCTGTTGTGTTGATGAATTGTACGGCATCCTTTGGAATATCTGTTTGTTCCAACGCCTCATGCATAACGTCCACAATGGCCTTATTTGACGTTATGGCATTCGATCCACCTTTCAGGATGATGGCATTACCTGATTTTAATGCAAGACCTGTAGCGTCCACCGTCACGTTCGGGCGAGCCTCATAAATCATTCCGATGACACCGAGCGGAACGGTCACTTTCTGAACTTGCAGTTGATTTTCCAAGGTCCAATCGGAAACCACTTTACCAGTGGGATCTTCCAGGTCAGCCACTTGGCGAAGACCGTTTGCAAAGTCTTCAACCCGTTCTTTAGTAAGGGATAAGCGATCCATAAAGGCCGCTTCAAATCCTTTCTCCCGGCCTCTTTCAAGGTCTTTTTCGTTCTGTTTTAGAATGGATCCGTAGTTTGCCTCTAAATGGTCGGCAAGAATATGAAGGGCTTTATTTTTTTGTTCCGTTGTCAGCATGCTTAAGGTTTTAGAAGCTTTTTTAGCCAATATCGCCTGTTTTTTTACATCGGTTTTTTCTACAGTTAAATTCATCAAATACCTCCTGATTATTTTGAAAAGCTATATACTTAAATGAATCATTTACAGAATAATGTTCAACTAAACACCTAATGGAATGGGAACTTCTACATGGCATACGAGCTGATCAATTTCTACTGCGATTTCATCGGCTTTTATCTCTGTAGGGTTCTTTAGTTGACCAGAACGATAGTTGACCATTCCAAGACCGATTTCCTCGTTACGGTTATCCAGGATACGTACTACTGCACCTTTATCAAAACGGCCTTTCACAGTATAAATATCATCGATCGTCAAACTTTCTTTCCGCTTTAAGATGCGGTCTTTCGCATCTGCATCGATGGTGATTTCACCTTCTGGACCGGAATTGAACGCAATCCATTGCTTTTTGGAATCAAGATTGACCGAATCTTCCGTCGATTCGAAATAGGTTCCTTTAGCCGTATGCTGAACAGCATCATAAATGATGTTCGTATGTCCGGATTTACCAAGGAACGCAGGGATGCCTGATGCCATTGTAATCTTGAATGCATCGATCTTTGATCTCATGCCGCCAGTACCGACTGAGCTTCCCGGCTCTCCTGCCATATCTTCAATATCTTCCGTGATTTCAGTCACACTCTCCAGCAGTTCAGCATCTGGATTTTTGCGGGGATCTGAATCATATAGTCCGTCAATATCTGATAGAATGATGAGTTGATCAGCATCCACGAGTGCTGCGACTTTAGCGGATAGCGTGTCATTATCTCCAAACTTCAAACGGTCAATCGTTACAGTATCATTTTCATTTACAATCGGAATAATCCCTCTTTCGAGCAGGACATTAATCGTATTTCTGGCATTGTTGTATCGATCTTCATCAGAAAAATCACTACGAGTGATCAGAATTTGAGAAGCCACATATCCATTTGAAATTAATAGATCAGAATACGCTTCAATTAATAGCCCTTGACCAATAGCTGCTGCGGCCTGTTTCTCAGGCAATGAACTTGGGCGTGTCAAGCAACCCAATTTACGATAACCTGCAGCGACTGCTCCAGAGGAAACAAGCAAGACTTCATGACCGTCATCCTTTAAGCGGACAACCTCATCCACAAGTCGCTCAAGCTTCCTGCGGCTCATTTCTCCATGTAAGCTTGTCAATGAACTACTTCCAATCTTAATCACGATACGTTTCTTATCTTGGGACATTCAATCACTCCTAGTAATGAGGTCCGTCCCTTGCCCCTCTTTCTATATGCAGGGACGGACCTGTATTTCGTGTATGGTTGGTAATTTGATTTATATGGGGTGTTTAATATTAGTTGGGTTATTAGCTTGTGACTAATTCTTTGGACTGTAAGGATGAGCTGATTTCTTTTGAACGCTTTTCTGCTCCCTTAACAGCTTCTGAGATGGCTTTACCTCCACCGAACTGAGCTAATGCATCAAGTCCTGCAGCCGTAGTACCGTTTGGGGATGTTACATTTTCTCTAAGTTGAGTAGGTGATTCTTCTCGCTCAAGCATCATTTTGGCTGCTCCGAAAATGGTTTGTGCTCCGATTTTACGGGCCAATTTCGGGTCTAATCCTGCTTCAGCACCCGTCTTTTCGATATGTTCCATTAGATAGTAGAAATAAGCTGGACCGCTTCCGGCGATTCCGGTGAAAATGTCCATCTGACTTTCTTCAATGACGAATACTTCTCCGATGCTTGATAATAATTCTTCTGCATTCTCCATATCTTCTCTTGAAGTGAACCTACCGGCACTGATTGCGGTTGCTGATTCCTTCAGCATACTTGACGTATTTGGCATGACACGGATAACAGGTTGACCTGCAGGTAACTGTTCTTCCATATGAGAAGTCGTAATCCCAGCCAGTACCGACATGATGACCGTATCATTCCTGACAAGATGATTGATGGAATCCAGTGCTTTATCGATATCCTTTGGCTTCATGGCAAGAATGAGAATATCTATTTCATTAAAAGGCAGATCGTCTTTCATTATTGCTGTGATATCATATTTAGCTTTCATTTCTTGAAGTCTTCCGTAATTGCTTCGATTGGAAACAATGATTTGCTCAGCTGGAATCTTGCCACTCTGTACTGTACCTGAAATCATTGCTTCAGCCATATTACCTGCACCAAGAAAGGCTATCGTTTTATTGTTTAACAATCATATCCACTCCCGTTCCATATATTATAGAAAGTTCTTCTCAAAACACTTTTTCATTTTCAATTGAACATTTAATGTAATAGTTAAGAAAAAAATAATTAAGATCATGGTTGTTTCATGTCGCCAAAAACCTTGATTGGCGTGTGTTTTGTTCACAACGTTTATAATCGTAACATGCTGATGAATGATATCAAGGGCATTAAAGGAAGTAGTAAGGAATTAGCCGAAATAGCTAGTGGAAGCGTTATCATTACCATTTATGTTATTCAGATTCCTTCTGAAGGCTCTAGATTGGCTGAGAAAGCGTATAATCAGAATTTATACTTTGAGGATATGATTGGAAATACATCGATTTTTAGCCCCCGCCCCTGTCAGCGCAGTTTCAGGGCCCGTTTCATCAAGTACATTCTAAAAGCAAAAAAATCCCGTTAAGCTTTCATGCGCTTAACGGGATTTTCGGATTTATTCGTTTGCAGTGTCATCTGGGCTTTTTCCACTCAGGAAGTCTTTTAAAGCTTGAATATTTTCTTCGAAGTCTATTTCGAGAACGGATCCAACTCCGCTGTAACTTCCATTCGTATAAGAACCTTCTACTGGTAAGGTTAGCTTGTCCATGTCACTAGTATTGCTGAGCAGAATATCTTTCGCGATTGAGATTTGATCCAGCTTGCTCATATTCGTCTGAATATATGGCTGAATGGATCCTGCCATTTTCGGAAGCTTTGTTACGCCTCCTATGGATAAGGCTTCATCTTTAAGGGCCGCAATCACTTTTTGCTGTCTTTCTACCCTTCCGAAGTCACCATTTTCATCATGACGGAACCTGGCATAGCCGAGTAATTCCTTTCCGTTCAGGTTTTGAACGCCCGGTTCCAGGGAAACACCGATGTTTTCTGACATGGCTTTTTCAACATCCATTTCAATTCCTTCTGGTGCTAGGATGTCGACTGATTGTTCAAACCCTTTGAAATCAACGATCATGTAATATTGAATATCTAGATCAAAGTTCTGCTTGATCGTCTTTCGAAGCAATTCCGGTCCGCCTAAATAAAAAGCGGTATTTAGCTTATAGTTTTTATATCCAGGGATTTCAGCATATATATCCCTCATAAACGAAACGAGTTTGGTTTCATTCGTTTTCGGATCGATCTGCGCGAGCATCATCGTATCTGTCCTTGATTTCTCCTCGCCCCTGCTATCGACTCCCAATAACAAAACGTTAACCTTCCCGTTTTCATCTTTTACTCCATTAAATTTATAATCTTCCTGCATCTGGTCTTCACCAGCCATTTTATAACCACTGTAAAATTGAAAAGCAGCGTAACCGATCAAACTGAAAATAAGGATTAATAATACCAAAATCACTTTTCTACCACGTTTTTTCCTTTTGGTCTTTCGATCTAGTCGTGACTCCATTTCTTCACCTACTTTTATGACATTCATGATGAACCGATGATAATATGAAATAGTACTCTATACAATTGAAATTAACAATCACAGAATACTGGATAAACTAACACTTTTCTCCATACCGGTCCACCCCGAGAATATAGTTTACCACAAATATCTATAAAAGTATTTAGTTGTTCCCGTCAAAATACGATCAAGGATTGAAAATGACCACCGGTAAGTTTCCTTATATCCTGTTCTTCTTCCTTATTGTATGAAATGATAAATGAAGTGGCGGGCCCGCCTGATTTATCCAAGTCATGCGTGGAGTATACATCTCCCCTTTTCAACGGTTTCCCAACAAGTAGAGACAGTTCATGACGCACACCTTTTGAACCTACGGGTAATATATCGACGATGGAAGGATGGTGAATGCAGGTATGAAATAGATCCAATGGGGCGATGGAAGATTCATGTATCAATACTTCCTCTCCGACCAAAGGAGTTCCGATAAGAGCATATGAGAGACTTGGGTGGGGAACATGAGGCGGCTCCTTTACCCTCATACCGATACAGGTTACGCCAAGTGCAGACTGGTTCAGATTGAAATTGGATTCTGAACTTCCGGTTAGAGGAATATCATCCATACCGAGTTCACTCAAACCCAGCCTGACCCCCGAGGCATACCTCTCCCATACGCTGTCTCCTGTAAAGTTCAACAATTGAACGGCCATTAGTCGGGCACCGACTGATAAACATTCCATCACCGCGACTCGAAAACCGAAATATCCTACAATCTCAGGATCAACCTGTACGGCGTCATCGGGCTTATTTCCAATCCCACCGCTACAGTCAGAGGCAATGATCAGTTCATCTTTATCAGTGATGGAGATGGATAGCGTATCTCGATTTCCAATCATTGTATTTCCCCCCTTGTTAATCTTGAAGCTATCGGGGGATAAAGGAAGTGAGCAATTGTTAAATTGATGAAGCTCCCCACTAATAAGGAGGGAACGATTGTGATATAAAAAGAAGAACTCAGGATAAAAATAAATGGCAAAGCTGCCAATACACCATTTCCTATCAAAAAGAGGGCAGCTGCTAACACACGATGCCCACATGAAAATACATAACCGAAAAGCCAGACCAGGAGAGCCATTTCCACAGCAATGAGAAAATGGAGCGGACCGAGGGGGAAACCTGCGTACAGGCTTGATAGTAAATGTCCTCCCCCTGCTACCAGCGCTCCCTTCCTTCCATTGTATAAAGAAGCGATTAATAGTGCAGGCATACTGTCAAGGGCGATTGTGCCAATGATCGCCGGAATCTTCACCATCCCTCCCATTGCAGCAAAAGCCATAAACAATGATAGTAATAAAATGGACTTTAGACTACTACTCATTGTGTTTCTGAATTCTACGTGTAGAGAATACGTTGGCACTGCGAAGGTATTCAACGTCTTTGACATTACTCCGGTGATTGATCACACGTGCCAGAGCAAAGAAGTAGTCTGATAATCGATTGATGTATTGCAGCGAAACAACCGGAAAGTCCCCGTCTGTCTTTGACAGGGTAACCATGCATCTCTCTGCCCTTCTCGCAACGGTCCGTGCTATATGAATACTCGCAGAAGCTTTTATACCACCCGGCAGTATGAATTTTTCAAGAGGTGGAGCTTCTCTGACCAAATCGTCTATTTTTTCTTCCAAAGCGAGGACGGAATCCCTTTGAAGCTTGCTCCTTCTCTTTTTTGAGACATTGGATAAATCTCCCCCGCAGTCAAATAGTTCATGCTGTATCGTAACTAAGTCCTTTACGATATCGTCAAAACGCTCATGATTCAATTCACAAATAGCCTGACCGACGAAACAATTGACTTCATCCAGTGTCCCGTATGCTTCCACCCTGATATCGTCCTTATCGACCCTACCCCCGATTAAACTTGTCTGACCTTTGTCTCCGGTTCTTGTATAAAGTTGCATGATTCATTCCTCCCTTACCCTTTTATTGATGTAGCCATGCCGTACCAAACAAGCCATACCTTATGCGACATTTGGGCAAGGTCCTGATAAACCCAGCCAGTCACATCTCTCCATTCCCTTGAAATTTGATCGATAGGTACAATTCCTTTCCCTATTTCTGAACCGATCCAGATCACTTTTCGTTCTGGATGTTCTTCTTCCCACTTCTTCAACTCCTCCATCCGTTGGAAGAATTCTTTCCTAACGTCACGATCCCCACGTAAAAGGGCAGATCGAACGGCATACTCAAGCCCCTCCAACACGAGGATGGGCTTGGAAGGATGGACTTCTTCCATACCTTCTGTAAATAACCGGACCCATTCTGTGTCGCTTCTCTTCAAACGAAAATGCTTTCTTACCCATTGGCCCTTGCCATTAAAGGAACCCCCCGTAATGAAGTACAATTCTGGTCCCTCCAATCCTCTTCTGTTTTCCAACCCAATTCGTATCCGTTTCCGTGGGAGACCTGCCATTCCCAAAATGATCTATGATCACTTTTGGGGGATAGAGAAGTTAACAGGTGCCGAATGACTCCACCATGGGTTATGACTGAGTACCGATTCCCATTAAGTAAATCGATTTGTCCTTTGATTTGCTCCCAGGCAACTTCGACTCGTTTTATGAATTGATTTATCCCTTCCCCTCCTGGAGGAGATTTAGAGGGGTCTGTTAACCAGTACTGATACTCTTCATTTTTCTTCAATTCCTCGTAGGTCAAGCCTTCCCATTTTCCAAAATGTAATTCTCTTAACAGCGGAGATGAAATGATAGAGGCTTCAGGAAACAAAAAATGCGAGGTTTCCAAACATCGGTTTAGGTCGCTTGAAAAACATCCCTCATATGGCTTGTAGGATCGCTTAATCTGTTTAAGCTTATCGATTCCTTTTCGTGATAAGCTAGGATTCGACCATCCGATGTATTTCCCTCTCTCATTTCCATCTGTTAAACCATGTCGAATAAAAGCAATAGCCATATAGTCATCCATAAAATCGACTCCACCCCTTCTACACTTGCTCCGATTGTGTCACCAGTCATACCTCCAAACCACTTTATGCTCTTCGAGTAAACAAACAGGCAAAATCCGATCGTTACAATCGTGAAGGCAGCATAAAGAAAAAAACTATTCAGAAAGACGCCTGCCACTATGATCCCTATCAAAGAGACCAGCATCCACAAAATATCGTTCCATTTCGTATCTTTACTGAAGCTATACCCCATACCGGATTTATGGGCCGCTGGGATAAGAATGAGAATCACTCCCATGACGATACGGCTGAAAATGGGAATCATCAGCAGAATCAAACAAATCGTAACAGTATCAGAGTAGTGGACGGATTCATATATGAATAAAAAGCGGGAGGAGAGCAATACCACAAGAGAAAGGGCACCAAATGCACCGATTCGGGGATCTTTCATGATCTCTAAGCGCTTCTTTAGATCCCGGTAGGAAAAGTAGGCGTCGCTTGCATCCATATAACCGTCCAAATGAATTCCGCCGGTAAGGAGGACGGGCATCACCCAAATATAAAATGATAATGCCAATGAGCTCATGGGTGTAAAAGATGCTAGTAACACATAGCCACTTGAAAGAATCATTCCGATCAATAAACCCAATAAAGGAAATGTGCGGACCATCCATCTCATTTCACCTTTTCCAAGTGAGAGTTCTTTTCGCACTGGAATTACTGTATAAAACTGTATATTAAGGAGTAAACTCTTTAATAATCTCATTTTATTGGAATCCCTTTCTTCAATTCTGGAATTCCAACCGTCATATCGATTGCTACAAACGACTCCTCCACCAATCTTCCATGTAATCGTCCCAGTATCCTTTGATATTGGAGTATTTCGTCTGAGATCGGTGGAATGTCATGAAATAATTCATTACTTACAACAAGTAACGCTTTTACTTTATCTGCCAACTGAATAACAGATTCATAGATACGATCCTCTACATAGCTTCCGCCCTCCATATCCCCATTGAACAATTCGTTAGTCAGCAGAGTCGTGAGACAATCTAATAGAACAATGGCATTAGACGGTATAGTATCGATGATATCCCCGATAGCCAGTGGCCTTTCAATGGTCGTCCACTTTTCATTAGAAGATCGGCGATCCAGTCGGTGTTTTAAAATCCTGTTTTCCATTTCCCGGTCCGTACTCACTCCACACGCAAGATAGATCAAAATCTCATTCGATGTTCTTAGTTCCGATGCAAGCCTTTCTGCAAAGGAACTTTTCCCGCATCTCACCCCTCCGGTAATGAAAAAAAGTCTTCCCATGCGAAATTGTGCCTCCTTACTATGAAAGTCCTCTTTTTAACCCAAATAACGTTGGATGGCTTTTTTTGTTACTTCATAGACTCCTTTACCGATTAACTTACCTATCGGAGTGATCGGTCCTGCAAATGGTTCGAGCTCCCCTTTTTGACTGGAAGCAATCAGAATGCTGTCTGTAGGCGTTCCGGTTGCAAAGTTTCCGTTTCTTTTGTCCCTTACTTCCATATCATTCAGTGCTTTCACCTTTGCCTCCGTGGAAGTGACGAGGGCTTCGATATAGGCCTCATCAGATAAATTCCCATTAATGAAAACCCAGGTATTGATCGTACCCGGTTTAGAATCAATATCATATTGAAAGCTCGTTGATACATCCATGGCATTTCCAACTCCGGCGGTCACGACGACGAAAACCGATTTCCCCTTCATCTCAAAACGCTCGCATATCATGTTAGACAAATCCAGAGCCGTCATCATACCGACAGATAAAGACGGATCCAGTTCTTTCGTAATGAGAAACTCCTTCATATCTTGTTTGTAATCCCTGCAGTCATAATCAACGGGTACCCGACGGTTCATGAAGTGAGAGTACCAACCAATTCCCGCTCCGATAATACCTGAAGACATACACTTCAATGGGAATGGTGCAGAATAAAGGATGCATTCTTCAGTCAATGTCATATATCTTTCATCTAAAACCAGATTTTCAGTCTGGGATCCTTCTGGTACAATCACCATCTGGGGTTTGGCCACCAATGGATGAGCCTGTTTCTGAACCTTTGTTTGATATACTTCTTCAATATGTTCTTCTTTCAACACTTCTTCCGGATGATGGAGAAGTTTCATTGTGCCCTGGTCCAGTAGGAGTAAACGATCACAATACAGGCTCGCCAAATTCAAATCGTGAAAAATAGCGACGACCGTTAATGTCCCCTGATCAGTTTGACTTTTAATCAAATCCAATAATGACTTCTGGTAGGAAAGATCGAGATGATTAGTGGGCTCATCCAGGAGGAGGATGTGCGGTTCCTGGGCTAGAGCCTGTGCCAGGAACACCCGTTGTCGCTCACCACCTGACAATTCATGAAGGTATCGGTTCTGAAACGCAGAAATCCCCGTCTGCTCCATCACTTTATCCACCATCTCTTTGTCCCGGTCGGTCGTACCCTTAAAGAAACCTTTCTGGTGAGCATATCTTCCAAGCAGCACCGTCTCCCTCACTTGATATGAAAATGCTTCAGTCGATATCTGAGGTAATACCGCGACATGGGTAGCCAGTTCTCTTGAAGAAAACTGATGAAGTGGCTTTCCCTTCAATGTAATGACTCCATCCATTAAAGGAAGTAGACCCGTCATGGCTTTCAGTAACGTCGTTTTACCACTTCCATTTGGGCCAAGTATTCCAAAGAACTCTCCCTTGTCAATATGAAAATTCATGTCTTCCACGATTTTTTGATCGCCGTATCCCACTGACACCCCGTTTACATCGATCATGTTGAAAGACCCCTTTTCTTTAAAAGAATATATGCAAACATCGGTGCGCCGATCAAGGCGGTGATCACTCCAATCGGAAGTTCGGTCGGAGCGATAATCGTTCTGGAAAGCAGGTCTGCGAGAACGAGAAATCCTCCACCTACAAGGATTGATAGGGGAAGAAGGTGCTTGTGATCATGTCCAATCATTCTTCGCAGAAAATGAGGGACCACAAGGCCGACAAATCCGATCGTTCCGGACACGGCTACCGCTGCCCCCGTCAGGATGCTTCCGGCAATCAAAATGATCAGCTTCCTTTTTTGAACCGAGATACCGATATGACGGGCCTGTTCCTCTCCGAAGCTCATGCCGTTCAATTCCTTGCTGTTAAGTATGAGCAGCACTACCCCAATAAGGAAGAAAGGTAAGATGATCGCAATGTAATCCCACCCTCTCATGGATACACTTCCAAGAAGCCAGCCGATGATCTGCCTGAGTTCCTCACCTGTGAGTGCGATCATCAAGGAAATCACCGAGCCCAGAAACGAGCTGAAGATGATTCCTGTCAATATAATGGTTTCGACCTTCATGGTCCTTTCAACCTTTTGTGCGAACCATAATACGAGAAATACGGTGATGATCGAACAAACAATACTGAAAAAGGGGAGCGTAAACTTCCCGATGAAAGGGATGCTCCAATGGAAAAATAAGGTGATGACCGCCCCGACCGATGCACCTGAGGACACTCCCAATGTATAGGGATCAGCCAGAGGATTGCGTAACAGCCCTTGGAAAGAAGCCCCTGCAATGGCTAATGAGCTTCCGACCAATAGAGCTAACAATACTCTTGGAAGCCGGATCGTATAGACGATGTTCACAAACATGGGATTAACCGTATCAGGCATTTGAAAACCGAACCACTTATAACCGAGGATGTATAGGATATCCATCGGTGGAATCGATATCGTACCGATCGAAACACCTGCAAGCACCGCTGTTAGTATAAATAGCCCTGCCAACCCGTATGTGATCCCTATCTTATTCTGCAAATACCTCTGGATAGATCGACTTTGCAATTTCCTCTACTCCTTCAACCAATCTTGGACCTGTCCGTGTGACTAAATCAGAATGGACATCGTGAACATCCCCATTCTTTACTGCCGTCACATCTTCCCATCCTTTTCTTCCTAATATCTGTTCTTTCGGATCTTCACTGTAATAACCATATGTAGTGATGATCACGTCAGGGTTAGACGAGATGACTGCTTCCTGGTTCACCTGTACCCAGCCTTCCTGCTCGCTCATGACATTTTCAGCATTGACCATTGAAAGCATTTGATCGATGAATGTATTCTTCCCTGTAGAATAAATATCAGGTGAAGGTGAGACTTCTACATAAACCCTTTTCTTTTCCGTTACTTCACTTGCTTTTTCCTGAATGGAATTCAAATCCGATTTCATTTCAGAAACAACGGAATCCGCTTCATCTTTCTTACCGACAAGTGTCCCGATATCCTGAATTGTACCGTATACTTCTTCAAAGCTTTTAGCGTCTTGAACGATGAATACGTTCACCCCTGCATCTTTCAGTTGATTCAACCCTTCTTCTGCTGACTTTGCTGTGGATTCATGTGCCAGGACCAGGTCCGGCTCTAAGCTGACGATTTTCTCTACGTTAAACTCCATTCCACCGATCTTCTCTTTATCGGCAGCTTCTTTCGGGAAGTTATCAAAGTCTGACACCCCGACTATTTCCTTATTGAGCCCAAGCTCGAATAAAATCTCCGTATTACTGGGAATTAACGAAACGATATGTTTAGGTTGTTCTTCCAAGGTGACTTTATTATCAAGCGCGTCAGTCAATGATAAAGGATACCCGGATTCATTTTGGTTTACTTCTGCTGTTTCCTTTTTCTTCGTTTGTTCCCCGTCATTCGTTCCGCATGCTGTCAGGAATCCGATGACTACTAACAATGCAAGTAAGGCTTTTACTGTGTGTTTCATTTCTTATTCCCCCTGTTGATTAACATTTTTTTGACAGACAAAAAAACATCTCCAGTGGACTAGAGATGTTGTGTAAGATGCATATATAGGTTTATATTCAGTGAACCATGCATATTACACCTTTCTATCCGCGTAGAATTGGTGCGTTTAAAATCAGGCAGGTCTCCTGGCTCATGGTCATAGTATGCTGATACCTTCCCGTACTCGTTTGCACAGTGGTAAAATTTCAGCTCACTACCATTTACAGTGGCGGGACCGCGTTGGAATTACACCAACTTCCCTATTAAGAAGCTAAGAAGAATCACATCTTACACTTCACCTGATTTCGTAACGTATGAAATTGTTCCGTTCAAAAGAATTATACACAAATTCCATTGGTTAGGAAATGAATTTTAATGAATTTGTTGAAAATTGTAGAAAAAGATTAAACGTAAAGTCGGTACAGCTGAACAAGCTATTTTGATTGTTCCTTTTTAGCTTTCGTGGTAGAATCTGTTCAAGCTATCGCTTTACTGCTTTAGAGAAGTACATATGGTATAGGAGGTTTGCTAAATGAATGATAGAGAAGTCGCTACCTTTGCAGGCGGGTGTTTTTGGTGCATGGTAAAGCCGTTCGATGAGCTGCCAGGGATTATTGATGTCGTATCGGGATATTCTGGAGGTCACCTTGAAAATCCTTCATATGAGGATATTAAAGCCGGTGGCAGCGGACATTATGAAGTGATCCAGATCACATATGATCCCGCTCTGTTTCCTTATGAAAGGCTATTGGAGTTATACTGGCCCCAGATCGACCCGACTGATGACGGTGGTCAATTCCACGATCGCGGTGAACAGTATCGAACAGCTATCTTCTATCACAATGAACACCAGAAACAATTGGCTGAGGAGTCAAAAAACACGATAGAAGAAAGCGGGCGATTCAAAAAGCCGATCGTCACCAAAATCCTTCCTGCCTCAACTTTTTATCCGGCAGAAGACTATCATCAAAAATTCTACAAAACGAATCCGGAGGAATACAAACAAGATCGAGCAAAGTCTGGGCGCGATGAATTCATAGATGGACATTGGAAAAACAAATAGTGGCATGAAAAAACTTCTTTCGCCAAACTAATGGCTAGAAAGGAGTTTTTTTGATTTTAGAACCGATATTTTTCATAATAGTTGGCGATGGATTTTTTGCCTTGGCGTATCACGGGTAAATATTATGGTTAGAATGGCGATACAGCAGAATTTTGTCAAAGAAGGTGAAAACAGATGTATTTCTGGATTATCGCATTGGGCCTCACCATTTTCCTTTTTACGAGAATTCCGACCGTGAAGAATTCCGTTCATGTACGGAATAGTTATCTGGTCAAGAAATGTTCCATCATCATTCCTGCAAGAAATGAAGAAAAGACAATTGGGAGGCTTTTATCCAGTATTCGGATGCAGTTCATACAGCCATTGGAAGTCATTGTTGTAAATGATGGATCAACAGATCAAACGAAGGCTATAGCCTTAAACGAGGGTGCAATTGTAATTGATGCACCCCCTCTGCCAAATGGATGGAACGGGAAATCATGGGCATGCTGGAATGGAGCGAAAGAGTCTACAGGAGAATTCCTATTGTTTGTGGATAGTGATACCTGGTTCGAACAAGCAGGTCTGTTAAAGATATGCGAAACGTATAAAATGCAACAATGTCAAGGAGTATTGACCATTCATCCGTTTCATATAATGGAATCCTTTTATGAAACATTCTCTATGCTGTTTCATTTAATGGTGTTTGCTTCAACCAGTATCACCCATCTCTTTTCATGGTTGTGCACGCCTTCAGGCGGTTTTGGGCAATTTTTCTTATGTTCGAGGGCCGTTTATAAGCGAGTCGGAGGACATGAAGCCATTAAAGGGGAAATGGTGGAACATTTTGCCTTGAGTCAATGGGCGAAGAAATGCGGGGAATCGGTAGAAGCGGTAAGTGGCAGGAATGCCATTTCCATGAGGATGTATGGGGAAGGAATAGGAGATTTATTCCACGGGTGGTCAAAGAGCTTCGCTTCAGGAGCTAAGTCGACAAACATCCTACTCTTGGGGCTTTCTTCTTTGTGGATGGCTTCGCTTATTACGCTGGTCATTCACTCACCGGAAATGATTTGGGAACATCCCTATTTATTCATAATCCAATACTTCCTATTAGGGGGTTATTTCTATTTCTTAATAAGAAGGATCGGTAATTTCAGCGTGTTCGAGACATTATTATTTCCGGTTCATATCCTGTTTTTCCTAGCGACCTTTCTTCATTCATTTTTGAATACCTTTTTCAGGAAAAGGACCACTTGGAAAGATCGTTATGTATATATAGAGAAAGGAAAGGACGAGAAGATGAAATGATCCTGTTCGTGAATATCACATCATAAACATAAACCCGCACCACCTGACAAGTCACTACATTTCTAAGAATGTTACAAATCATACATACATTTTTATGAATATGCACATTTTATTAATAAGAACCGAGGAAGTCCTCCACAATGATAAGCCGTTAATCCCTTGATTTGCTCGGTTCCTCCCCTTATTCCTTCACTTCTTTCATAAATAAGAACGGCTCATTTGTATCGAACTTCCCTGAAATTTTCCGGACGGGAAGATCTCTTCCCCTTATCCATTCCCGAAAGTCCACCACCAATCCATCGGAACTTTCCCCGAAGCCGATTAAGCATCTCAGTGATTTACATTGAAAGACACATGTATGAATCGTCCCTGCCCAAGCATCATACGCTTTCTTGAACACCGGGCTGTCTCCCCGGTTAAACAGTTTGAATGCCCCATCCATGGTTAATTCCTTTTTCTGTACTGAATGTAACAGGTCCAGCCTTTTTTGAGAGTCCTTTAAATAATGTCGGTTATCCTTTTTCATATGATTCATCTGAAAATGGTTGGTACAACTTAAGGTTGAATGGTGATACACCCCTATTCCCCTTGGGGAAGCTTCTACCACAGCAGCCTTGCCACTATGATCATATAATGAATAGTTGAAACTGTGTCGGTGAGGCAGCCTGCGCAACACTTCGATGGCCTCGTCTGTATTCTTACATGTGTCCAGGAGGATGCGGGCGATTGTGGTGCATATGAATCCTTCTCCCGGCTTTATTCGATTCACGAAATGAAAACCAACTGCCAATCCTTTTTCGTTCAACCCGTCAATCCGTCCGATTCCCCTTCCTGAAAATCCGATAGATGCATATCCTCCCTCAGGCTTCACAAGTAAAAGCCTGCCTTCATATGTTTTCGGGTGATAATCATAATTCCTCACGTATATACCGTCTTTGGCCAAAGACGAACAACCGGACTCCTTCCATTCCTGTTGAAATCCCGAATATTCATGTATGGTATCTTCCAATGACCACTCTAAACCATAGGATAGTCCACTTAATTCATCCCATAATCCGGGTGCAAAATGCCGGAGTAGTCCCTCGACTTCATCCAGCTTTACATTGTAATCTCTCAATGACTTCATACGTCTCTTTTGATGATGGGAATAGAGTGGCGACTTCCGGAGTTTATGTCCCAATTGAACACCAATCTCATAATAGGTCCCTCTGGACTGCAATACGTCTACAACAACCTCTTTCATTGGGCCGCGCCCCTTTCTGCGCATAAAGGATAATGTCGAATAAAAACATCTTCTTCTTTTTCTCCTTCTTATGCTACACTTGATTCATAAAACACGAGGAGGAAATATCATGCAAAAAACATTCAAAACACTTTCACTATTTCAAGAAGGAGTGAACGTTCTGAATTAACAAAACGACGCTCCTTCTTCCGGATAATATTAAAACACAGGAAGCGGGAGACAAATCATGACAAAACAAACACTTGCAGCCCATAACATCCGGGTGCTTTTTTGGATTTCTTTTTTTGGTACGATCAGTTTTCTTCAACCCGTATTAACGTTATTCTATTTCGAAAGAGGCTTAACCTCTTCTGATATTTTAATTGTGCTCATGTTCTGGAGCGGTGCCGTATTACTCGGGGAGGTACCGACTGGAATATTTGCAGATCGGTTTGGTGCCAAATATTCTTTTCTATTCGGTTCTTTCCTTAAGTTCCTTAGTATCACCTTGCTTTTATTCGCCTATGAACCTTGGATGTTCTTCTTATACAGCTTCATCAATGGATTCAGTGTAACCTTTTTTTCCGGAGCCGATGAAGCGTTAATCTATGATTCACTCAAAGAATCAAATGAAGAAAATAGAATGGACCATGCCATGGGAAGGATTCAATCAGCCTCGTTTATCAGTATGCTGATAGCCGTCCTTTTCGGTTCCTATTTGGCGAGGGATCTGGCGGATAGTCAATTCACTCTGCTCATCTTACTGGGTTTAGTCTTTCACTTAATAGAACTATTCTTAATCCTTTCAGTCAAGCAGCCGTCAGTTGATTCATTTCAGAAAGAAAATTCTTTTTCCCAAATTAAGAGTGGTATCAGGGTAATACGCCAGGCACCCCATTTATTATTAATGTTTTTAAACGTAACATTGGTCTTCATTCCAGCCGGGGCCGTTTACCAATACTTTGATCAACCGCTTTTACAGGATGCTGGGGTGCCCGTATACTTGATTGGAGTCTTTTATGCAATTTCTGCCATTCTTGGCTATATTGCATCAAATTCAATCGGTTGGATGACAGCACGTTATTCCAGGGTGATGCTCATGAATATTTCAGGTTTATCAGCGGCAGCGGGGTTACTCATATCCGGCTTGTTCGGGTCTTCTTTATGGATTGTTTTAGGTTCATTTTTCTTATTAAGACTTGTCCGGGCAATCCGTTATCCGATTTATTCACAATTAAGCAATGACTTAATTCCGTCCGGGGTCAGGGCAACGACCATCTCCTTGCTTTCCATTATGGATTCAGGCTTGGACCTTGTTGTGTTCGGAGTGCTCTCTACGATTGCTTTGAATGGCTATTCATATGTACTCATTGGATGTGCCATTATCGCACTGATTGGAACCCTTTTACCGATCAGACCTGTCAAAACGAAGGAAAGTCATAAGATTAAACAAAGCGCTTCCCTTTAAATGTAAAAGAGTGCTGACAATCTGTCAGCACTCTTTCTTCTTGTAGAAATCAATTATTTCTTAAGATACGTCCAGCCCTCTTCTTGATACACTTTATCTTCTTTCATCAATTTTCCCAGCGCCCTTTTAAAAGCCGCTTTACTCATATTGAAACGATCTTTGATTTCCTCGGGCTGACTCTTATCCCAAAATGGTATCGCACCGTTCCGAACTGCCAGATACTCAAGGATGACTTCAGAATCATCCTGCATTTTATCCTGCTTCAAAGGTAAGAACGAAACATTCAGGTTTCCGTCATCCTTCACGTCGATGACTCTGCCTTCAACGAGTTCCCCGAGTCTCGGCTCCGCTTTACGCTCATTCATGTGAACGAAGCAGCGATATCCTTGTTCAGATAAGAAGAAGGTTCCTACTCTCAGAAGTCGATACACCCGACCTTGAACTTTAGCATTCATCATTTCAGCGGAAGCTCTTCTTGACACCTGTTCAATGATATTTTCAGTGGCCAATCTTCCGTATAAACGGTCTTGCTTATCACGGTTTAAGGTAAGGAACAGCTGATCGCCAGCGTTCGGCCAAAGCTCCTGAAATTTCGGAAGATCATCTGATGAGACCAAAATATCCTTAGGCAACCCAATATTCACAAATACGCCTAAATCTTCCCTTTTATCCACTACTTCTGCCCAACCATATGCACCGACTTGCACCTTAGGGATTCGCATGGTCGCTGTCAAGCGTACGTCTTTATCATGATAAAGAAATACCTTCACTGTATCTCCCTCTTGGATTTCTTCTGTTATTTCAGAGTGATGCAGAAGTACACGATCGATATCATTCGTTAGAAAGAAACCGTATGGCACTTCATGATCAACGTATAAATCCTCTACTGTACCTGGTTTTAAAGAAGACATTATATTTATTCCTCCAATATTCATTCACGTATTCACTTACGTTTTCTCTACTCATTGTTTGTATTCACTAAATATAGCTTTTTTCAGGAATGATGTATAGGGCGTATGCCGTTTTTAATAATAAATCATCAATTTAGAAAATAGTGAATTCACGAACTTTTACCGGTTCCATTGACCGGATGATAGTCAGTTGTTATGATTCTCCTAATTCAATTATAACAAACATATATGCACCTTGTATAAGTTCAAGAATATGGCTTGAACGTTTCTACCAGCTACCTTAAATGGCTTGTCTACAAGATAAAGTAAGACCAATGGAATTATTTTATCCTGTAGATATACTCTGGTTGATTCTGTCACCGGAGTTTTTTTATTTTATCTACACGGAGGGTTAAGTATGAAAACATTCTTTCAATTTGCTGAAAGAGGGACAAATTATAGAAGAGAAACGTTAGCAGGTGTCACGACTTTCCTATCAATGGCTTATATTCTTGTTGTGAACCCCATCATCCTGAGTCAGGCCGGAATGGATAAAGGGGCACTATTTACAGCCACCGCCCTGTCAGCGATTGTTGGATCCCTGTTAATCGGTCTACTTGCAAACTTTCCGATCGGGATCGCCCCCAGCATGGGTCTAAACTCATTCTTTACCTTTTCGGTATGCATCGGTATGGGAGTGGACTGGGAAATCGCCCTGACAGGAGTATTTATTGCTGGCATCATCTTTATGATTTTAAGTGTGATGAAGATCCGTGAAAAAATCATCAATGTCATCCCTCAGGATTTAAAATTCGCCATTGCCGGCGGCATCGGATTTTTCGTGGCATTCATCGGTTTTAAAAACGCAGGAGTCGTCGTTGCCAACCCTGAAACATTTGTATCGATCGGGAACCTTTCTTCCCCCCCGACACTTCTTGCTGTGTTTGGTTTTATCATTACCCTGATGATGTTAGTAAAGGGAATTAAAGGCGGGATATTCTATGGAATGGTTGCAACGACCATCATCGGGATGGTCGCGGGTCAAATTTCCGTGCCTCACTCCATTGTTGGAAGTGTCCCTAGTCTCGAGCCGACATTCGGAGTGGTATTCAACCATTTAGGGGATATTTTCACTCTTGAAATCATGGCGGTCATCTTTACGTTTTTATTTGTTGCTTTCTTTGATACGGCAGGTGCCTTGATTGCGGTGGCCAGTCAAGCAGGGATCATGAAGGATAATCAGATCCCGAACGCTGGCCGGGCTCTCCTGGCTGACTCTGCATCGGGAGTGGCCGGAGCGATATTCGGGACCTCAACAACGGCATCATTTGTAGAGTCCTCTGCCGGAGTGGCGGTCGGGGGAAGAACCGGATTCACGTCTATCGTGATTGCCATCTGTTTCTCCGTCGCCCTTTTCTTTTCCCCCATCTTATCGGTCATCACTCCAGAAGTGACTGCCCCTGCACTTATCATTGTCGGTGCATTGATGGCTACGGAAGTCAGACATATCAATTGGAATCGACTTGAAGTGGTCATTCCTTCTTTTGTGACGATTATTATGATGCCTTTAACCTTCAGTGTTGCAACGGGGATCGCATTAGGTTTCATTCTTTATCCATTTGCGATGATTTCATTGAAAAAGTGGAAAGAAGTTCATCCCATCATGTACATCCTTTGTGGGCTATTCATTATATACTTTGCATTTTCTTAAAAAACGAAGAGGTGATTCCGTTTGGACGGGATCACCTCTTTTGTTATTTGTGGAAGTTTCTTACTGCTTCGTCTGAGGGGAGGAAGAATGTCATCATCCCGAGTAGAGGAAGGAAGCTGCATAGGATCATGACGAATCGGATGGTGTAAAGATCGGCCAGTCCTCCAAAGATGACTGCTCCGACAGCACCCATGCCGAATGCCAAACCAACGGTCAAACCGGACACCATGCCGATTTTCCTTGGCATTAGTTCTTGGGCATACACCACGATGACACTGAAACTTGACGATAAAATAAAACCGATGCAAAAAATGAACGGAAGGACAATGGATAGCGGTAAATAAGGTAATGCAAGGGTCAGAGGTGCGGCCCCGAGCATAGAAAAGAAGATGATGTTCCTCTTTCCGAAACGATCGGCAAGGGGCCCACCCATGAAGGTTCCCAAGACTCCTGCAAACATAAAAGCAAATATGTATGCCTGGGCTTTTTTAATGGTAAGACCATAGTCTTCAATCAAATAAAATTGATAATAATTTGATAAACCTGCTCCGTACCATGATCTTGCAAACACGAGAAATACAACAAACACCATCGCCCACTTAATTTTCGGGTTAATGGGTGTTTTTTTCCCATCTTTACTCTTTTTTCTCCTGTTCATTTCATTGAAACGTAACTGATGTGAATACCATTTTGAAACACGGAACAAGACAACGACCCCAATAATAGCCACGATCGTAAACCATAAGGCTCCTATTTGACCAAAAGGGACAAAGACAAAGGCAGTGATCAACGGGGCAAGCGCCTGGCCGGTATTTCCACCCACCTGATAGATCGACTGAGCCAGTCCCCTCCGATTTCCGGCAGCCATATAAGCCACTCTTGATCCTTCAGGATGAAAAATGGCAGAACCGAATCCGATGAATAATACAGAAATGATGATCCATATGAAGTGACCGGATAGAGCAAAACCGATCAACCCTGCCAAGCTGGACAACATCCCCAATGGAAGTAAGTACGGCTTTGAACGTATATCGGCATAAAATCCGAAGACCGGCTGTAATAAAGAAGACGTCATATTGAGCGAGAAGGCAATCCATCCGATTTGCATATAACTAAGCCCCAATGACTTCTCAATGATCGGGAACATAGCCGGTACGACAGCCTGGAGGGTGTCATTGATAAAATGACCAGAACTGATGGCTAATAGTATTCCATATATAGTAGGATTCACTGCCGTTTTGGTTGCCGTTTGTGCCACGTCCATCTCTCCCTTCATTATTTCGTCACTCTAAATAGTATACTGAATAATTCGAACATTTCCTATGGGTAAATAAAAAAAGCCGAAACGTATTTCGACTTTTTTCAATGAAGCATTATCCTCTGTTCGGGAATACCCGTTTTACCATATCCGCTATTTCTTCGCCAAATCCTTCAATCGGTTTCCCGTTTCTGGCTTTATCGGCATACCCTCTCATACGGTCTACGAAATCAGGATTTGTTGACACATACACATTATTGATGCTGCCATTTTCTTTTTTCACTTGATCTGAGATTTTCTTTTCCAATTCCTTTGAAACGTTCCCATTCTTATGGTTTTCTAATACAGCAGCAACGTATGCATTCTGATCAGTCGTCAGAACATAAGCACTCTTCACTTCTTTAAGTTCTGCCACTTTCTTCGCTTCTCTGTCAGCAAGAGAGTAATTTTCTCTCATCATCCCGTCATTCACATTATTCACATAATCACGGTTCGCCTGATCATTCTTGTAGTTCACTCTCTCCAGGTTACGGTTGTTCATCTGCTGTCCTTCTTCGTTCATGTTATTGCTTGTGCCGCAACCGGCAGCAGTGATCATTAACATCAATCCAATAGTTGAAATCAATAGATATTTTTTCATTTCTTTGCCTCCTAAAATTTATTCAGTCTTACTTTCCCCAGCGCTTCTTGAATCTATACAAGGGATACGTTTATGTTTAATCCATTACTACATTAGGGAAAACTCGAAAAAGAAAACGATTTAGGGAGGTAGGATCATTGTTCCAGGCAGCTTTGTGGGGAGGGGTAGCCAGTCTCTCCCTCTTGATTGGGGCATTTATGGCAATATTTCTTCATATTCCAAAAAAAGTGGTAGCGTTTATTATGGCATTAGGTACAGGTCTGATTATCGGATCTGCCACTTTTGATCTCTTAAGTGAAGCAGAAGGAAAAGCGGACCTGCTTTACCTCATTTCCATGTTCCTTCTGGGTGCCCTCATCTTTACTTTATTTGAAATGTTCATTTCTAAAAAAGGTGGAAGTGAGAGAAAACGGTCGAAGAAGAATCCCCATGGCCACTCGGGGCTCGCCATATATGTTGGTACCATCATGGATGCCATACCGGAATCCATCATCATCGGTGTCAGTTTTATTGAAAGTCAATCCATGCAATGGGTTTTCATCATCGCTATATTCATCAGTAACTTGCCTGAATCTTTATCCAGCAGTATAGGGTTAAAGCTCGATCATTACAGCACGAAGAAAATCCTTTACTTATGGGGAAGTGTTGTCATTCTTTCTTCTCTCAGTTCGCTGCTTGGATATGCTTTATTGCAGGACGCCCCTGAAAGCACTTCATACATCATCGGAGCGTTCGGGGCCGGGGGGCTGCTTGCTATGGCCTCTTCAACGATGATGCCGGAAGCATATGAGGAAGGCGGACCCATTGTCGGTTTCCTTTCATCCCTGGGAATCATCCTTTCCTTTGTGCTGACACATATGTCATAGGTGTTTGAAACATGTATCAGAAAAAAACGTACCCAAGTTCAAGCTTGAGTACGTTTTTTTGATTATTCCTCATGATCGATGGTCAAGCCTTCTACAAATCGTTTCCCCATGAGCTTATCCTTTTTCCGATTTTCTTTGCTGTTGAAGATAATATCGAAATCGTAATCCTCTGGATACAATTCCTTGGCGGATACATACAGACGAAGCCGTTTATGACTCACAGATCTCTTTTCCCCTTTGATCTGTACGATGTAATTCCCTATACCATCAGGACCTTCATAAACAATGCCAAATTCTCCTTCCGGAGAGATCTTGACATTATCTCATATGACAAAGGAGATGATACTTCTGGTTTCTTTCTGGATTTTTCCGTGATTCCTTTTTTTATGTTTGTTTACGATGATCTGCTTCTCCATTTCCTTTTTCACACTGTAGTCGATTTCTCCCAGACTATAGGTTTTCTTCTTCTTATAAGTGATTTCATGTGCTTTTTCAATGATCTCAGGGTGCATCCCAAGCTTCAAAGCTATAGAAAATGCCTGACTGTCCCCACCCTGACCGACAATCAGTTTATACGTTGGCTGCAAGGTTTCGATGTTAAACTCCATACTGCCATTCATAAAGCCTTCATGCTCCCCTGCAAAATGTTTGATCTCACTATAGTGAGTAGTGGCAATAAGTGTGGCACCCTTTTCATACAATTGATCCAGGATAGCCGTGGCAAGACCCATTCCCTCCATAGGATCTGTACCAGAGCCGAGTTCATCCAATAAAACAAGGGACCGGTCGTTTGTATCCTTTAATATGTTGATAATATTTTTTATATGGGAACTGAATGTACTCAAGTTCTGTTGAAGGCTCTGCCCATCCCCGATGTCCAGAAGTATTTGTTGATATATACTGATTTCACTGCCCTCGGCTGCAGGAATATGCAAACCGCATTGGGTCATGAGGGTAAGGAGCCCAACCGTCTTTATGGTTACGGTTTTCCCTCCGGTATTAGGTCCGGTGATGACCAATGCATGAAATCCCTCCCCCATTTTGATCGTTAGCGGGACTGCCTGTTTCCCGAGCAGAGGATGAACCGCATTGATCAAATGAATCCTCTGTTCTTCATTTACATCAGCCTTCACCCCATCATAGGCGCGACTATATTTTGCTTTGGCAAACAATACGTCATAGTGGATCATCGTTTCAACCGCAAGTGTGAGTTGTGGCTCGTATGTTTGCACCAAGCCGGTCAATGTCCATAGAATATTTTCAACTTCATGATCTTCTTCAAGCTTTAAAGTAAGGAGCTGGTCCTGTTGTTTGCTCAATTCCTCCGGCTCGATATACAGGGTTGAACCCGAGGCTGAAGAATCCAGAACGGCACCTTTCATCTTCCCCCTGAATTCTTTCTTGATGGGAATGACATATCGCCCGTTCCGTTGACTAACAATCGTTTCTTGAAGAAATGATTTATACCTTGCCGATTTGACAATCGATTGTACTTTATCTTTTAACCGTTCTTCCTGGATTCCAGCCTGCTTCCGAATCCTCAACAATTCTTTACTCGCATAATCATCGACTCTGCCATTCCTGATGCATCGGTTGATTTCCTCTCCGAGATCAGGAATATCTTCGATTGAATAGACATAGGAAGAAACCCTCGGTGCGAGCCATTGTTTATCGTCCATGTATTTTTTCAGCTTTTTACATGCATCGAGAAAATAATATAAACTTGTGAGCTGATCCGGCCTCAGGGGAACCCCTTTATTCAGATTCCCCATGATGTTCTCCACCCCGTCTAATGCGTGGATAGGCACACTGGCACTTTTCTTTAAGATGTGTACAGCTTCTGTCACCTCATCAAGGCGCATTTCAATTTGACGGATATTTGTGGAAGGACGAATGTTCCACAATTCCTTTTTACCTTCTTCCGTCAGGGCAAATTCCATTAATTCTTCTTTCACTGAGTTAAACTCAAGTGTTTGAAACGTTTTTTCATTCATTCCATTTCCCTCCGAATATACAAAAATAGACCACAACGAACAATGTCCATCGTGGTCTTCCTTCACTCGTATACAAACCTCTCCATCATAATAGCGCACGTGTAATCGCAAACGGCTTCCAGATCAACTATGTGAAAGAAAGTCCTCATCTGCGGAATTATGCACAAAAAAAGAGCTGTGCACAAAGACACAGCTCTCCTGATTAAGGGTTGAGTATGCTATGACCATTGTTCTTAACTACATTTTGAAGGCATAGCTAAATAAGCTGATCCAGCAGCCTGAATTAAAAGGCAACTGCCTGCAAAATGTCCGTATTCATTTCACGGTTAGTTAAGAACGACACCTAACATATTACATACTCCCTTTGTATACACTATTTAAATTCAAGATTAGTTTACGACGCATTCCATCTATTGTCAATAGGTTACTGTAATGAACGTTTATATTGGAACTTTTTCCACTGAAAGCGGATGAAACATCCTATGCAGAATCCTGCAAGGGCAACGGACGCAGCCACAAAGACCATTCCTGAAAAGAGATAAACCCCAATTTCCCATCCTGCCAGGCTACTTATGATGGATCCGCCCAGACAGCTGACTGCAATGATATTGTTGAACCTTTGCTGCTCAGCATCTTCAGGTGGATACGCGGAAGGCTCTTTCTTTAAGAAGAACTTTCCTGCCTGCATGACGGGATTATATTTAAAAAGCAAAGCTGACATTCCGACTAAGAACGGAAGCAGTAAGAGAAATTCTATTTGGGACAACCATGAAAGAGCAACTGTTGACACGATGAACCATTGATTCAACTGAACTAATGGTTTTGGTATCGAATTGGCTGGAGCTGTAGTCATATTAATTCATACCTTCCTGATTGGAATTAGTGTAATTACAGTGTATGGCATAGAGAAGAAAAAATCAAAAGAAAAAACCGAATCCGGATGCCCATTTTTTGGCCGGTTTCGGTTTCTTCGATAGAAGGAAGATTAGTCTGCGCTTTTTTGTCAATTCTTTAATTCATATTTTTTTTGTAACTCCTCAGGGGCCATCTTTACCATCAGTTGAAGAATGAAGGTAAACACAGCCAGATCATCGACAATTCCCAGTAATAGGAACACATCCGGGATCACATCCAACGGCAGCCAGATATAGAATGCAACCAATCCCACCGATAAACCCTTTTTCACCGCGGAAACATCCCTGGAACGAAAAAAATCAACCAAAAACGGAACCGATCTGCGAACATTAAAAAGAAACCGCACCCGCTTCAAAAACCTTATCATCCGTTATCACCTTTTTGTATTTTTTCGTTATCATAGCACAACAAACCAACAGAAAGTATAAATTACTACATAGCATCGATTTTTGGCTCATTCGAGGGAAACGAACGTTTCCCTCGCCTTTCAGCAAAAGCTGAAAGGGGAAATGAGCCAAAAATCACTTGGTAAAAAATATTATACAATGTTGCCTTTTGTTCTTCTTCAAATCCTATCTTCACTTATGTAAATACCCCGTAAATTTATCACTGTTCCTCTCAACACTCTATCTTTTTAGCATACTCGCGTGTTATAATCTTTTAGATTGAGTATTAGGAGGTATTTCACATATGATTCAGGTATCAGATGTAAGCTTACGTTTTGGTGATAGAAAGCTATTCGAAGACGTGAATATAAAGTTTAATCCAGGGAATTGCTACGGACTTATCGGAGCAAACGGTGCTGGTAAATCAACATTTTTAAAGATTCTTTCAGGAGAAATCGAAGCGCAGACCGGCCATGTATCCATGGGGTCAGGAGAGCGACTTGCTGTCTTAAAGCAAGATCACTTCGAATATGAAGAATATGAAGTGCTGAAAGTTGTCATTATGGGGCATACCCGTTTATATGAAGTCATGCAGGAAAAAGATGCTATCTACATGAAAGAAGATTTTTCTGATGAAGACGGCATGAGAGCGGCAGAATTAGAAGGTGAATTCGCTGAGCTTAACGGTTGGGAAGCTGAATCAGAAGCGGCCATCCTACTAAAAGGCTTGGGAATCAACGAAAATCTTCACACGAAACAAATGTCCGAACTGACAGGTGGAGAAAAAGTAAAAGTATTATTGGCACAAGCACTATTCGGTAAGCCGGATGTCCTTTTACTCGATGAGCCTACCAACCACTTGGACATCCAGGCGATTCAATGGTTAGAAGATTTCTTGATCAATTTCGAGAACACAGTCATCGTCGTATCCCATGACCGTCACTTTTTAAACAAAGTGTGTACACATATTGCTGACCTTGACTTTGGGAAAATCCAAGTATATGTCGGGAACTACGATTTCTGGTATGAGTCCAGTCAATTAGCACTGAAAATGGCTCAGGATCAGAATAAGAAGAAGGAAGAAAAGATCAAGGAGCTTCAGGCATTCGTTGCCCGGTTCAGTGCAAATGCATCTAAATCGAAACAAGCCACTTCTCGTAAAAAATCGTTGGAGAAAATTTCATTGGATGACATCAAACCAAGCTCACGTCGTTATCCATATGTACAATTTAAGCCGGAGCGTGAAATCGGAAACGATGTCCTGCGTGTGGAAGGTCTTACAAAAACAGTTGATGGAGTAAAGGTCTTAAACAATGTTTCCTTTATCTTAAATAAAGAAGATAAAATCGCACTTGTCGGAGCGAATGAAATTGCCAAGACCACTCTTTTCAAAATCCTTGCAGGGGAAATGGAACCCGATAGCGGTACATTCAAGTGGGGCGTGACGACATCCCAAGCTTACTTCCCGAATGAAAACTCCAAATACTTCGAAGGAAATGAACCTTCCCTTGTGGACTGGTTACGCCAATACTCACCGGAAGATGAGAGTGAAACTTTCCTTCGTGGATTCCTGGGTCGCATGCTATTCTCAGGTGAAGAAGTATTGAAGAAACCGAGTGTCCTTTCCGGAGGGGAAAAAGTCCGTTGTATGTTATCCAAGATGATGCTTAGCGGGTCAAACGTGCTTCTGCTTGATGAACCTACCAACCACTTGGATTTGGAGTCCATTACAGCATTGAATAACGGATTGATCAACTTCAAAGGGGCGATGATTTTCGCATCCCATGACCATCAATTCATTCAAACAATCGCGAACCGCATTATCGAAATCACCGAAGACGGTGTCATCGATAAAGAAACAACCTATGATGAATTCCTGGAAATGAAGGCTGCCATGAAGGCGTAACATGATATAAACAAAAAAGCAGATGCCGAAAAATCGGCATCTGCTTTTTTGTTATGTGTGATAAGGGCTATGAACTTTGTCCGCTCTTCACTAAATACCCTTTGATTTGAAAATAGCTGATCTCTTTAGGCAGCTCTTCTTTTATTGGTTTCAAGAGGTCTGTCCCTGCCTTTGAAACTGCTTCTTCAATCAGGCTTTCCTCTTCATCTGTAAATAGGATGCTCCAGTCATCAAGGATCCCTTCCTGATAGGTACGGATGATGTGGTTTTCAATCGTAGCCGTACTCATCCCCCTCTCTTTCGCAATTTCTTTAATTCCTTTGTATTCCTTAAATAAGGCATAACTGATCAAATAGGATGCCGTATCAGAATGGTTTGCCTTCCGGGCAGGTGCAGGTACCGGCTTGACCGTCTCCACCTGATGCGTTGGATTCTCTTCTAAGAAAGCTGAGATTTCCGCAATGAACATTTCTCCATAGCGATCCTTCTTGCTTTCCCCCACTCCACTTACCTGAAGAAATTCTTCTGAGGTTTTTGGCATTTTCACACACATATCCTGTAATGCCTTATCCGAGAAAATGACAAAGGGCGGGACCCCTTCTGAGTCTGCAATTGTTTTCCTGAGGACTCTGAGGGTCTGAAATAAACCATCTTCCTTAGGGATAATGCCAGAAACCGTAGGCTGTACCTTTCTGGATACGGTTCTTTCTCCCATCAATACCTCTTTTCCCTTGGATGACACTTTCAGAACGGGAAAACTGCCCCCTTCCACCTGGATGACCCCTTCAGATATCAAATAATCGATGAACAGTCCGACTTCTTTCTGAGATTGATCCTTCATTAGTCCATAGGTGGATAACCGGTCGAATCCCCATTCAAGGATTTTCTTATTCTTTGATCCCGTCAACACACCACTGATAAGGGAGGTTCCAAACCTCTCATTCATTCTCATCATACAGGATAATACCATTTGTGCTTCCTTTGTGACATCCTCGGATTCTCTCTCATCCAGGCAATTGCTGCAATGGCCGCAGGGTTCCTCTACGCGTTCCCCAAAATATGCGAGTATGTAGTTCTGTAGACAGGATTCGGTATGGACAAAATCAACCATGTCACGTAATTTCTGCATCTCATTCTGATGCAATTCCGGATTAATGATATTTTGATCAATGATGTACCGCTGCGTCTGGATATCCTGAGGGGAAAACAATAACACACACTCGCTATCCACTCCATCACGGCCTGCCCTGCCGGCCTCTTGATAGTATCCCTCCATATTCTTCGGAATTTGATAATGAATCACGAAGCGGACATTCGACTTATTAATCCCCATTCCAAACGCATTGGTCGCTATCATGATCGTGATGGAATCATTCAGGAAAGCTTCCTGCTGGTCCTGCCTTAATGCGTCAGAAAGCCCGCCATGATATTTCCCGACGGCCACTCCTTTTTTCTCAAAAAACATATAAAGGTTTTCAACTTCTTTGCGTGTCGCACAATAGATAATGCCTGAATGCTGCTGATTCTTTTTTACATACCCTTCTACCCAACGCTTTCGATCTTCTCCTTTTACTACCTGGAAAAATAAGTTCGTCCTCTGAAATCCTGTTAATACTTTGTATTTTTCCGGAATGTGCAAGTGATGAAGAATATCGGATTGCACTTGGGGAGTGGCAGTGGCTGTAAGAGCAAGAATCGCCGGATTTGCACGGAGTTGGTTCACAGCATTGTAGATCCCTAAATAGCTTGGTCTGAAATCATGGCCCCATTGGGATAAACAATGGGCTTCGTCAACAGCTACAAGGGGAATGGGCAAACTATCGAGGAAACGAAGGAAACCATAAGATTCTAATCGCTCGGGAGCAATATAAACAAGCTTGTATTCCCCCGCTGATATCTCTTCCATTCTATTCTCTACTTCACTGGTTGATAGGGTGCTATTAATGTAGGTAGCGGGAATCCCTTGATGAATCAATGAATCCACCTGGTCCTTCATCAGCGAGATAAGGGGTGAGATCACCAGGGTCACGCCATCGAGCATAAGTGCGGGAATCTGGTAACAAAGTGATTTCCCACCGCCAGTGGGCATAATGCCGACTGTGTTTTTCCCGTCTAATATGTATTCAATGATACTTGCTTGACCATCCCTGAATTCATCATAACCAAAGTATTGCTTTAATACTTTTTTTGCTTCTGTGATCACAATCTTCCCTCCAAATGATATTCTTGTCCCTATATTGTATTAAAGAAAAGCGGAGGTGCCAATAGGAAGTCCAAAGTTCCCACGAAAAAACCCCCTCTTCTCTCCGTTTTGAGGGGGCGAAATACTTATAATGAATAAACCTTCTTACCTTTATGCCATGTTTCTATTACCCTGATGTTGTTTAATTCATCGCTTGTAACCTCCATTGGATGTCGATCCAGCAGGATGAAATCTGCACGTTCTCCTTCACAGAGGGTTCCTGAATTATGTGGTTCATTTAATTCGATGATGGTGGGCATGGACGTATATCCCCTATACGCTTCATTCACTGTCAGCTTTTCCTGGGGCTGCCAGCCACCTGATGGATTTCCAGTAAGGTCGGTCCTATTCACGGCTGCAAACATCCCCTCGAAGGGATCGATGGAACCAATAGGCAAGTCCGAGCTTAATGTATAGGGGATTTCCCGGTTTACGATACTTTTAAATGCATCGCAATAGGGAGCAAGATCTTCCCCTACCCATTTTACTTTTTGGTCCCATTCCCCCATCAAGAAAGAAGGCTGAGTTTCAATCGTGGGTTTGAGTTTTTCCAACCGGTATAGTAAATCCTCCCCCAAGGTTTGAGCATGGATGATCCTGTGATGATACGTATCGGTTCGCGCTTCTTTCTGTTCGAGTGCGGTAATCGCCTGTTCTACCGCTTGATCACCGATGGCATGCATGGCCACCTGCATTCGATTTTCACCTGCCAGCCTTACCAGTTCATTCAGCTCTTCCTGGGAATAGATCAAGATGCCGTTTGTATCAGGCCGGTCCTTATAAGGGATCCTCATGGCCGATGTATGAAGACGTTGAGTCCCATCAAGGAAAATCTTCACAGCGCCTACTTTTACATGTTCTGTACCTTCGCCTGTCCGTTCTTGATGGCGCTCGAGAAAATCATGCAGATGCTGTTTTTTAAAGATGTAATGATGCAAATATACTCTGATCGGTAATTCCCCTTCTTCTTCCAAACCCGTATAGGCCGTCCACAACCGGTCATAAGACCCTATGAAATTCAGGTCGTCCGTGTGAATGGTCGTAATCCCATGCTTGAGCATATGAGGAATTCCGAGTTTGATTGCATCCTTGGCATCTTCACTGCTTCTCTTCCGGAAATGATGTTTGATGAAATGTACGGCACTATCCTTGAAACGACCTGTCCATTCCCCACTGTCATCTTTTTCTTTGAAAGCATCAGGAATTTCGTTGAATTCCTCTTCATCCTTTAGTAATTCCATGACCTTATGATTCACAATGCATTCATGGCCGTCCTGATGAAGAAAAAACATATACGTATGTAAATGCAATTCATCCAGATCCTTCCCGGTCAAAAGATCATCTCGATCCTTAAACTCACTATCATCAAGGCCTCTTCCTACGACCCAATCCCCTTTCTCCATCTCAGGATAATATTCAAGAACTTCCTTTTTCATTTCTTCCCAACTTGTCACATGTCTAAGGTCCAGTTCCCTCTTCATTAATCCATATCGTAAAAAATGCATGTGTGAATCATGAAATGCCGGGGAAAGCACTCTTTCCATCCCGTCGACCGTTTCCCCGTTTTCGGTTTTTCTTTCCCCTTCTGTGATCTCCCTTATCCTCCCCTCCTCAATCGTTACACTATATTTCTTAGTGGGGTCGGTATATTCATGGCCGTCATATAATCGAACATTCGAAATCTTCACAAGGCACTTCCTCCTTAAAGTTAGGTATATTCTTGTTTATACCTCAACCCGATTCGATTAAACGTAAAAAAAGCTGTACATGCATTTTCGCATGTACAGCCCCTTCAATGAATCAGAACCATCTAACTGTTTTTTCTTCTTTATTTTCGTCAACTGGTTTGGACAACTTCCAAAAACCGTCCCATACAGTTTCTTTACGCCCATTTTCAACGGAAGTACTTTTCGCTTCTTTATCTTTCTTGGACATGATGCTCCCTCCTTTAATACATAAATACATTACATACTATTCAAATGTAAAAAAAGAGTTTAATCATTTTTTTGCAATTCAAGAAACAGTTACGATCAGGATAGAAAAAAGGAACCAATCCGGGGATTGGTTCCTTACGTTCAATCAGGATGATTTCATTGTTGGATGGGGATTATCAACCACTTGCAGTACTTTAGTGGAAGTCACCATATCTTCTTTACAAAGCGGACACTTAGGTGTATCTTCACTTTTGAAATTGTCTCTCATCCAGCCCTTGCAATCTTCAGCGGAACAAGCCCAAATCTTTGTTTCCTCTGTTTTTATTTCTTCCTCAACTTGATTTCTACGACCAAAAGCCATTGAACGTCCTCCTTTAAGGTAAGTAGGATTTCCTTGCTATGCTTTCTAACAGGAAAATATTGATTGTGGTAATTTATGCTGCAGATAGTATGTGGTCAGTAATAGTACGTTAAATAATCGGATAAAATGCATCGATTATTTCCATTATACCATACTTGACTCCATTTTAATATACCATCACTAAAGTATGGGCTTTATGTAAAGATGGAAAGAACGATTCATTTTTTCTTTTTGCTCCTTGAGGAAGGAACCTTCACCCCACCTGGCATTTCCTGACTTGTCGTGCCTTGCCCTTCTACTTGAGAAGAACCGAGAGTGGCTTTTGATGCATCCTTTTTCCTGTTACTCATCGAAATCACCTCCATTTCTACCGTTCCCATGAACCTCTTATTTTATGTACATCGCTGTAGAAAAACCGGCCCGTTCAATGAGTAAGAAACGGTTACATGGGAAATCTAATCATTAAATTAAGCTTTTAGGGTGTTGAGGTCTGTGTTCAAACGAAGAGAAATGAAGAAGAGTATAGATCAAGGCCTTCCCCACAGCTTTGATATCGAGATCTTCCATAAGGAATTGCTTGCTTTGTTGAGCAACAGTGAAGACTTAGTATTCAGGGTCATCACAAAAGGGGATCAAAAAATCGCAGTGGCTTATTTCGACGATCTGATTAACCCCACTTCCATGCAGGATAGCATTGTCAGACCAATAGAGGAATCTAGCGAAGAGCTGGACTATCACCTGATCAAAGATACGATTAATATCCCAAAGCTTACAACAACGAATGCCATTACTGATGTTGTCGACAATCTTGTGAATGGGACCGCTTATATCTTTAAAGAAGGAGATACCCACGGTGTTTTAGCGGATGTGGCAGATAAAGGTACACGGGCACTTGAAAAGGCAGAAACCGAATCATTGGTATTTGGACCGAAGATCTCGTTCACTGAATCCATAACGAAGAATCTCAATTTAATTCGCTCAAATATCAACGATCCTAAATTATGCGTCGAGACCTTTATGATCGGATCCAGAACGAAAAAAAAGGTACAAATGGTTTATATCAAGGATATTGCTGAGGAAGAAAACGTGAATACATTCAGACAGCGGATGACAGATATTGAAATTGATAGCATTGTGGATTCAACTGTCCTTGCTCAATTGATTGAGGATAATTCTTTCACCTTCTTCCCCCAATTCATCACAACAGAGCTGCCCGACCGGTGCACCATCTCCCTTCTTCACGGTAAAATCGCTTTACTCGTGGATCGCAGTCCCACGGCGATAATCGGACCTTCCACGTTCATAAATTTCTTTGAATCTACCGAGGATATTTATATGAGATGGAATATGGGTACATTTCTCCGGTTTATCCGCTTTGTAGCGATCTTTTTTTCTATCCTTTTGACTCCGGCATATGTAGCCGTCCTAACGTATCATTATGAAGTCATTCCTTCTGCACTCTTAGTATCATTGGGGCAGTCTCGGTCAAATGTGCCCTTCCCCCCGGTCTTCGAAGCCCTTTTATTGGAGTTTATCATTGAATTGTTAAGAGAGGCCGGAGCCAGATTACCAACCAAGGTTGGACAGACGATGGGAATCGTGGGTGGTATTGTCATCGGACAGGCATCAGTTCAAGCGGGATTCACCAGTAATATCCTGATCATCATCATTGCGATTTCCGCTCTTGGATCTTTTACGGCTCCCAGCTATGCCATCGGGACTGCCGTTCGGATCATTCGTTTCCCGATCATCGTCATGGCAGGATTATATGGCGGCGTCGGAATCATGTTTTGCTTTTGCTTTATCTTGATTCATTTACTGAAGATCACAACATTGGGAAGACCCTATTTATCTCCCATCTATCCATTCAGATTTTCCGATTTGAAATACAGCATATTCCGCATGCCATATCAGTATTTTGTCAAACGTCCCGTTTCCAACCATCCCATTGACAAGGGGCGCATCCCGATCAAAAAAGCAAAGAGGAAAAAAGACGTCGACGAGTAAAGGGTGATGTTTATGGAGATCAATGTGAATCCTAAAGAGCGGCTGATGTTTAATGCGTTTTTACTTATGTTTATTTTACATACTGCACAAACCGGGGTAGGAATTGCAGGGTTACCAAGGATCATTTATATGGAGGCCAATAAAGATGCCTGGATTTCGGTGATCATTGCCGGCATTCTTGTTTCCTTTGTGTTATTCCTCATGGTTAAAACGCTTGAAACCTATGATAGTGCAGATTTATATGGGATTCATATGGACATATACGGAAAGTGGATCAGTAAAGGGGTAAATGTACTCTATATTCTTTTTTACCTGAGCGTGACCTATGTCATCCTGATGAATTACATCGAAATGGTGCAAGCTTGGATCTTCCCGAGAATGCCGACTTGGCTATTGATGGGACTGCTCATCTTCTTACTTGTTTATGGTGTTCTAGGGGGGATCAGAGTGGTCGTGGGAATTGCGTTTTTAGGTCTGATACTGGCATTTTGGCTATTATTCATGATATATACCCCGGTTAAATTCATGGACTTCAATCACCTTCTGCCAGTCTTGACTTCCTCTCCAAAGGAGCTCATGATGGGTGCTTATAAAACGAGTTTTACCATCATTGGCTTTGACTTGGTGTTATTTGTCTATCCTTATATAAAGGAAAAGAAAAAAGTATTAAAATACGCTCTCATCGGTACCGGGTATTCAACCTTTTTATTCACCGTGGTGACCGTTGTAAGCATTGGATTCTTCTCAGAGGACGCTCTCTTAAAGACAATCTGGCCCGTTCTATCCATGTTCAAAATCTTGAGGATCCCAAACCTGGAGCGTTTCGAATTCATTGCCGTCTCCTTCTGGATGTTAGTCATCCTCCCAAACATATGCTTGTACTTTTGGGTAGCGACCAGGGGAATGAAACGAGTCTTTCATTTTTCCCAAAAAAAAGCCATCTATCTCTTCGCAGCTATCCTATGGATATTGTCGTTATTCGTTCATGAACGAATAACGATGAATACCATTACTGATAAGGTGGGTACTGTAAGTTTTTTTCTCTCTTTCATGTACCCCGCTTTCCTGTTTATCCTGGTTAAATTAAAACATATCGGGAACAAGAAAAAGGGTGTAGATATATGAATAAAGTCTTGTTACTTATTTTGGTCTGTTTTCCTTCAATTTTCTTAAGCAGCTGTGTAGAAACGAAATATTTAGAAAAACTGGGTCTGATCACTGCCGTCGGGTATGACCAGGCTGAAGATAACAAAATCACGGGGACGCTGGTCCTTTATCAATTCAACCCTGCCATGGAGGATGTTGAAAAGGTCCTCTCCACTACGTCGAAAACCAGTAAAGGTATTCGGTTATCACAAAATCTAGAGTCTGATCACAAACTTGTGTCTGGCCAGTTGAGGATCGTTGTATACGGCCGGGACCTTGCAGCCAGAGGGATTTCCCACCTGGTGGATACCCTTGAAAGAGATTCCGCAATCGGAAATATGGTGTATTTAACGATAGCCGATACCACGGCTGAAGAAGTATTGAGGTATCAGATGGAGGAAAGACCTTCGAATAGGGGGACCTACCTTTACAATTTAGTCAGGCAAAACGTAGAATCAGAGATGATTGTTTCCCCAACCCTCCAGGAATTCATCACTGATTACGGAAGCGTCGGTAAAGACCCCATCCTTCCATTATTGAAGGCTGCAAATGGAAAAGTCGGGATAGATGGCTTCGCATTATTCACAAGAGATAAGTTCATTAAAGAAATTAAAAAAGACAAAATCTTCTTCATCCGTTCTTTGATGGAAGACTACAACGCAGGGAGTGTTGAGGTTGAATTACCTCTAGATAAGTTCAAGCCCTATTTATCTCGCCTACCTGCAGCTCCCGATGACAACAAAGTATATATGATGATCGACAGCATTAAATCTTCCTATAAGATTCAAACAGAAAAAAAAGAACGGGCTTCATTCAAGGTCGAATTGAATATTGAGTCGCGAATACTTGAAATGAGTGAAGAATTGAAGCTCTCTAAACCAAAGGCACTGCAATTGGTTGAAGAGGAAGTTGAGAATTATATTGAAAAGAACATTAAGGATATCCTCCTGATGCTGCAAGAGGAAGGAACCGATCCGATTGGGTTTGGAATGGAGTACAGGAGTGTCAGGGGAAACGAGGATTTGACAAGGAAACAGTGGGACAAACTGTATAAAGTGGCCACCTTTGATGTGAAGGTGAATAACACAATCATCCGTACAGGTGTTATCGATTAATAACGGGAACAGGTCTATCCGATATCGGATAGACCTATTGTTCCATTATATCGGTGATTTCTCTGATGATCAAGTCATCCTTGATCTCCATCGGCTGATCGTTCTCAAAGATGACCAATCCGTAATAGACCTGCAGATCATCATCACAGGCTTCGCAAAAATACACCTCTTCCGGATCCCAAAATGCTATGGAGTGAAATTTCTTCGTTTTTGCCTTTGGATAATGTTCACTGAATCGTTTCAGTTCAGAAAGAAAGGTTTCAACAGCTTCATCCCTGCTATCAAACGTCCAATCTCTTCTAATATCCTTTTCCCAGCCTTCAAAAAACCACCATGGCTCTGCATCACTTTTTGTCGTTATAACTCTCCATGTAATATCCATTGCTTCACCCTCCTTGCTACCTTGTCCAAATTGTACATAAAATCAACCAGAAAGAAAAATATTTAACTTAGGCCTTCCTATAAAATTATTGACAAGTTCCCTGACGTACAAGCATAGGTTTAATAGAAAAGTACTATGCTGTCTGACGAGGAGGGAAATCATATAAATTTCATTGTATTGAAGAAAGGTTCCATCATTGCCATTTTGGTGACAATCCTGGTGATTACAGTCGGTACGGTTTGGTCGTTATCTTCCAAAAACTCATATCCCACAGTGTCATTATCGGAGAAAACGGAAAAAAAACAAGTCATTCAGCTTGTAACCGGCGAGTTCAAATCGAAAACACCCGACGGCAAGGAAATCGAAGCATATCGGTGGGACCCAGGGACCATTGTTGTCGAGAAAGGCAGGGAGGTTGAACTGCGCATTTACGGAGTAAACGGTATGGAACACCCATTTTACATTGAGGGCACGGATATTAAAGGTACTGTAAAAAAAGGGAAAGAGACCGTGGTAGATGTAACCTTTGCAAAGGAAGGAACATACAGACTTATTTGTGAAATGCACGAAACCATCGAGAATAATGGTCCGATGATTGCTTATATCGTTGTTGATTAGCGCATGATTATAGAAATGAGGGGTCTCTAGAGTGGTTTGCCACATAGAGACCTTTTTAACATGCTCTCACAGTAATCTTTTATCAATGAAACCATTTGTTCACAAAATCGTATAAACAATTACCATGGATTCTATCCGCATTTCGCAGTATACTGTTAATGTGATAAAATGATCATTCATCAATTATTAATGCAACTAGATTAGTAAAAGGAGTCTTCTCCATTGACATTCATTATTGTACAAGACTTATTGGATTTTTACTTAAGTCCTTTGCATGTTAGTATCGTATTTTTATTCATACTGGCATTGATCTGGGATCGGTGTCCATCACCATTCCATCTCTATACACAATATTATGATAAAAAGCTGGAAGGAAACAACCTCATTGTCAGGCAGGTAGCAGAAAATGAAGCCTTACCTGCCAGAGTATGGTTTACAACCTGTATGAAGTTTCAATTCTATCACACTGATAATGATGAAGAATCCTCTTCTGTATATATGTAAAAGAAAAGCATATGTACAGAGGAGGAAAAAACATTGAAAAAAATTTCATTCATTTTCGTTTTACTATTATTCACCTTGACTGGATGCCAGTCTGCCACCACTGAAGGAGCATTCTTTCATGACTATCTTGTCAATCCATTTTCATTTCTCATTCATGAAATTGGAACCTTCCTTGGCGGGAACTTTGGCGTGGCCATTATCGTGATCACCCTTCTTATTCGTCTTGTTCTTCTGCCTTTTATGCTTAAAACGTATAAGAATCAACAGGATATGAAAGGGAAAATGGCGTTGATCAAGCCTGAGATGTCTGCGATCCAAAAGAAGATCAAAGAAACGAAGGATAAAGAAGAACAGAAAAAGCTTCAGCAGGAATTGATGATGCTCTATCAAAAAAACGGTGTAAATCCTCTTAATATGGGATGTTTGCCGTTATTGATCCAAACGCCGATCCTGATTGGACTCTATTATGCGATCCGTTCATCTTCAGAAATTGCCAGTCACTCTTTCCTATGGTTCAATCTTGGACAACCGGACCATATCATGGCGATTATTGCCGGGGTTGTGTACTTGGCGCAATCTCGCGTTTCCTTGATGAACATCCCTGCAGAGCAGCAGGCACAGATGAAAATAATGGGGCTTCTGTCCCCGGTCATGATCTTCATCTTTTCACTTAACGCACCTGCTGCACTTCCGCTATATTGGACGGTCGGTGGCGCATTCCTCATTCTGCAGACCCTGATCGGCAAGACCCTTTACCATCAGCAGCCAGCATTAGAAAAACAGGAAAGTCAATAACAAAAGGGAGCCTGCCGGCTCCCTTTTGTTCTATATTCAACTCTTACTTTTTGAATGACCCTGGCCGAAACACGGACGTCCCTGCAATGAATAGAAGGGCCATGTAAATGATAAACGGGTAAAATAAAAGTTGCCCGCTCCATTCCTTCCCGAATAGTCCCCCCTTGTGCTCACTCGAAGCAATCGCTTCTGTGTGGGCTACGGCTGTTCCTTTCACCGGTGTCAACATGGTTGAAAGCAATTCATCATGATCCTGGTTATAAAGGGACAACTCACCACTTGCGGCAAGTTTCTGTGTGATCTTCCCGTTTACAGGCTGGGTAAATGGAATATCCTTTTTCAAATCATAAGAAGTGCCGTCCAATTGAAAGACAGTCTCCTTAGGGATATAATTCCTTTCAAACTGATTCAACCCATAATCAAGCAGTTTCTTCGTATCGGAATAAATGGCTCTTTTGGACTGTGCCTTCATCGTGACGACCACGATCGAAAGTTTATCATTTTCCGCTGATGTCACCAGGGTGTGTCGGGATTCGTCTATAAACCCATTCTTCCCTCCTGTCACATCAGGATAAGGAATTTCCCCCTTCACCATCTTGTGATGATTATAAAGCGTGGTATTCCACCCTTCAGCCTTCCAGTCCAGGGAGTCTATATCAAATAACTCCCTGAATTGTTCATTCTGTAATGCGTAGCTTGTAATTTTGGCCATATCATAGGCGGTTGTATAATGATTTTCCCCATAAAGTCCATGAGGATTTTCAAAATGTGTATCCCGGACCCCCACGTCCTCCTTAAGAAAGAGATTCAATTTATCTACAAACTGTTTTACAGAACCCTCGGTATGTTCAGCGATGGCAACGGCGGCATCATTTCCCGAGTTCACCATCAGCCCTTGAAGCAGCTGATTCATAGTCAGTGTTTCACCGGCAGCTAAATAAACAGTGGAACCCTGGGTATGGCTTGCCTTCTCACTGATTTTCACCTTGTCACCGAGATCGCTATGCTGAATCGCATAAATCGCTGTTGCAATTTTTGTAATACTTGCAGGGTTCATTTGTTTAGTACCATTTTTAGAGTACAGGATGCTCCCTGTTTTTGAATCTATTATAATAGCCGAATCACTATAAATATTTCCTGGTCTTTTTACTGCATTTTGTTGAGCTGAAACGCTTGAGGTAATGGAGCAAAGAAAGATCAGCACAATAACCTTTTTCATATATCCACACACCTGTCTTGTCATTGGTCTCAATTACCCATTCTACCAAAAAAGGATTTCCTATAATCATTCAATATAAAAATGTTAAGAAATTGAAAGAATGATGCTAATTCCTTACATATTTCCCCGATTTTTCTTCCATCATTGATACTTTATTTCCTTTTTTCCTTCGTTTCCACTAAAATGAGAGTATAGATATGAAACCTTTTACACGATGAAACGTAAGTATGATAAGCATCTTTATTAAGGGGTAGATGAAATGAACACATTTCTGCAATTTATATTAAGGACCGTCATTTCTTTCAGTGTGGGGACCGGCAGTTTTATCGCTTACTTACTCCTCTTTGACATGGGATTTCCTCTTACACTCTTATCGGGTGTAGGTACCGGGATACTCTTTTTCATGATCGTTAAGGCTCTTCAAAAAAAATGGTGGTTGAATAAAAATGGTCTTTCCGGACAGGAATTTCGATATATAAACAGGAACTTAAAGGAAGCGAAAGAAAAGGTAAAACGGCTGCAACGGCAGCAGTTAAGGGTAAGGTCTCTCGGAGCTTTTAAGCAAATCCTTGAGATCAACCGATTAAGCAGAAGAATTTACCAACTTGTAAGAAAAGAGCCTAAGAGATTTTTTTCAGCTGAGTCCTTCTTTTTCTACCATTTAGATTCTGTCGTGGAAATTACCGAGAAGTATACGTTCCTGGCTTCCCAGCCTGGTAAAAATAAAGAAACCTTCCTGTCTCTCCAGCAAACCCGTACGACGCTGGACGATTTAACAGGTTCCTTGGAAAATGATTTACAGAAAGTGTTGGCAGATGACATGGATCACCTGCAAATTGAACTGAATTTCGCCAATCAGCACTTATCGCACAAAAAAGATCTCAAATAAAGGTCGGAGGTTATATGATGGAACAACGAAATGAACAATCAGAACTGGATTTATTGCTTTCGAACCCGTTCGGGGAAGAAATGCCTGCTGTGAACGAAGAAACTAAGTCCCCCCTGTTACTTGACCGTTTACCTAAAGAACAGCAGGAAAAAGCCAAACAATTAGCAGCACAAATCGATTACAAGGACTATGAAGCCATTCTAAAATATGGAACAGCGGCCCAGACTCAACTGTCTACATTTTCACATTCGATGTTAGATCATGTGCAAAAACGGGATATCGGGCCGATCGGAGACGTGTTAGGCGATTTAATGAAGAAGCTCGAGCAAATGAATCCCGATGAGCTTAATACGAAACAGAAAGGCGTATTTAAAAAGCTCTTCCGAAAAGTTTCATCCTCTTTACAGGAGGTGCTTTCTAAATACCAAAAAATCGGGTCTCAGATTGATCGGATTTCAGTCAGACTCGAGCATTCGAAAAAGACCTTGCTCGATGATAACCGACTATTGGAAACCTTATATGAAAAAAATAAGGACTACTTTCAAGCCCTTAATATGTATATTGCCGCTGCTGAAATCAAACGGGAGGAAATACAGCACAATCTTCTCCCCTCTTTACGTAAGAAAGCAGAAGAAACCGATGATGAGCTGATCTACCAGGAAGTAAATGATACCATGCAGTTCCTTGATCGACTGGATAAACGTATCCATGATTTGAAACTGAGCAGGCAAATGACGATTCAGTCCGCCCCTCAAATCCGTTTGATACAAAATACAAATCAGGCATTGGCAGAAAAAATCCAAGCCTCTGTCCTTACAGCGATTCCTCTTTGGAAGAATCAAATCGCCATCGCCCTTACCCTTCTGAATCAACAGAAGGCTGTTGCCGCTCAAAAGCAGGTATCACGCACGACCAACGAGCTGCTATTAAAGAACTCCGAGATGCTCAAAACAAACAGCATCGAGACCGCTAAAGAAAACGAACGGGGAATCATAGATATCGACACCCTGAAGAAAACACAGGAAAACCTGATTTCCACCATTGAAGAAACATTGGCCATCCAGGCAGAAGGCAGACAAAAGCGACAACAGGCCGAACAGGAAATGGTCACAATGGAAAATGATCTGAAACAAAAACTCATCGAAATCAGAAAGTAAACACAGTCATAATATGAGCACTGGTCATCCCTCTGAATTTATCGTGGAAATGGCTAAAAGGACCATGGTCTCTTCGTATAGGAAGAAACCATGGTCCTTTACTACTGAGGAAGCAAAACCTAATTATCTACATTACTTCCTTCATTTCTCCTCGTTATGCACGATGTTGTCAGTAATGCTGTCATATTCATTCTCTGCAATGGCGCTGCTGATGATTTCTTCTTTTTCAAGCCTTGCGACCGCCTCATATTCTGCATACATGGCGTGCTTCCTGAGTGTGGCCAGCTGGTTTTCCTTTAGTACCGGATTCCGATCAAATAAGTCATCCAATTGTGCTTTGAGCATATCGATTCTTTTTTGATATGTATCAATGAGCTCCTTAGAAATTGGATCAGTTATATAGAGCTTTTGTTTCACACGATGAATCTCTGATATCGCCATTTCATAACGATGAAGCTGACTAAGTAATTTCTCGAACTCCTCATGACCTTCCTCTTTTGGCTTAATGCCCAGTAGATTGATTAACGGTTTGATGGTAAGTCCCTGGACAACGAGGCTGAATAATACAACACTAAAGCCGAGGATCAACACGTCTTCCCTGCCTGGGAAGTCCCGCGGCAGACTCAGTACAAGAGCAATCGAGAGAGAACCTTTCAATCCTCCCCAATTCAAAATATGCTTCCACATATGCGGAAAGTTCCCGATAAGGGACAAGCTTGTATAAACGGCTATACTCCTTGCCACTAATACGATAAGTATGGCTGCGAATATGTATGGCCACTTCTCGAGGAGGTCGATCCTTGTTATCTCGAGGCCGACCATTAGGAAAACCAGAGAATTCGCAAGTAATGCTGCAACATCCCAAAAACTGTTGATATTCAACTTGGTAGTGGGACTCATCCCGATCTTCCCGCCGAAATTTCCGAATATCAGTGCTGCAATGACCACGGCGATGACCCCAGAAGCGTGAACACTTTCCGCCAGTAGAAAGGAGCCGTAAAATAAGATGACACTAAAAATGATCTCAAGGGGATAATCATCGTAGTACTTCGTTAAAATTGAAAATGCATACCCCAGGGAACCACCGATGATTACACCTAATGAGACCACCCTGATGAACTCCCACACACCGCTTCCAAGACCTGCCCATCCAGCATCGATATACGATACAAGATAAAAGGCGGAAATATTGAATAATACAACAGCTAAACCATCATTGAATAAGCTTTCTCCTTCAATCACAACGGCTAATCTCTTCTTAACACCCACACTCTTGAAAATGCTTAATACACTGACAGGGTCTGTTGCACTCATCAGTGCTCCAAAGACAAAAGCTGCCTGAATAGAGAAATCAAAGAAATAATACGCTGAAAAACCAATGATCAAAAAAGAAATCATCGTTCCCCCGAAAGCCAAAGCGATGATCGGTTCTTTATTTGCCCTTAGATGGGAATAAGGAAGCTTTAATGCCGCTTCTCCCAAAAGAGCCGGTAAAAACAGGGTAATGATGACGAAATTAAAGACCTCTCCTTCTGTAATGAAGTCTTTAAGCGGCTCTAAGACAGGTATATTGAATAACCCGATCAGCGCTCCAACTATAACGAGAGCAATCGGATAAGGTTGCTTGAATTTCTTGGCAATCGCCGTTATCCCGGCTGCAATCATGACTAATATAAGACCCAGTTCGAAAATATGGTGCATATCTAACTCATTCATATCTGTCGCTTCCTCTCTTGTACAATACTTCCTTTTTCCCTCTATTAACTATTTACTAACCTTCCCTTTTATGTAAAAATGACTCATCTTTCCGACTCATCTGAACACCAAATCTCATCTTCCTATAGTATACAGAAATTCCCTTGAAGATTAAAATATTCCTTCCATTCATTGAGTCTTTCAAAACCAGGGTAAGGGATATCAAAGAAAGGGTAAGAAAAATGACGACTACAGAGAAAGCCGGTAGTCGTCATTTCAATCATTTATATACTCTTGTACAGGAGCTTTCTTAGTAAAGGGAATAATACTTCCGGGAGTTCTTCTACATCTGAAACAAGGATGCTGTAATTCCCGTAAATATTCTGGATGGTTATTCTTTGGGACTCATCGATTTCACCGTTTGATAAAAAAACGTTGATGACTTCGATCCCCTTTTTCCTTGCATCCAATACTGCTTCGTGGGTATCGACAATTCCATTTTGTTCGTACTCCATGGCTGCAGGTTCACCATCTGAAAAAACAAGAAGGAACTTTTGTTTTTCATTCCGCATCAGAATTCTTTCTGTCATCAGACGAATCGCAAAACCATCCCGATTGTCCTCTTCCGGCTGAAGCTGCATGATTTCAGAACCACTGCCTGGTTTCAGTGAGGTATAGAAATTCAACACTGGATTTAAGTAATTCGGCTGACTGGTCTTTGAGGCACGATTCGTATCTTCCCAGAAGCCGACGACTTCATGGGGGACCCTGACAGATTTTAACGATTCATGAAACAATGTGATACCAAGCTTCGTCTGATCCATCTTGTCATACATGGAGCCTGAACAATCGACAAGTAAAGAAAACACTGCGTCTATCTCTGAGGAAGGGTTCTGCTTTTTGTAGAAAAGTCTTGGATTATCATCGGTTATGAAACGTAATAACTTGTTATTCAATCTGCCGAAATGTAAATCACTCCGAGGCTGTATACGCTTGTGTTCCAGTGTTTTCTCAATCATCTTCTGAAGCTTCTTTTGTAACGGTGCTACCATTCCTTTGTTCTGACTATACTCAAGCTTTTCCTCAGAAGAGGGAACAGACGGGGTAAGAAAGTGAGGTTCGGCGAAGCGATTGTCCTTTCCATACTCACTTTCTTCCCCTCCTGACTCTTCCCTCTCCTGCTCCTCGGCTTTCACATTATGGTACTGCTCCCGTTCTGTCTCTTGCTTAGAGCCTTGAACCATCGCTAACGCCTGGTCGCCATCTTCTCCTTCACGTACCCCCTCTCCCATGAGGTCGGATTGCGAACCTTGATCCAGATCGAATTGCAGGAATGATTCCCCTTTGTCACTTGTTTCCCTGTGCCAAGTACGGAATTCTTCGTCCAGGATTTCTTCATCCCCTGTGCTTTCTTCTTCCAGTACATCATGATTCTGTAGAGGGTCTTTCCTTTTTAATTCGTCAAAGGTTTCACCGGATGTTTCTTCTATCTCATAGACGTCCTCAGGCAGATGGAAGTATTCATTCAACATATCTTTCTGAACAATTTCATCTACAACCTCAATAATCTCCAAAGCTACCCTCGCAACATCCTTCGTTTGACGGGTCTCATAAAACCGGGTAATCTGGCCATGAATAAATGGCATGGCCAGGTCGATCTCCTCATTGATCTTCACCGGTTGTTCCATCGGGGATTGGGCATGAAGAAGAAGGTAAACCGAATTGAACAGAGCATCTGTAAACACGCTTTTCGTCAAATTCACTTTAAGCTGGGCTTCAAAGTGCTGGCGGTATAATGTTCTTCTCCTGTCAAATGATTTCTTGGTTCCCGGGCGTTTGGATTTGCAAATTTCCTCTAATCGTATCTCTTCCCCTATGACAAATAATTGCTTTGCAAATCGTGGGACAGAAGTGGTTTTTACTTTTTCAAGGTATTCTATGACATCTTCTTTCACCGTTTCATGGAGGTTACCTATGGTCCTCAAGTAGATATCACTTTTTAACCCATGGACTTCGTCATCTCTTTTTCGATGATCCCAGAAATGACTGACGTAGACCGTTTCCTCTTTGTAGTCCAAATAAGAAAACGGACCATATTTCAGGTTCATATCCCCATTCTTAGACAGTGTCTTTGTAAGATCCGCCATTTCCATCACTAAAAATGAATCAATATTTTCATCATTAAATTGAATAAATCGGTGCATTACAAATCCCTCATTCAAATAAGGTTTCTGCTATATTCAGAATAGCCGCTTTCTCACGTTCATCTTCAAGCTTATCAACAATTCCCCTCTGTATCGCACGCTTGGCAGGGAGATACACAGCCAAGTCACAGGCATCAAGGAGAGCACGAATGGATGCTGCTTCCTCTGAAATTTGGCCATTTTTAACCTGGATCAATAAATCCGAAGATAAATTTACAAATTGGCCGATGAGCTTGTCATCCGTAAGCTTACTTTGACTTTCAATGACACTCTTCAGCGTTTCTCCTTCAATATAGGGTACATCTATAACAACAAAGCGATTTTTCATGGCCTCATTTAACGGCACCGTACCCACATACCCTTCATTGATAGCGGCTATAACACCAAATGAGGAAGCAGCTTTCACGACTTCACCTGTAAATGGATTCGTAATACTTCTTCTATAATCCAACACACCGTTTAAAATCGGCAATGTTTCAGGTTTGGCCATATTGATTTCGTCGATATAGAGCAGGTGACCATTTTTCATTGCTTGGATCACAGGTCCTTCAATGAAATCGATGGTATTTTTCCCATCCCTTTCGCTGATCGTTTTATATCCTAATAATGCTTCTGCATCGAGATCAACAGAGCAGTTGATACTGTGCATCGGTTGAGAGAATATCGATGATAATGTATCGGACAGCTTTGTCTTCCCAGACCCCGTGGGTCCTTTAAGGAGAAGGTTTTTCCCCAGGGAAAGGGAAATGATGCTGTCCTCGATGATATATTCTTCACTTGCCGTATATCCTCCTTCCCCAATCAATGAGTGGTTCTCAGTACGGGCAAATGCTTGTTTTCTTTCATGTATTATACGAGTGACCGATTCCGGTAGTCGTCTTTCCAAATTCATGCTTTGACATCCTTTCCAATTCACATACTAGTCATTCTACATGTAATAGCGCTTACACTGCAAAGGGTCTGCATACATTTATTATTTCAGCAGATCAGAAAAAAAACACCCTTTTCCGGGTGTGGTAAGCTTTTATATGTTCAAATCATATCGGGTGAATCCCCTGTAGACATACATGCCGGCTTTTTGATAGACAATGGTGGCGTCAGTATAGCTGTCACTGTCTACGGATAGGGCTGCGGTTTTCATCCCGCGTTCCTTCAGTTTGTGAAATGCGTAATCAAGTAAATGATGGGCAAGTCCCCTGCGCCGGAAGCTTCTCTGGATACCGAGATGAGAGACCTCACCCATCCTGGTCTCTTCATTGACAGTACAAAGGATAAATCCTATGAGAATGCCCCCTTCTTTCAATAGATACCAAAGAGTAGGATCGAAAGAAGGGCGAAGAAAACGCTTCTTGAATTCTTCCAATTCAGTTGGGTGATAATCAAAATGGTCCGAAAAAACCTCTTCAAACAGTTCATGAAGACAATGAGCTTCAGTATCGGGATTGAAACTTGTTATCTGATAAGAAGAAGGAATGGAGGTACTCGTCAAATCTTCAAGATCCTTTTTCATCTGAAACCAAAAGCGGGTTGCCGTAAACCCAGATTGTTCGAGAGTCTCTTTCTCTACTTCAAGATTTGCAGATAAGATGATTGTTTTGTTTTCACCATTCATCTTTTTTCCGATTCTGGCGGTTGATACTAATTCTTTTACCATCTCCTTTATGTAGTGACCCATATGTTCATTTGGGTTAGCAAGAATTAAAGAGGGCAGGCGATGATCTTTTTCAGTCAAAATGGAGAGGGCAGCCAATTCCCCATTATGCCAAAGGCCAATGCGATCCGTTTTTGGAATCGATTCCACCATCTCATGGATTTCTTCTTCGCTGGTTTGCCTTTCACCAAATGCCTTTAGTTCGTAGTTCATAAATAGTTCTTTCAGTGATGACATATCCTCTAGAGTAACCACCCGTTTACTAAATGATTGCTGCATTTGTCGTCTCCCCATCCATCCCAATTTTCAAGCACGTTGAACAATGCAATACTAATATCAAGATCATGAATATATCTTTTTAAAGTTAACATAGAAAAAGCTGATTTCTTCCGTACAGGAAAAAATCAGCTGGAGGATGGTTTAGACCTCTTCGAAGTATTCTTTGTAGAATCCTCCCATTTTGCCACTTTCATCGATGACGAAGTAGTATTCTTCTGATTCGTTTTTCACTTCATATTCTTTTCCTACTGTAAGGACATTCGCAACTGTGTATTTCTTTGCGTCCGTATGTACACACTTTATCTTTTTATTCGAATGATTCTCCGTCCAAGTTTTATGAATCAAGTCGATAACCTCCTTTTCAATGGAACTATGCTACTAGTATATTCTTACAGGCGCATTAGTTCAACTACTATCTAAACCAGAATTCGATTGAATCGATAACCGGCACTCATAATATAGTTTTTTTGTCGATTTTTTAAGGATTTTGACACAACACAACATTTTTATATGGTATATTATAGGAGATAACATATTAGGAGAGGTTCGATATCCGTGAAAAAAGGATTAATCAGAATAGGGATGATTTTCTCCATCCTTCTGCTATTTTATATGAGCACGCACCGGCCGAATGAAGAACAGTTTTACTCTTGGCTATTAAATGAATACGATATCGAATGCCATGCTTCCATAACTTGCACCAAAAAAATGGAGGGGAATTCCTATAGAACCTTGATTGAAACCGGATCAAATATTAAGAATGGGTACTTGCTGTTTAACACGATCGGCAAAATCTATGAGGATGAGAACGGTTCCAGAACGACGGTTAAAGCGATAGGGATATTCGGAAAGTATTTCACGATCATGATAGATGAACAAGGCTGATGACAATACCTCCATCAGTCTTTTATTATTTCCGATACCTTACTTTTTTCCACTTAGTTGTAGTGTTGCTTTTTTTCATTGTGTAGATGAGTCCGTAAATAATCAGTGTAACAAAAAGAATGACAAAAACGACTCCTGCTTTTAGGCTTATTTCCTCTAACAGCTCCTGAAAGCTCTTAGGGAAGTACCGTCCAATCTGAAAATAGACGATTCCCCATACAAAAGCTGATGGAAGGGCATAAAGAAGATACTTCATGAAAGAGATCCCTCTTGTTGTACCTGCAATATATGGCATGAATAACCTGATACCCGGTATAAAATAGCTGAATGAAATCGCCAATGGACCATATTTATTCAGCCAAGCTTCTCCGTTTTCAATGAGCTTTTTGGATCTGTTCCCATTCCTCATCCGGGATGTTAGCTTAGTGCCAAAATAACGTCCATTCATGAAAGCAAAAATTCCATAGGAGATCAATCCACTATACATAAAGAAAAAAGAGGTGTACGGATTAAAATGCCTCCATTCAGAAAGATATCCGGCTAATGCGGCAGCCAGTTCGTTTGGTACCGGTAAACCCACAAACACGACCCAACTGAATAGGAACATGGCAATATAACCAAATTGATCAACCAAATGAAGTAAAAAGTCCATCACACACCTCTTTTCACACAATGCATTTTGTGTTCTCCCGGGACTCTCCTGGTCACTTATTCAATACCCTATCTGATTAAGACGAAAACCACTCCTGCTTGCAGTGTCCGTACTTTAACTTGACTCCAGGAGGTTCTCCACTTGATCTTTCGTCATACCTATTTCCATTAACTGTTTTTGCAGTTTTTCATGATAAGACTGACTTACATGTGGAAGGCTTCCTCTGAGGATTTCCCTGGCGTAATGATCGGGGGGACATGTTTCATCATATTTCACCTTTACAATAAAGGTCAGTACATCCTTATATGATTTTCCGTTTATCAGTATGTCAATGAAAGCCGCCCTGTACCAACCCGGGGTGACCCCCTCCCTTGTAAACAGGTACTCTACAGCCTCTTTGGGGATATCATATACAACCCCTTCCATCGTTCCTCCATCTTCAATGATATCTCCACGACCACCATCATGTACCTGAAATAAATACTTCATTGTATATCCTTCCAACACACCCGCTCCAAGACAATTCTTGAAATGTTGATCGACCTCGGCTATTTTAAATCGATCATCATCCATACAGGATCCATATGCGAAATATAGTGTCCTTTCAGGTTTCCCCTTAAGAAATTGATGGACCTTCCAATCTCCTGAAGGAATTTCTTCTTGAAATAAAGCTTTGTCTTCGGAATAATAGACAAATGCTTCCCGGGTGCCTGTGTCTGTTACCACTTCCTTACGTTTGCGGATAAACAGGTTCTCTTCACGATCTTCCAGGAAATCCTCAAGTTCATCGATTTTCAATAAGATGTCGGTGTCGATCTTATATACTTCACCATAAACTGTTCCATTGCCTTCTTTCAGGGCTGGATAACCTCTATTCGTTTCGTATAGGATTCCTTCTACCCAGGCTTGCTCCCTGACCAATGAAGCATCCTTCAATAAGGAATGATTACTTTCGTGTCTTCTTAACGTACCATAGACAAAAACGTACACCATGTTACCCCTTTCTCTTGTTAACATAACTTCATTACGGTTAATCAACTAAACTAGCTTTCTTATATTTTATCAAATGATCTTTGAAATTTCAGTATTCTCTGCTTTCATTATATAAATTATCATAAAAAAGGACACTTCCACCATAACGGTAGAAATGCCCTTCAAGGGGAAACGCTTTCAATTTTTCATTTGCTTTTTTGGGATGGCGGTTTGCTTCGCCTGCTCCCTTAATCGGAACTTTTGGATTTTTCCGGAAGCAGTCATTGGGTAGGCATCAGTAAATTCGATATATCTTGGAATTTTATGCCGTGAAATCTTACCGGTGCAATACTCCCTGATCTCTTCAGAAGTCGCTGTTTGTCCTTCCTTCAATATGATCCAGGCCATGACCTCTTCACCATAAACCTCATCCGGAATCCCAATGACCTGTACATCCAAGACCTTAGGATGGGAATAAAGGAATTCTTCAATCTCTCTCGGGTAAATATTCTCACCACCTCGAATGATCATATCTTTTAATCTTCCTGTAATCCTGCAATAACCATGTTCATCCATGACGGCTAAATCACCCGTATGGAGCCACCCTTCATCGTCAATGGAAAGCCTTGTCGCTTCTCCATTCTTATAGTACCCTTTCATGACATGGTATCCACGGGTACACAATTCTCCCTGGACTCCATAAGGGACTTCACGATTTGACCCGGGCTCCACAATTTTCACTTCGACATTAGGCAGTGATTTCCCAACGGTTTCGACCTTTAATTCAATTGGATCATGGGTACGTGTCTGGGTAATCACGGGAGATGACTCTGTCTGACCATAGGCGATCGTAATCTCATCTGCTCCCATTTTGTCCATGACCCCTTTCATCACCTCAATCGGACAATTACTGCCTGCCATGATACCGGTGCGAAGATGGGATAGGTCATATTGATCGAAATCCGGGAGATTCAACTCGGAAATGAACATGGTAGGCACTCCATGAAGGCCTGTGCACTTTTCGTCCTGGACCGTCTTCAAGACCAGGCGGGGATCGAATTCCTGCAAGGGGACCATTGTAGCTCCTACAGAAACACAAGCAAGGACCCCTAGCACGCACCCGAAGCAATGAAAGAATGGAACGGGAATGCACAAACGATCTTCATTGCCGAGTCTCATGCATCCGGCGATATTATACCCGTTATTAACAATATTGGAATGAGTGAGCATGACCCCTTTCGGAAACCCTGTCGTCCCTGACGTATATTGCATATTGATAACATCATGAGGGGATAGGCTTGAAAGTCTTTCGTCAAGATCATTCTCTTCCACTTCCTTCCCTTTCTCCATGATGTCCTCCCAGTTATATGTACCCGGATAGGAATTCTCCCCTAGAACAATGACATTTTTTAAGAAAGGCAGTTTGGCACTTTTTAACTCTCCAGGCCCGGAAGATTTCAATTCCGGACAGATTTCATAGAGCATGTCTATATATGACGCACCTCTGAATTCTTCCATCAAAATAATCGTCTGACTGTCAGATTGTCTTAGTAAATATTCTAATTCAGCACTTCGATAATTTGTGTTCACTGTGACCAGGACGGCACCCATTTTTCCGGTGGAGAACTGGCTCACTAACCATTCAGGTGTGTTAGATGCCCAAATGGCGATATGATCTCCTTTATTGATGCCAAGCTTCATGAAGCCCTTTGCGGCCTGTCTGCATAATTGGTTAAATTCGTGATAGGACCATCTTAACCCCCTGTCAGCATAGACGACCGCTTCAATATCCGGCTGAATGCGTGCTTTTTCTTCGAGAAGATTCCCTACTGTAGTGTGTAAAATCTCCGACAAATGATTTTCCCCCTTTGATATGACCCTGTTTAAATCGGAACCTTCCGCAAGTAATTCAAGAGGTGACATTTCAGTTCCTTATGCGTGTATATTATCACAAAAGTTTAAATTTTCAAACTAATTACCTTATACCTTTCATACAGGTTAAATAGGCCGGTCCTACACTCTCGACAAAATCCATCTATTCCTACAGGGTCTCACAAGACAAAAAACGCCTTCTTTAAACCAAATTCAACAAAACAACTAAAAATACAACTTTAGAAGGAATTTATGAAAAAACACTTTTCAAATGAATGTTTTCTCTGTAGAATAAATAGAAAATATAGAAAATTCTATATTTTATACATTTCCTGGGAGGTTGGTCATGAAAATCTTAAGTAATGAACAGTTGGTGGCAGCTTATCGTGATGCTGAGAAACAAGGGAATGATCAAGACTGGATATCGCTTCTTAAGAAAGAAATTCGTAACCGTGGATTGAAACCTTTTAGGAAATCTTGACGCAGTAAAAAAACAAAAAATTAAAAATCAAACGATCTCACCCCCTGAGATATTGGTGACAGACCCAAGTTCATTTGAGTCTGTCTTTTTTCATGACTTTTAATCCATGGTATTCCTCTATTTGCTTAAATTGATCGTGATCCAGAAGTCCGATCTTATGAAATAGATAAGAATACTGAAGCACTTTTTTTGATTGATAAGCATTCATTTCCCCCACCCTCTCAGACTGTTGTCCATAAGTTTCCTTAAGGAAACTTTATTTTATTTAACCACATTTTATGTTTTTGGTTAAAATATGTGAAAAAAAAAGCTGACTCATATACCACCAGGGGTCATATGAATCAGCCAAACATTCATCTATCATTATTCAATCAAAGTGGTTTATCCTTCAAGAAGTAAATCTTCAGGGTTTTCAAGTAAGTCTTTAACCATTGCAAGGAATCCAACCGCTTCTTTTCCATCAATGATTCTATGATCATATGATAAAGCAATGTACATCATCGGACGATTTTCCATTGTGTCTTTATCAATGGCTACAGGACGGAGTTGGATTTTGTGCATTCCAAGAATTCCAACCTGTGGTCCATTTAAGATCGGTGTGGACAGTAATGAACCGAATACCCCACCATTTGTAATGGTGAATGATCCTCCTTGCAGATCTCCAAGGGATAACTTGTTGTTTCTGGCCTTAGTAGCCAATTCCATGATTTCCCCTTCAATCTCCGCGAAATTCTTTCGTTCACAGTCACGTACGACCGGTACAACCAATCCATCATCCGTGGATACGGCTACGCCGACATCGTAGAATTTCTTAAGGACGATTTCATCCCCGTCAATTTCACCGTTCACATATGGGTATTTCTTAAGCGCCGCTACCACTGCTTTTGTAAAGAAACTCATGAAACCAAGTCTTACATCATGGTCATCAAAGAATTTGTCCTTCTTACGTTTACGCAGCTCCATGACCTTACTCATATCAATTTCGTTGAATGTCGTCAGCATGGCAGCTGTCTGCTGAACCTCGACCAAACGTTTCGCGATGGTTTGACGTCGGCGGGACATTTTCTCACGTACGACTGGCTTTCCATCATCTTTCTTTGCCGGAGCCTTCTTCTCCTGTGCAGAAGGTTTAGAAGGAGCATCGGCCGGTTTATTGCTATAGGCTTCTATGTCCTGTTTACGAACGCGACCAAGTGGATCTGTTGGAACATCGGAGAGATCGATGCCTTTCTCACGAGCTAACTTGCGTGCTGCCGGAGAAGCGATCGGACGATTCTTTTTGTCCTCTTTAACTGGTGCTTCTTCAACTGGTGCTTTTTCCGTTTTCTCTTCTTTCTCTTCCTTCTTAGGCGCTTCTTCCTTTGCATCAGAGGTGGTTTGGGCTTCTCCGCCTGCACCTACAATGGCAATCACTTGCCCAACTTCAACCGTATCGCCTTCTTCAGCTTTAAGCTCCTGGATTGTACCGGCTTCTTCTGAAATGACTTCCACATTTACTTTATCGGTTTCAAGCTCGACGATATATTCGCCTTTTTCAACATAATCCCCGGGCTGCTTCAGCCATTGTGCAATCGTACCTTCTGTAATTGATTCTGCTAATTCTGGAACTTTAATTTCTGCCACTGTGATATCCTCCTCTTTCTTATCGGGTTAACGCTTCGTTTATGATCCTGGATTGTTCTTTTTTGTGTACAGTTGGTTCGCCTTCGGATGGGCTGGAACGTCTGCGACGCCCGATATAATGCACATCGACACCCTGAGGGGCAATGTCACGGAGCCTTGGTTCCGCAAATGTCCATGCTCCCATATTCTTAGGCTCCTCCTGGATCCAGACCAATTCTTTAAGATTTGGATACCTTTCTAAGATGGCTGTGATATCCCCTTTAGGGAAAGGATAAATTTCCTCAACCCTTAGAATGTGCAACCAGTCTGTATCATCGATATCCTGAAGCTTCTCTTCTAAATCAATCGCAATCTTCCCACTGCATAAAACAACTCTTTCAACAGCAGCCTGGCTTTCCCCCAGACCCTTTTGCTCAAGGACTGAATGAAATTCCCCACTGGCCAGTTCTTCTGCCGTGGCAGCTGCAAACTGATTTCGCAACAGGCTTTTTGGAGTCATGATGACAAGCGGCCTTACTTCTTCTTTTTGCAAGATAGCAGCTTGACGTCTTAGGATGTGGAAATATTGACCCGCTGTTGAACAGTTGGCGACTGTCCAGTTATATTCCCCGCCCAGCTGTAAGAATCGTTCCAAACGTGCGCTGGAGTGTTCAGGACCCTGTCCTTCATAACCATGTGGCAGAAGCATGACAAGGCCTGTTTTTTGGCCCCATTTCGCGCGACCGGCCGAGATGAACTGATCAAACATCACTTGTGCCATATTTGAGAAATCCCCGAATTGAGCTTCCCACAGGACAAGGGTTTCAGGTGCGAAAACATTGTATCCATACTCGTAACCAACTACAGCGGTTTCGGTAAGAGGACTGTTATGGACGACAAAGGATGCATGGCTTTCCTTCAGGTTGTGTAACGGGATATATTCTTCACCTGATTTTTCATCATGGAGTACAAGGTGACGTTGTGCAAATGTTCCCCTTTCAGAGTCCTGTCCGGTCAGTCGGATCGGAGTACCATCTTTGAGGATGGAAGCAAAAGCCAGGGTCTCGGCATGTGCCCAATCAATTTTCCCTTTCCCTTCGAATACCTGGCTGCGTCTTTTCAGGATACGATCTAATTTCTTGAACACATTGAAGCCTTCAGGCCATTGAAGCAGTTCGCTGTTTAACCCTTCCAGCTTATCGAAATCGACGCTTGTATTGATATCCGGAAGTCCATTCGCCACGTATTCAGGTGGAGCAAGTACCGTATCTGGATCATCGTCTTTAGCTGGTACTTTATTATAGGCTGCTTTTAATTCTTCCTCTATTTCAGAATCCATTTTCTCTACATCTGCATCCGTTACGATACCCTCTGAGATGAGTTTGTCAGCGTACATTTTCTTAACATTCGGGTGATTCTGAATGACTGAATACATCAATGGATTCGTTACCATCGGTTCGTCCATTTCATTATGACCAAAACGTCTGTAGCCGATTAAATCAATGACAAAGTCTTTACCGAATGTTTTACGATATTCATAGGCTAGGACTGCTGCAGCAAGACATGCTTCGGGATCATCCGCATTGACATGCACAATTGGCACTTCAAAGCCCTTGGCCGTGTCCGATGCATACTTTGTCGAACGTGAATCACGGCTTTCAGTTGTGAAACCAATCATGTTGTTGGCAATAAGGTGAATAGATCCACCTGTATTGTATCCGCGCAGTTGACTCATGTTTAACGTTTCGGCAACGACTCCTTGACCCGGGAAGGCAGCATCTCCATGTATCATGACTGCATATGATGCTTCAGGGGACTGCTCAGGGTAACCTTTATCTTCTCGGACTTCCTGGGCTGCACGCGTGTACCCGGCAACGATCGGGCTGACAACTTCCAAGTGACTCGGGTTGTTGGCAAGCGTCACCCGTGCACGGGCTGTCGGTGACTGCTGTGGAGAAATTTCACGGTCTGCCCCCAAATGATACTTAACGTCTCCCGTCCATCCAAATGTGATGCCGATCGATCCTTCGGAAGGAATTAAGTCCTTACTCGGAGCGTGTTGGAATTCTGCGAAGATCATTTCGTATGGCTTCCCGATGACATGTGCCAGAACATTCAGGCGTCCTCGATGGGCCATTCCGATATTGACGGTTTTAGCACCTGATTCAACAGAATAACGAACCATCTCGTCCAGTAATGGAACCATCGTGTCCAATCCTTCAATTGAGAAGCGCTTTTGACCAACAAAGGTACGATGAACATATTTTTCAAATCCATCCACTTGGGCAAGACGCTTTAATAACGCCATTTTCTTATCTTTGGAAAGTGGAGTGAAATAGGATTCCGACTCGATCTTTTCTCTTAACCAATTTTTCTCTTCAAGCTCATGAACATGAGCATATTCGAATGCCAGCTTATTTGTGTAAACCTGTCTTAAATGCTGAATGGCCTGAAGACCGTCTTTAATATGAGAAGGTGCATTCGGACATAAGAAATCAACAGGTATCTGTTTTAAATCTTCTTCTGTTAGATTGAACTCAGAAAGTTCAATTCTTCTAGTATCCTTATTCCGGTCATTCAGGGGATTAATATCCGCAGCTAAGTGACCATATGTACGAATATTATCTGCTAATTTAACCGCAGCCACCATTTTACTCAAGGCAGTAGGCTGTTCGGGTAGTGTAAACGATGAATCACCGTGCTGGGCGCTCGCGATCACCTTTACGTCTTCAACGGTGGGAGGCCCCCATTGTTCGAATAATTCCTTTAGTTCAGGATCTACTTCTGATGGATCTTCGAGGAATTGTTCATAAACCTCCATTACATAACCAAGGTTCGGTCCGTAAAACGATTGCCAAGGTTCCCCTTTTGCAGATTGCTTTTTCATTGTGAAAAACCTCCAACTATTTTGCCAGTTAGTATAATTTGGGTATCATGTATTCTTACAATTCAATCAACGGTATTCATTATGCAAGAATAGTAATTTTTAACACATAAAAACGCTTACAAGGATATTTTATCACTGTGCAGTAGTAAGATAAAGTCTTTATAACAAATTTCTTAAAATTTTGTTTTCCGTCCTTCTCATGGGGATATTACTTATATTCCCATAATAAATTACATGAAAACCTTTCCGTATAACGACTATTCTGAAATAATATTTTATTAAGCGCTTTCTCTTTCACCTTCTTGTATCCCTTTGTTAAGGGTACTTTTTTCATAAACCATCTTACTACTGTTACCTAAAAAAACCAAATATTTTTTGTTATTTTCCACGTTTTTTTAATTAGTACTATGTTTACAGACTCATAGACAAAGATTTTTCATTCCAAATCTTCCTCTTGCAACTCCAGAAATGAACTCATCGCCCATCCAATGCATAGGATAGAACCAGAAGGAAACACAGGGGCTGTTTATTATGTTTAAAGTGAGGTGGTTCACATGTTCCCATGGAGTTTATTCCCTTTCAATAAAAACATGAAAGATCAGATGAATCAAATGAACCCCAAAGAACTGGATAACTATATTCAAGGTATGATGAAGAAGATGTTTCCTGGCGGGTGGGATAGCATGATGAATCCGAATGATATGATGAATGGGGCACAATCCTTTATGAATCCGATGGGCAATCAGGGGCAGCAAACGAAACGCGAGGAAGCACCCAGTTCCCATTCCTCGATTCCTACCAATGTGTTCGAAACCTTTGAAGATATCTATATTCGCTTTCAAGTACCGGATGAAGATTGGATGAAGCATCTGAAGATTTTTCACACGTCAAATCAGGCAATCATAGAAAACATACCCGGCTGTGACGAAAGACAAGTGATCACCCTCCCTTGTCTGGTAAAGAAAAAAGGCGCTGTTGCTCAATACAAAGACGGAATCCTGGAACTGAAAATCCCTAAAAGCATTGACATGCAGTACACAGAAATAGACGTCTCAGAAAAATATTGAGACGTCTGTAAATTTAATGGATTTGTTTAAGGGATAGTCGAATGATGGTCCCATGAGGATCATTTCCAATGGCCGTGATCTCACCGTCATAGTTTTGGACCAGCTTCGAAGCGATGGCCAAGCCCAGTCCGTATCCACCTTTTTCGCGGCTTCTTGCTTTATCCACACGATAGAAGCGGTCAAATATTTTCGGAAGGTCTTCCTCAGGGATACCAATCCCCTCATCCTTGACTTCTATGATAATGTCTTCCTGAGAGTCCATTAGCTTCACTTCAATAGTGGAATGCTCATCAGAGTACTTCACGGCATTATCCAACAGGATGATCATGATCTGTTCCAGGTGCCTCGGCATAATGGTTACCAACGCTTCGTGGTTTAAATCATCAAAACAAGAAAAAGTGTATTCCTGATGAAGAAACCTAAAGTCCCTCATCATTTTATCCACTACTTTCTGTACATGTGCCCTGGCGTTTTCCAAATCGAATTTTTCTCTGTCCGCTCTGGAAAGCTCCAGCAATTCGCCTACAAGCCGTTTTACTCTCTCAAGTTCATCTAAGGACACTTGTAAAGACTCCTCCAGTATGGTTGGATCCTTTTTCCCCCAACGATTCAATAATGCAAGATGTCCTTCAAGTACCTGAATGGGGGTTCTCAATTCATGTGAAGCATCTTCCACAAATTGCTGCTGCTGTTGAAACGATTTTTCGATTTGGCTCATCATTTTATTAAAGATCTGGGATAAGTCACTGATTTCATCGTGGGCTTTTACAATCTCCACTCTTTCGTGAAATCCTTTTCTTTCGATGGATCTCATTGTTTCAGAAAGTTTATTCAAGGGACGGACAAAGCTTTTCGCCATAGAATACCCAACAACGGCACTGATCAATAGAGCCAGGATGCCCGTGATGGTCATCATCCAAAAAAGATTCTTCATGATGTTTTCATACCGGTTCAATGGCTGTATGATTTCTACATAACCATTAAATCGGGTCGATTTGATGGGTGAACGCCCAATGAGCATTTTATTGCCTTCTGATTCTATGAGTTCAACAGACTTATCATTGACAGGTTGAAAAGGTACATAGAAGGCAGACTCATTTTCTCCCCTGATTTCCAATACCTGTTCCCCTTGACGATCCAATATCCGTATCGTCTGGTCTTTTTCGGCTATTTGTTTCATTAGATCCCGGCTATCATATATGTCCTGAAGCTTTATATCGTTCCCTCTCTGTTTAAAGAAGACAGTGATTTCATCCAATACCCGGCCAAAGTTACTTTCTTCTTCATCAAGCATCCATTTATTAATGGCGTGATATTGAAAAAAACTGAATAAAAAAAAGGCAAGGAATATGGCTGACCCGGCTGCAAATGCCCACTTCACCTTAAGGGAAGAAGGCTTAAGTCGATTGATGAATGTATTCATGTCCTCATCACATAGCCGGTCCCACGTACGGTCTGGATATAACTTTCTTCGCCTGGGGAATCTATTTTATTCCTTAAGTACCTTACGTATACGTCCACAACATTCGTTTCTACTTCCGTATCATATCCCCATACTTTGTTAAGAAGGACTTCACGGGTCAGCACAATATTCTTGTTCTCTAAAAAAGCAAGTAAAAGGTCATACTCCCGTTTAGTCACGTCAATTTCATCTTCAAGCTTAAAAACTTGCCTGGACTCCTTGTATACGATGATATCCCGAAAATGAAACGAAGTCTGTTGAGCGGCATCCTCTTTTACGGCGCGCCTGAACACAGCCCTTAGCCTTGCTAACAATTCTTCAATCGCAAATGGTTTGACGATATAATCATCCGCCCCGCTGTCAAGCCCAGATACCCGGTCCATCACGCTATCCCTTGCCGTAATCATCAGGATCGGGATGGCTTTGACCTGCCTGATTCTTCTGCACACTTCCAATCCATTCAATCCGGGGAGCATCAGATCCAAGAGGATGACGTCCCATTCTTCGTTAAGGGCTTGATCCAGACCATCTCTCCCGTCATAAGCCAGGCCGACTTCGTACCCTTCATATTTCAATTCCAATTCGATGAATCGGGAGAGATTCTTTTCATCTTCTATGACTAAGATTTTTTTCACACAATCACCTGCTCTAAATCTTAATACCCTTTATTTTAATTTACTTTTATTGAAAATAAAATCGTTTAGGGCATGGAAAATTTCAATGCCTTGATACGTCATTAATGTTAACGCCGTAAAACTGAAAAATAAAATAGGAATAATTCGAATCCACATGGTTCTAACCTCCCTTTTATCACTACTTTCATTCTGCTCCTGCATCATTAAAATAAAATGAGAAAAAGGTGAGTTTTCATTAAGAGATGAATAAGATTACATAATCATATTATAATCATCTGTAATACTCGGTTTGTTATTCCTTATAATGTTTCATTCTCTTCATAATGTGGTAGATATATCCATAAACATAGTTGAGAAGCAAAAGGGGGAAAATATATGACGTGGATCGTGGTGATTGTTTCTTTCTTTATCCTCATCATCCTGGCGGAAGAATTGGTTTATCACTTTTTAAGGACCAGGGTCATGGAGAATCAGCCTGAGAGAAAAAGAAATGCAGTAAAAATGAAAGAATGGCTCTATAAAATCAAACTAAAACCACATAACGGGCAACAAAACCACTGACAGGCGGAGAACATCTCCCCTGTCTATTTTTTTGATTCTATAGATACAAAAAAAAGAAGACAAAAGCTTCAGCAAGGCTTTTGTCTTCAAAGGAAAGAAATTAGAATGGGTCTTACATAATAAAGATTTAAACAGATTAGAAAGCTACCCCACTTTCAATCTGTTTAGGGAGTGATAAATCCTTATTCATAAGCAAGATTCATTGTAACGCCCGAAAAAGTGAACTCAATTAAAACAAGATTAAAATTTGATGAGAAAACACATGTCTTTACCAGCAGTCTATTTAAAGAACAAACAAATGGACGAACTTTTATGATATGATAAAGAAGATTTCAGAATGTTACAATACATTCTCATGCTCGAAAGGATGAAAAAATGAAAATAGATCTAAATTGTGATTTAGGGGAAAGTTTTGGTGCATATACGATAGGAAAAGATGAAGAAATGATGAACTATGTCACATCCGTCAATATCGCTTGCGGTTTCCATGCGGGAGATCCCCTTGTGATGAAAAGAACTGTTTCAAGCGCAATGAAGCATGAAGTGAAGATGGGGGCGCATCCCGGGCTGCCAGACATCCAGGGATTTGGAAGAAGAATGATGCAGATTTCCCCCGAGGAAACCTATGCCCTCATTCAATATCAAATAGGAGCTTTATATGCTTTTATAAAAGCACAAGGCGGGAAACTATCACATGTAAAACCACATGGAGCACTGTACAATATGGCTGCAAAGGATTTCACACTGGCTGAAGCGATTGCTGAGGCCGTCTACGACCTTGACCCCACTCTCACTCTATTCGGTCTGTCACAAAGTGAACTTACAAGGGCTGGTGAAGAAGCAGGATTACGAGTAGCTCATGAGGTATTTGCCGATCGTGCCTATCAATCCGATGGTACATTAACTCCACGCTCTCTTCCTCATGCTGTACTTCATGACGGGGACGAAGTGGAAAAACAGGTACTTCGAATGGTAGAAAAACAGGAAGTGGTATCTATTGATGGGAAAACCGTATCCATTCAGGCTGACACGATTTGTCTCCATGGAGATAATGAAGCGGCCCTATCCCTGGCCAAGCGTCTATGTAATAAGTTACGTTAGGGAAGCATTCGTGAAAGATGAAGCTATAAGGGAGATGGGGGCTGACCGTGAATAAGACATTTCTATTAAACGGGTTGAGGTGGATGTTCATCTTCCTTATTGCTTTGGTCATTGTAGTATACGTATACAAACGGAGCATTCTGCACAACAATATTCAATCCACCATTCGCACGGTGGCACCAGGTTCGACCATTGTGGGGATCATTCAGAACCATACCACAAAGAGCCATGATAAGATCTATCGGGCTCTCTATAAAACAGAAGAAGGAAAATGTTTCAGGGCATCATTCGAACGTTCAGCATATACACTCATTGACAATCAAGAATCGCCTTGCCAGTAAAGGAGGATCATGATGAAAAGAGCGATCCATATCTTCCCTTCATTTCAATCAGTTGATAAAATCCAGGAGATCAGAAATAGGTATGACCCTCTGTCGGATAAAATACCTCCCCATATTACCCTCGTTTTTCCTTTTGAATCTTCCATCCCCTCCGTTGATATCCTGGTACATATTAAGTCAGTAGCGGAGCACATGTCTCCGTTCCACATGACATTAAAGGATGTGACAGGTTCCGGCGGGGAATTTTTATTCTTGAATGTTAAGAAAGGCAATGACTTTCTTATAGAATTACATGACGAGTTGTATGAAGGAATACTTGCGCCTTATCGAAACCCCCGTTATACATACTCTCCACACATCACACTTGGACGGCCTGGAAACAGCGAAGAATATATCAACGCCCTTGAGGAGTATCAGGATTGGAGGGACACCTTTCATACGGTAGTAAAGGAAATAACATTAGAAGAAATAGGGGAAGACGATGTTTCCAACGTCATCGGTCGTGTCCCCCTTGAGGGCGACAGGTTTTAACCTGTTCGCTTTGTGGAATGTAAACGAATAGGTCTAATAAGGGAAGGATTTAATTATGCTAAAAACATTAACCATCGATACAAAGAAGCGAGATGAAATGATCGACATTACTCGTTATGTACAAGATATCATTAATCGGTCTGGAATGACAGAAGGTCTTGTGGCGGTGCAGTCCCTGCACACAACAGCGGGTATCACGGTAAACGAGAATGCCGATCCCGATGTGAAAACCGACTTCATCCGCCGATTAGACGAACTTTACCCATGGCAACACTCGTCTGATCTACATGGAGAAGGAAATACAGCTGCTCATTTAAAAACCAGTACCGTCGGCCATTGTCAGACAGTCATCGTGTCAGATGGTGAGCTATTATTGGGGACATGGCAGGGTATATACCTTTGTGAATTCGACGGCCCCCGTCCAGGAAGAAAAGTCTCCGTTAAGACAATTCAAAGTGAATAAGAGCTTATACCATTGGAATGGTAAATAGACCCTGGCACTCGTCCAGGGTCTATTTAAATGGCTTGATTCTTTCCCTCATCACATTTCCAAGCGCAAGATTGCTTATTCTATGAATCTTTCCCTGATCTCCTTTGAGGGAATCACGCATGATTCCTGTTTCCCAAACCATTTATATCTATTCCTAGCAATAATCCTGTATATGCTGTCTCTTAAAGGCTTCGGAATGACGAGAAACAGAGCGAAAATCTTCCATGGCCATTTTAGTTTAGAACATACTTTCAAGGCTGCTGATGATTCAACGGAAGCCTGATCCCCATCGACCAATACGAAGCTGTCAGTCGTTTTAGGTATGTTATGCTCCTCTAATAACTTCTGTCCCGTCTCACTTTGCAGGGAGGCAAATCGAAATTCCCCTTTTGCATCACGCTTAATGATAAACCGTACACTTTTATTGCAAAAATTGCATATGCCGTCGAACAAAATGATCCGCAAGTAAATCACCCTTCGTCTTAGTGAATTTCCATATACTTATACTATACTACACTCAAGAAACGGATAAAGAATAATGGACTAAACGTGATGTGCCTCCTTAAAGAGAAGTATAATTTCACTAGATTCTATGGTATACTATATTACCATTAATAGAGATTATTTCGTAATAGTATAAATAAACATGCAGTATAAGGAGTTGTCTGAAGAAAATGAGAGACGAATTATTATATCTGGGTAAACAAATTGTTTCCCATAAATCCGAAATCGCTCAGGGTGTCATTCACTACCAGGAACAGAAATTTTCTGATCCGCTTATGTTATCGGTACTGAAGATGGAACAAGTCACCGAATGGCGTATGCAATTAATTGAAATGCTCGGACAGTCTTTGTACGAAGACAAAGTAGAATCATCCCGAAAAGTAAAGGAATGGACTGGGAAAGTGGGGAAAGCGGCTCTTGAAAATGGAATGCCTCTCAATGAATCCCTAAAAACTCTATCAGGTTTCCGTACTGCCATTTGGGATATATTCATGGAGCAATTGAATGATGATCAAATTTCAGCCTCCCTTATGCTTCAAGTCAATAAAGAAATCAATCCCATTCTTGATGAAATTGCGTACCAGCTAAACGAAGTATTCCGCACTCAAGAAAAGGATCAGATTGCCCTCATCCACACTGTCATGGATGAACTCTCGGCCCCTGTAGTACCCATAGCCGAGAAGATTGCGATCCTGCCCCTTATAGGGGAAATTGATACCCTCAGAGCGAGTGCCATCATGGAAACAGCATTGAAGAAAAGCTCTGATCTGCAATTGGACTATCTATTTATAGATATTTCCGGTGTTGCCATCATGGACACGATGGTATCCCATAATATATATCAGATCATTAGTGCGCTTAAAATGATGGGTGTTCAATCCGTCTTAACCGGTATCCGGCCTGAAGTGGCTCATACACTGGGGAATCTAGGTATTACCTTTGAGGATCTGAAAACAAGCTCAAGCCTGAAAAAAGCCCTGGAAGATATCGGCTTCACACAATACGAAGCGGTCCTCTCCGTCTAAACAAAACCGGAAACCAAGTAACAGTGGTTTCCGGTTTTCTATTTGATAGCTATCTGCAGTCTTTTTTGATCTGATGATGTATTAGAAGTTGAATACTTTGAACGGCCATATAGATAGGGATGGACCAATACATCTTATATCCCTTGTCGAAGTGGAAGATTCCGATCTTCACTGTAAACCACTCCATCAAGAGGGAGAAAGCGGTCCAGATCAATATGTACGCAAAGTTCATGATCCCGTTAATTCTCAACTTACGATAGATATAAATAAAAAAATAACTAAATGGTCCATACATAATATAACTGATAAAATCAATCCCCTGATAGGCGGAGCTATCGTTTACATCATAAAAGTCCCATGGCGGGATGCTGATGGTATGATCATAGAACATGCCCACCGAGATTCCATAAACGAAATAACTCATCCCTTCAAGTAAGGAGAAGATCTTAGGAGTTACCCATATCAGTAAAAGAAGACCGATCAGACTAATGATGATGAACCATTCATTTAAATCAAAGGATCTCTCATATATCCTGTCCACGCCTTCCTTCCTCCTTCTTCTGGAAATAGTATAGTCCCTTCCCCATCCAAATACAGAATACTAAATACAACCCATTGACGATAACTGTATTAAAAAGACTCCAATCCGGATAGGAAAGAGAATGAAAATGCACATGTAGGACGTCCAACATACTGATAAAAAACAAAAGACTTAAAAAACAAAGCATTTTTTCACTTCTTTTTTTATAATTCAAGTAGCCATTCACCATGATCACACCCACCAAAGGTAAGTTACATTCACGGTTTATAAGAAGACTGATAAATTGGGTGACATCCTCGGAAGCCTTCATCCATTTTAGGTTATTCGTCATAATAGTAATATAATTAGTGGAAACAATGGATAACACCATAAATTGAATGGAGTTAGCAGTAAATGACAGTTGCTTCTTCATAAAAAGAACAATATATATCAACATGATCAACACGGTAATAAAGAAAGGGAGCGACATAAGAATCTCCTATACTTTTTTCTTCATTCTTCCCTTAAACCCTACACAACATAACATTTAGAAAACACTTAGATGTTTGAATTACTTGATTTCGGGAAAATAAGGAAGAAGAATCAAGGAGGTAATACGATGAGACATGAAACGATTAACCCTAAATATGGAACAGACGAAATCAAAGAGATTTTCGTGGATGGATTGCAACGTGACCTGTCAACCGAAGAGGAAACCCTTCTAACCGGATGGACCAGCTCATTCGATAAGACTGAAAGAGCAACCATCATCAATATGATGAAGGAATTACTGAATAAACATAAAAGACACGACTAAAAGCGGGCATAATCAGTGTGAAGCATGAAAAAGGCAGACCATTCTTAGGGCCTGCCTTCTTCATTCTCTATATGGAACTCCTATTATATATCACTTGTTAATTCTAATAGTTTATCGATATCTACGCGATAAATGGGGCGATTGATATCTTCTTGTCCAAGTTCTACGGTATCTTCTAGTACTTCGTCTATATTCATACTTATAAATACCTCCCACAGTTGTTAATACCAGAATGTGCTGGAAGATGATCCGTCATCATCATCACTATAGTATACGAATCCATCACTTCATTCGTGGGGGTACTTTTTAAAAAAATTAATTTGAAAATTGTGTATAATAATCAGAAAGTTGAGTAAAATAATCATTTATGTTACCGTTAGACGACCATAGATTCTACTCAAATAGAAATAAATGGGTAGAATGTCTTTCTCCTTAAAGGAGGCATACTGATGAAACGATTTTCCATGCTTCACGTACCTAAGGATTTCAGGCATAGAGGGCGACCAGCTGTTACGGTTCACGTCTTACCTGTTCATAAAGAATACTTTGCAATAGGTAAATCATTAAAGGGAAACGGTAAAGCTGCCAACAACAACCAAAAACTAGCCGCATATTATGCGTATCTAGATACATTAAAATAAACGCTAATCTCTATAGAAAAGCTGATCAGAACTTTCTCTGATCAGCTTTTTTGCGATATTGACAATGGTTTATAACGGTAGGTATTGACACACTTCAAAACCATTCCCATCCAGGTCGTGAAACTCAAAATAGGTCACATCTTCATCCACTTCTATATCCCCGACCTTCACACCCTTCTCCAGAAGCTTCAATCTGGTTTCTTCCAGCGCATCGGAAAACAAGATTGGTTTAATCGATGAGGGACGGACCTCTCCTTCTTGAATCGTAAGAGTCGATTCCCCTACCCCTATTTTAAATACCAAATATTTACCTGAATCAAAAATCTGTTCCAACTCCAGTACCTCTTCGTACCAGTGTTGCGCTTTCTTCAAATCATTTACTTGAATATGTACGGTATCGATTTTCGAAAACAATGCCATTTTCCTCCTTCACTCTATTTAATCTTTTAATAGGGACAAATGACCGACGATTCCCTTAGCTTCATCCTTTTCCATCGGGGGTAGTGCGGTCACAGTCAAGGACCCCTCTTTGATTTCAGTTAAACCGCTGTCATGTATACTGAAATACCCCTTCTTCTCTAATTTCTCCAGTTCTGTCGTTTTACCCTTTAATATCACTTTCTTCATGCCGGTCTGCACCCATTCTATAAATTCCTCCTGCCTGTCTTGGAAAGGAGAATCCTTTGACATCATCGATAGCGTACTCAAGGTAGCGGCATGTGCCACTTGTGCAGCGGTCTTCCCTTTCGACATCGATAGATCTCTGTTAACGATAAAATATTGAACAAGGTCCTTCTTCGCCATATGCATGATCATTCCTATCATAAATGTATTCAGTACTATGGTATTATCCTACCACACTTACTTCCTTCTTAGTTTTACCTCCCTTTTATCAACCGAGACGATTCTGACCTTCTCACCGATGTTGTAATCAAGGTATTCATCGCAGTCCACTGAATACGTATGACCATTATCAAATTTCATGGCACATGTGGAACCACTTTGAGGGGTATCGAGTTTTCCCCCCGACTTGATTCCTATCGGACGGTGTCCATCCTTTGCGGGAAAGTACTTCTCTTCGATTACTACCCAGTCACCCTTCGTGCTAATCACTATTTTCAATAACAGTAAACACACCAGCGTTAAAACCAATAAACTTAGAATGGTCGTTTTCCACCATAAGACCTTCATGCTAATCCCCTTTCCCCCGTTTAAAAGCAACAGAAGATTATATGTATGGGAAAGGCTGATCATTCGAGTGTTTATTTTAATGTGACCATTTTTGTTTATTGCATTTTGCTGAAATGGGATTTATAATAAACTAACGACCGTTAGTTAGTTTAAGGGAGAGGAATCAACGTGAAGGATAATAAGCAGATGATAAAAAATGTGGCTTTGGATTTATTTGGTCAAAAGGGCTATGAAGATACATCTTTGGCAGAAATCGCAAAGGAGGTTGGAATTAAAAAACCTTCTATTTATAATCATTTCCGCAGTAAAGAGGATCTTTTTATCGAAGTATTAGAGGACTTGATCGTATCAGAAGTGACAGCGTACAGAAAAACGGAGTGCACCATGAATCAGGAAGAACCCCTCACGAATATCAGGATGCTGTTTGATTTGTTTTGTCATCGTTTAATGACAACGAAGGAAGCTTTACTGTGGAAAAGGGTGACATTCTTCCCTCCTGAACAGTTTAAGGATTTCATACAGGAGCAATTCATTCACTTCGAAAGGGTCACTACATCGATCTTGGTTACGGTCTACAAGGAAGGAGTTAACCAGGAAATGTTTCAAGAGGTCAGTGAGGATGAATTTGTAGCGTCTTTCTTATGTCTGGTTGACGGTGTCTTTCTGGAGCATCACTATTACACGGAAAAAATATTTCAACAACGAATCGAATCGGCTTGGAAAGTGTATGCACTTGGAATATCAAGCCGCAAAGGAGAGTAGCATCATGGGCTGGCTATATGTGATTATTGGGGGAATCCTGGAAATCGGCTGGGCAACGGGATTATCCCTTTCAGAAGGGTTTACGAAACCGGTGCCCAGTATCATAACGGCATTCCTCATTTTAGTGAGTTTTTACTTTTTTTCTCAATCAATGAAACTCCTGCCAATCGGGACAGCATATGCCGTCTTCACGGGGATCGGAGCAGCAGGAACGGCTGTGGTTGGTATGTTGTTCTTGAATGATGGGATAAGCATATTGAAGATTGCATTCATCTCTTTACTCATTTTTGCAGTCATTGGTCTGAAGATGAGTGATAAAGCAGAAACAGATACTGGGGGTGGCTCCTGATGGCATGGTTGTTTCTCATCTTTGCAGGTTTCTCCGAAGTGATCATGGTGACGTTCATGAAGCTTTCAGAAGGATATAAAAGATTCTTCCCTTCCCTGATCAGTTTCACAGCGGGAGCCATGAGTTTTTACCTATTGTCTCTATCCCTGCTGGATATTCCCGTCAGCACAGGTTATGGGATCTGGACCGGCATCGGCTCTGCAGGTGCTGTGCTCATGGGAATGATGTTTTTCGATGAAACCAGGGATATGAAAAGGCTGTTTTTCATCTGCTGTATTGTTGGAAGCATCATCGGATTGAAGATTGTCTCATGAACATGAACCTCGGTCCAGTACTTTATCAATAGTGCTGGACCGTTAGTTTATAATCCCATGCCCTATAATATCGACTTTTATTGTCGGTACGATCGTGATCTCAGGGTAAGCTTCATCCCAATTAACTTTTTCCCACGTTTTGGGATGGAACGCCATCAGCTCCCTCCCGATCCCGAATAAATCCGAGTTTGCCAGTTGAATCTTTTCAATCATCTCTTCTGCATCTTCTGTTAATTTCTTTGAAATTTCATCATTGAGTTTCTTTAATTTTTTCTTATCTGTTAATTTATCCTGGGGGAATTCGACGATTGATACTTCCATCGCTACGTCTATCCCCACCTGTATATGATCCGGGGCATCTGAAATGATGTTGAGCCTTGACTTGGATTCTGTCACATTATACGTAATATAATTGTCCACGTTCAGACGTTTATCATTGTCTATTTTGGATACGAAACGGGCAAGTTTTGCCTTTTGGTTGTTCATGATCAGGAATAATGATGATTCCTTGAACGTTAAAGCACCCGATAATGAATTTTTATGAAAAATAGCTGTACCGTCTAATATGACCTCGCCATCCTTCAATTTTAAGAGAGGCAGGGCAAAGTCCTTTCCTTCATCGAACATCAGTGTGCAGACCGTTTGTAGATTCTGTTTCGGGACGCCCGTGGCGGATTCAGCACTCGTGAGTAGTTCAATCATGAATTCTGATATCAACACGTTCTTTTCACTCAATTTAGAAAGGATGTCTTCTCCGTTCCCCTCCACCACTGCAAGTTTTGCTGAAATCGAACTGTTTGGATCACGGTAAAAAATATCCAAAAACTTATAAATATCCTTTTTGGCTAGTTCTTCCCCTAATAAAAATATTCGGTTTTTCGACGGCTCATATGCTCCAGAAATCTTTCTATCCATTGCCATCCGTGTTTCACGTATGGTCTTCCCTTCGCCTTGGACCATTGTATTGATAGGGGTTCCATTCTTGAAATCCCGGATGATTGCAGTGGATCGGATGGTTTCATCATCCATTAAATCAAAAGAAGAAGAAAAAACAAGTCTTCCATTTCGAAGTAGCCGCTGATCCCAACAGCCGGTTAAGAAAGGGAGAATAACAAGAAGAATACAAATGATGAACACTCGTTTTTTCATGCGTCTTCCCCTCTTTCTGCTTTCTTGAAAAGATATGAAATGCTTAATAATAAAACAGGGATCACCAAAATATAGAGATACGAGAGATTGATCACCATTTTATTATAGATTTCCATTTCTCCTTCTTTACTTGGAATTAATGCAATGACATACGCAATCATTCCAAATAATACAGTATAAATGTACCGTTTACGTTTAAACCACCGGAACGTTTGAATACTCCCTTCTGTAGATAAAAATAGATAACTTGTTAGGGAGGTGATGACATTGACAACCCATAATGACATGAATACTAAATCAATCCTCTCAATAATCTGTAAATAAATGGATTTCACAAAGTAAAGAACCGGTTGGGGAACGATGACGATTTCTTCAGGACTGAAGGTAATAAGGCTTACGATGGTGAGATAAGTATAGGTCAGGGTCACAAACAGGTTGGCAATCGATGCTGAATAAAGGATTGAACGTTCACCATTGTGTTGAAAATATGGAAAAAGAAACAACAGCAATTCAAACCCTAACATTGAAAAGTATGCTTCTTTAGCTCCCTTCACAATCTGCATACCACCGGATTGTCCGATCGGTAATAAATATCTCCATTCAACGGGATATGTGACCAGCACCACTACAGAAATTAGAAGAAGAAAAAAGATCAGACTCGACACCACCACATATACATCGCTGATCGCAGCAACCTTTTCCTTCCCCAAGTAGATTCCAGTAAAAATCAATAGAAACATGACAATCCATTTGGGCGTAAGGGGAAGCACCCACGTCTTGATGATGGCGGTTGAGTACATTAAGATCAAGGCTGTGACCAGAAGCCCGTATAGTATAAAAGAAATATTGACCATCGATCCTGCGACTTTACCCAAAAGTTGTCGGGAGTACTGAAAAAGAGACTTCTTTGGAAATCGCCTCCCCAATATCCAGAAGAGAACGATAAGGATCTGAACAATGAAGCCGGCAAGCAATACAGATAACCACGCATCTGCCATCGAAACAGAAAATACACTGAATGGAAGCCCGAGAACCCCTACCCCGATTTGGGTCTGAATGATAAAGAATATTAGTTGGACGGAAGTAAGATTAGTCTGTATCTTCATTTTTTTTCCATCCCCGGGAATCCGACGTTTTCCATCTGTATACTGTTCGTAAATCCTTTGGCCGCTTTTTCATCAGCCATACAGGAAGCCGAATAAACGTATCTTTCAATCCCTTAATATCAAGGGGGGCTACCGGATATAAATAATGATGACCCATCGACTTCAGATTGGACATGTGGATTAAAAGCAGCATCAAACCGATAACAATTCCAAGGACACCGAATAAAGCTGCAGCGATCATAAGTGGGAATCCCAGGATCCTCACAGAAGTACTCATCTCATTTGAAGGTATGACAAAAGAAGAAATCGCTGTGATCGCTACAACAATAACCATCGTATTCGAAACCAAATTGGCTTCTACCACAGCTGTCCCAATGACGAGACCACCTACAACCCCGATGGTTTGGGCAATCGGATTAGGAAGCCGTATCGCTGCTTCACGCAGTAACTCCAAGGTAAGCTGCATGATCGCCGCCTCAATCAATGGTGGAAAGGGCACATATTCAAGTGAGCTTTTAATCGAAAAAATGATTTCCACAGGTATGATCTCATAATTATAGGAAATGACTGCGATGTAAAAAGCCGGTAAACAAAGGGTGGCAATAAAGCTGATTAACCTGATAAAACGAATAAAGGACCCAATAAATGCGCGATTATTATAATCCTCCGTCGTTTGAAAAAAGCTGAAGAAATTCACAGGAAAAATCAGAACAGTCGGACTTCCCTCCATCACCATCGCCACCCTCCCCTCCATCAGATTTCCCGCAACACGGTCCGGACGTTCCGTATTCAAAAACTGCGGGAATGGGGAAAACGAATTATCCTCCAGGAATTCTTCAAAATACCCCGGTGATTGGATGGAATCGGTGTCAATATAGCTGATTCGGTCCTCTATAGTCTTAACAATTTCCATATCTGTCAAATCGGACAAATAAACAAGAGAATACTTCGTTCTTGTCGTTTCCCCTACACTCGAGTATTTCACAGTAAACTTAGGACTGGAGATTCTTGCACGGATCAGATGAATATTTTCCGAAATGTTTTCACTAAACCCCTGATGAGATCCTCTGATCACCTTTTCATTAAGGGGCTCATTCAGGTTGGAAGAAATCTTTGGCATACTTATGAAAGTAACCCATTCACGATCTTCCTGTAAAATGACACAGTGCCCATCCACCATTACCCTCAGTGCCTCTTCTAACTGAAGTGTTTCTTTCACACTATTACTGCTTACCGAATCTTGAATCGTTCCGGTCTTTTTTTCTAAGAGGGGGTGGATGATATATGTCTGTAAACTTTTATTATCAATGACAGAATCCAAAAAAAGGATGGTCATTCTTTTTTCATTAAAAGTTAAGTTTCTTACTTTCAAATCATCTGTGTGAAAAAGACCTTCCTGAAAAAAGGACACTTTCTCGTCCAAGGTGAGGGCTTCTACGACGACTTCTTCTTTTTCTGAAAGGAGCTGCTTCGGTTTTCTTCTATTCTTTTTGTAAAAGGAACTCATATTTGCACCTTCAGTCAGAATCATTTTTCTTATTATTGTCCCCATCGTTTGGTTCATTATGCATTTTTCTTCCTACGCTAGAGGTGGATTCATAAACTTATAGGTTACCCTTCAAAAATAATTCTTCTATTATCTCAGATATTAGTAGGGGTTCTCCTCCTATTTTTGATATACTTAATCAGATAAACTAGTCGTATCAGAGGTGAACAGTTTGACCAAGAAAAAAGTTTATTCATGGAGCTTACAAATTCTTATTATTCTTACCATCATTTATGTTTCAACCAAGATTTCTTTTCTTTTTGAACCCATTGTCGTATTTGCATCTACTTTATTTTTCCCAATCATCATTTCAGGGTTTCTTTACTTTTTACTGAATCCATTAGTCGATCTTCTGGTGAAAGCAAAGCTCCCGAGGACGATTGCGATCATCGTACTTTATGCTGCGATCATCGGGGCATTAGTGTTGATCATTGGGAATATCGCGCCTGTCATTACACGTCAGGTAACAGCGTTATTCAATGCTCTGCCTGAGTATGCAAAGCAAACGAGGAACTTCATTGAATATTTGTCTGAAACAGAGCAATTTAAATGGATGATGAATCAGGATTATGTGTCACTGAAGGATATTGAGAATCAGCTGGTGGATTTCGCCAATACATTGCCTGATAATATTACCACTGCCTTGAAGGGATTACTCAGTGTGTTGACAAGCATTACCATTCTCATTGTTACAGTACCTTTCCTTCTGTTCTTCATGTTCAAGGACGGTCATAAATTCCCGAAGGCCATTTCAAAATTTTTGCCGCCTGCGTACCGTGAGGAAGGAATCAACACATTGAAGGATACGAGTGAAACACTTGCTGCGTACATACAGGGACAATTGACAGTCGCTTCATTTGTGGGGACACTCACCTTTATCGGTTACTTGATCATCGGGTTGCCTTATGCACTCGTGATGGCACTGATCGGGGCCGTCACAAACATCATCCCGTTTATCGGACCGTTCATCGGCGCAGCACCCGCCATCATCATCGCGTTGTTTGACTCACCGACAAAGGCGATCCTTGTCGCAGTGGTGGTCACGATTGCTCAACAAATTGAAGGGAATCTTCTTTCCCCCCTTATTTTAGGCAAACGATTGGATACCCACCCTGCGACGATCATCATATTATTACTTGTTGCAGGTAACTTAGCTGGAATACTCGGCATGATCTTAGCCGTACCCACCTATGCAGTATCGAAAACGATTGTATTGAATTTAGTGAAGTTTATTAAGCTGAGAAGATCTTCCATACAGGAGTGAATACTGGAGACAACCGGGCCATTGCCCGGTTGTTTTTTAGTAGAAGGAAATACCGTTCTTACATCTCTTTGAACATAATCATATGAGGGCCTATAGGTTCTATTTCAAAGATACCACCTGACTGGGTCAGTCCCAGTTTTGTATAGTAAGGAGCAGCTGAAGTCCTGGCATTACACCACCACAGATCACAGCCTTCGTTCTTCAGGATATCTTCGCTGTACTCTATGAGATATTTTCCGATCCCCTTTGATCTGAAATCAGGGAGAGTCGCCATACCCCTTAAACGAAAGGGCATCCTCGCTTCCAAGTCTCCCTGAGCTTCCTGATAGAAAGAGCCAATACAGATCAGTTTTTCTCCATCAAAAGCTCCGACGTGGAACGTGGATTCTTCCATATCTCCTTCATACTTGCATTCTTCCATTGTTTGTGTCGGTCGTAAAATTTGTTGTCTAATCGAATATGTATCTGCAGCTGGAATCTTTCGAAACTGAATCATCGACTCACTCCCCGTTTTAATTAACATTCATGATTCATTTTATCATAGCATTCTTTGTTGATTCCGAAACATATAAAAAGAAGCAATCTCCACCCAGAAGATTACTCCTTTCAAAGCCTTATTTCTTTTTAAATAGTTTATTGGATGCACCTTTTACGGCTTTACTTGTTGTGTCAACGGTTTTACCGACCATTTTATTTCCGGTGTTGCTTACGTTTTTCACGAAGTCTGCGGACGTATCCGACACTTTCCCCACCAATCCACCTTCACCGCTCACACTCTTGATGATCCCGTTTGCTGTATCGGCTGTTTTGTTAAGGAGTTCACTTGCCTGCTTCGATGTTTTCTTTACCAAATCCCCGGTCATGTTGCGTTTATCCTCATTCATGATGATTCTCCTCCCTGGAAAATGACTCATCACTATCCCTATGAAAAGGGACACCGGATTATGCGGTCTTCTTGAGAATCACATCGGATTTTCCAAATAGTTGGTCGCGATTCTGTACTCCTGAATTACTCCATCTTTTTTCTCTATCCGGTAAGCCGATGCATTTGGTCTTGAACTCACCGCTTTGGCCAGTCCTCCATCAATGAAATGCAAAGCTGCTCCATCATCAGCGGCATAGCCTGGTTTCAACTCCCCACTCTCAATAAAAGAATGATACAGGGGACGACGGTTTTCTTCTCCATCATAATGAGGGGAGTGACTGCCTTCTATCAAGCCCAATCCCTTGATGGTCTCCAGCCCATCCCCGTAAGAATCGGTGGTTCCTTCTTCAAACCAGCAAATCGACCCTGCACTCAAACCAGCCAGAATGGTTCCTGACTCCCATGCCTTCCGTAGAATCACGTCAATTTCCCACTCTTTCCATAAGGCAAGCATATTCTTCGTATTTCCCCCGCCAACATAAATAATCTCTTTTTCAAGCAGGAAGCCTTCTAAATCCCTGGTGGAGGGCTTGAATAAAGATAGATGAGAAGGTTCACTTGACAGGGATGTAAAAGCGTTGTAAAAGCGTTCAATATAACCTTCTGCATCTCCACTTGCTGTGGGTAGGAAACACACCTTTGGCCTGGATGCCTTTGACTGATTTATTATGTACTGATCCAATAACAGGTTATCAGGTTCCATTGAGAAACCTCCACCACCCATTGCAATGATTTGTTTCATGAACCATCCCCACTCTCCATTTGGTATCTCTATTTTACCAAATGAATGATCCTTTCGGAGGCCCGAATGGAAATATTTCCATCAACTGCACATTCACCCCCCTATCAACATGACAGGGGGGTGAATACCTATTATTTAATGCTCTTGGGTTTTTCTTTTATTCTTCACCCTGATTTCTTTTTGAAATGAAATGATCAAGCCATATGTCATGACGAGCAGGATGATCCCGAGGGGCAGTGCGGTGATGATGGTGGCTGCCTGAAGTCCACTGATGCCTCCGGTACCCATTATAATGGCAGCGATAGCCGCCAAGATGATTCCCCAGCTGAATTTCACAAAGAATGGAGGATTCAGACTTCCATTGGATGTTTGCATGCCCAATACGAATGTGGCAGAATCGGCAGAAGTAACAAAGAAAGTAATGATCAGGAATAGGGAGATGACTGATAAAACCCCACTCAAAGGCATCTGATAGAACACATAAAATAATGACGTTTCCAAGCTTTGACCCGCTACGTCTATTCCCTGGACCAGATCATAGTACAATCCTGTTCCCCCGAATACCCCAAACCATAGCGAGCAAACAATGGTAGGAACGATGATGACGGCAATGATGAATTCACGGACAGTCCTGCCCTTTGACACCCTGGCAATGAATGTTCCCACGAAAGGTGTCCATGAGATCCACCATGCCCAATAAAATATCGTCCAGTCCTTCACCCACTGGTTATTCTCTACATTAAATGGTGAAAAACGCAATCCCATACTCGGCAGATTCTGAACATAGCTTCCAAACGTCGTCAGGAATAATTCCAGAACAAATTGTGAAGGTCCCACGATAAGGAAAACAAAGAATAACAAGACCGCGAGAACCATATTGGCATTACTCAAATATTTAATTCCTTTGGATAAGCCCGTAGAAGCGGACGTAATATAAAGGACCGTGGCAATCCCCATGATGATGAGCTGGATGCTGAAATTAATCGGTACATCCATAAGATAATGGAGTCCACTATTGATTTGTTGGGCTCCTATTCCCAGTGAAATGGCAACTCCGAAAATGGTGGCAAATACAGCGATGATATCCACGATGTAACCGATCGGACCTTTCGCCCTTTCACCTATGACCGGATACAGCGTGGCGCTCATCAGTCCAGGCATCCCCTTCCTGAACTTATAATAGGCAAGCGCCAGTGCCACAACGGCATATATGGCCCATGCATGGAATCCCCAGTGAAGATATGTATACCGTAACCCCACCTTGGCTGATTCAATGGTCCCTCCTTTTCCAAATGGAGGAGTAGCATAATGTGAAACAGGTTCAGACACCCCGTAAAAAAGAAGACCGATGCCCATTCCTGCACTGAAAAGCATGGCAAACCAGGTCAATGTAGAGTATTCCGGTCTGTCCGTGTCTTCCCCCAAGCGAATCTTCCCATACTTACTTAGGGCAAAAAAGATGGCGATGATAAAAAAGAATGTGGCTGAAAATTGATAAAACCAGCCAAATTTATCAAGGAGAACCCCTTGAGTATTTGTCATGACATCGATCAGTATTTGAGGAAATAAGACTCCCCATAATACAAAGATCACTCCGATCGATATCGCGATCCAAAACATTGGTGTAAAATTTTTCAACTTGCTTCCCCCTCAGATCAATTGTGTCACATACTTATGTAAATAAAAATAAAGGCATAAACTTAGTGATACCCTCTTTTTTGAAGAGCTAAACTAGTAAGTAACTGGAAACGGGAGTCCCAATGTGAATGGTAAAAATTAATATTCCGAGTATCTTTTTTTCAAAACCGGGCAAATTAATGTAGAAGGAGGTGATCATGATGACGAATAATAATAACAAAAAGCCGCAGCAACAAAAAAATGAAGCAGAATTTGCTCAAGAGCAAAACGCTTCTGAAAGAGCTAAAAAAGCTGCTAAACAACAAAACCAACAAAATAAATAATCTAACATAGGAACAAAATCAGATACTTAAAGAGAGATCAGTCAAATGACTGGTCTTTTTCCTTATGTATCAATACCTGAAATAGATTAAACACAAAAAACCTCCCCATTATGGGAAGGTTTATCATTCGTTCTAAAAAGCGATTGCTATCTTTTATGTGCCCCGCTTTTTCTGAACGGTTTATAGGCGACCAATACGGCAATGACAGCTGAAGCTCCATTTATCATGGTCCCGATCACGGGAGAACCTTTATAACCGGTACCATCGTACATATAGGTGATTATCAAACCGGTTATGATACTCAATAAGAGACTTATCCCGAGGAATACTCCTATAAAAACAAAAAACTTCTTAGCATTTTTCCACAAAATCAAAACACTCCAATACAATGTTTCAATCGCTGATCAAAGACCAGGGATGAATGGTATTACCTCTATTCCTTCATTTTCTCAGAAGAAAGAGCGGTTGTCACTTCAAGTCTCGATTTCCCCATCAGGAATACAAACACCAATGCTATGCCAAGGGGTATCAATGCATAGGCAAAAGTGGTTGTAATGGAATCTGACATAGCATCCACGATTTTAGTAAGAACAAAATCCGGAATCTTTTCACGCATTTCAGGTTCAAAAATACTTCTTGGATCACCCTGGAAGCCGCCTCCTGCTTCCTGTCCCTTGAAGGCATTTTCAAGATTAGAGGCAAAGAGCTTTGTTTGCAGCGTCCCATAGACCGTGATTCCGATGGTCATCCCAAGTGAACGGAAGAAGGCGTTTGTCGAGTTTGCAGACCCTCTAAACCTCGGATCAAGTTTATGGATCGTGGCATTAGGGAGTAATGAAAATGAAAAACCTACACCAAATCCACTTATGACCATATAGAGCGTCAACAACAACCTGCTCGTATCCGGTCCCATTGTCGCAAGTAATACCATGCCTGCGATAAAGGAAATGATGGAAACCCACATGATATTACGGTAACTTGTTTTCGTCATCCGGATACCTGCAACGGCACTGCCAGCTACAGAGCCGAGCATCAATGGAGTCAAAATCAATCCGGCATTTGTCGCAGATCCCCCATACACAGCCTGAACAAAGATCGGGATTAATATGGTCAGGATAATGAACGCTGCCCCATATAGAAAAGCGAGGGCCTGTGCAGACGCAAACAAAGGACTTTTAAACATCCAAAATGAAATGATCGGTTCGGATGCTTTTCGTTCGATCCATAAGAAACTTATAAAGAAAAGAAAGAAGGATGCAAACAATCCAATGATTTGCCACGACTCCCAAGGGAATTCCTTTCCGCCGAATTCAAGGGCAAACATGAGACTGACAACCGCTATCACCAGGGTTATCGCCCCTCCCCAATCAATTCGTTGATCTGATCGTTGCGTGGATTCTTTATAAGCCGTTGTAATAAAGAAGAGCGATAGGAGACCAATTGGTACATTGACATAGAAGATCCAATGCCAACTTAAATGATCCGTTAAAAATGCCCCAATCAGCGGCCCGAATACTGAAGCGGATCCAAATACTGCACCAAGGAGTCCTGTCATCTTCCCACGTTTTTCTGGGGGGAATAAATCAAACACAATGGTAAAGGCGATTGGCAGCAAAGCTCCACCGCCAATTCCTTGAATGGCCCGGAAGATACTTAACTGGACGATATCCTGTGCAATCCCACACAGGGCTGAACCAATTAAGAAAATGGAAAGACCGAATATGTAAAATCTCTTTCTGCCATACATGTCAGACAGCTTACCAAAAATCGGCATCCCCGCCATGACCGCTACCATGTAGGCGCTTGTGACCCATACAAACTTGTCCAGTCCACCCAGATCTGACACGATGGATCCCAATGCCGTTGCTACGATGGTGTTATCCATGGCTGACATGAGTATACCTAACAATAAGCCGGCAAGTGCCAGTTTCATATTACTTTCTTTAGCCACCAACGCGATCATCCTCCATAAACTATGTAATACAGTCTATTTCATTATAGAACTTTCTACCTGATTGTCCACATCGACTACTCTTTAGAGCGAAAAAAGCAGGGTACGTCAGCTGACGTACCCTGCTTGAAATTATACGATTGAATTACTTTTGAACGTTTGCCGCTTGTGGTCCACGAGCGCCTTCAACGATTTCAAATGTAACATCTTGACCTTCTTCTAATGATTTGTATCCTTCACCTTGGATAGCGGAGAAGTGAACAAAAACATCATCTTGACCTTCAACTTCGATGAAACCGAAACCTTTTTCTGCGTTAAACCATTTAACTTTACCTTGTAACATAAAACATGTACCTCCTAGTGCAGTTGCACGTAAAAATATTTATATTCCTGCTCTGATTAAAATTCAAGATGAATATTTTTCAATCATGGATATTAATCGAACAAAAATAATTATCTTTACTATAACAGATTCCCCTCCAAAGCTCAAGGTGGGAATGGGTCTAATTGTAAAAAATATAGTCTAACCTACTCTACTGTAGAAGGTTGATTTTCTTTTGCATACAACTTCTTGATCATCCTTATTTGACCCCTATGATTGATTTCGTCTTCAAAAACATGAAACCATTTAAAGAAGTTATTCCCTTTTTCCCCGTACCACCATTCTGTTTCTTCATATAGCCATTCTTCGTCCAGTTTTTTAAATTGCTCGATTGTGGCCATTCTTGTACGTTGAAGGTTTTCCAGGTAGTACTCCACAGAATTTCCTTTAATCCTTTCGGCTGCCTTGCTGCCTAAACTTAATGCAGGTTCCAATTCCGTCGCACATGCCTCTATTTCATCATCGGTCATACGTTCGAATGTCAATGCCTGATAAATCTTTTCTACTGCATCAAAATGGGCAAGCAGCATCCCAATGGAATTGGCTTCATCGTGACAACGGTAATCAAGCATTTCAACCGGCAAATTTTCCACTTCCTGAATGGTGGTCAATCTTGCATAGTCCATCATGGAAAGAAGGAGAGAATAGTCCTTTTTCATTCCGTTTTTTTCTTTGATTAAGAATATTGAGTTCATTTCCATTTTAAGTCCCCCTTACAGTCTTCTCTTACTATATTGGCTAATGTATGGAAATTCCCTTTATTTTTAGAGAAGAATTCACAGCTCTTTGACTTAAGAATTCCTTTACACCTCTCTCGTGCAGGGGCTCTTATGTTACGATGGAAGAAACAAAACTGGAGGTGTACTCATGATGTTTACAAAGATACCTAAAGAACAAAAGGATGAAATGATTGGGAGGATCCAGAGCTTTTACTATGAACAAACAGGGGATGAAATCGGGGATTTAGGAGCTGAAAATTGGTTTGACTTCTTTATGAAAGAAATCGGTCCCTTCTTATATAATAAGGGAGTGATGGATTCCAAGACCGTATTGATGGATAAAATGCTTCTACTTGAAGACGATCTTTATGCATTGAATAGGCCAGTGAATCCTAAATAAGCTCCATACATAGAAAAGGAGAGGGATGAAACTCCCTACTCCTTTTTAATGTCATGAAGAACCTTGTCATCAATGCGGCCATTATCATTTACGATTTCAATGGTGACAGATTCTTTATCTTTGTTTTTAATCTCGCTTATGATCTTATCGATCTCTTCAATCTTTTTTATTTCTACTGTTTTTTCTACTTTATACTTTTTAGGACCCTCTCCCTCTTTACGGCTCTTAAGCTCTTCATCCGTATAGATCAAGTCGGTTCCCAGCGCATTTTTGATCGTTTTGCCCTGAAGGAAAAAACGGGCTTGAAAAGGCGTATCCGGTTCTAGTGCTTCATCCGTTAACACTCCGGAAAATGTAAGTGTTTCAGCTTCTTCATTTACCGTTACACTACCATCAACGACCATGTCAGCTGCATTCCGATTGCATCCGCTTAACAGAATAGTAATCAATAGGCCGGCTATCATGACTGTTTGTGACGCTTTCACTAGTTGTCCCCCTTATATGTATGTGCACTTATATCTTACCAAAAGACCAATAAATTACACCAGAAACATTTTATTGTCTTTAGGTAAAAAGTATTTAAAAAAGTGGGATGATTGATAAAATGGAATGGTACGGGACTGGGGATATTTTTGGGGATTTTTTTCTTCTCCATTAAGGGAACATGATCAGAAAAGAATAAGAAGGTGGCTGGATCAACGGCCTCCATGTAATTTCTGCATTACATGGGGTTGGATTGCTTAACGTCGCACTTCATTTGCAAACCTTACATTCCTGATTTGATCGTACCACCAGTGATTGCGGATCAAAGACAATAAGCTGTGACTTGCACAAATCGGCTGTATTATCCGGGGACTATTTTTTGAGATGCTTATTACATACTGCTTTCAGGATAAATAATTTTTCCTGTACGCTTAACATTCTCCAACATTTAGCACGAATGATCATAATGATTCCCCTCTCCTTTTTCCAAGTCTTTCTGTTACTTCTATTTACCTCCTCCTAACCGTTTACAAACCATTCAATTTGCTACATATTGACATACAAAAATACTTTCTCCGACAGATTGTTCTATCGAAAAAAGTATAAAAACGAAACGCATGTCAATCCGTACAGGTAAATGTAGAATTTCTTTTACTCTTTTTTTGTTTTACATGACTAAAAAGGACTATGATATAAGTTTTATAAAGTGATGGAGTACGCGGGCGGTGAGGCCCCAGATGACTTTGTCCTGGTAGTAGTAGAAATGTTCTTTCATGTTCCTTGCCTGCCAGTCGTAGTTTTCTCCACCTGGTATTTGTTTGTATGGGAAGCTCTCTTCCGGTTCCATTTTAAATTTGATATTATACAATTCCGGTTCTTTTTCACGCATGTAAGAGAGCGGGGTTGTGAAAATCTCTTCCACCTCTGCAGCATTCGGTCGCAACTCTTTCAATGATATATTCAGCTTCCCTACAAAGGGATAGATGATCGTCCCAAATGGGGATACGATATAATCGAGAGGATAAATGTCCGAGATGACATGTTCTTGTATTCCCAATTCCTCTGACGTCTCCCTTATAGCAGCTGCCCTCTCATCAGAGTCACTACGGTCGATTCTTCCACCCGGAAAGCAGATCTCCCCCGGTTGTCTCCGCATATTCAATGAACGGACTTCAAAGAGAACATGAATCTCACCTTTCACTTCGATTAAAGGAAGTAGAATAGCATATTCAGAAAATGATTCACTTCCTAACACTTTAGGAGTTCTACCTTTGAAACGCATCAGCAGTTCGTTCACGTCCATTCTATTCCCCCCTTTACGATAATCTATTCTATGATTTTCTTTATTATAGTATGAACAGAATGCAACACCCAAACCATAAGCGTCCCAATCAGACTCTTCCAGTAATTTCCTTACCTTCTATGAATCTATGATATACTGATGAAGTCTTATCTCAAGGTAAGAAAGTAAACAATCAAAATCGAAAGGATTTGAAAGCATGTTTGGAAAAGTTGCTTCAGACGTATTAGGTTTAAGTGATATCGGCACAGTCATAAAGCCGCAGGATTACGACAAAGCCGATTCAGATGATTACATTATGCATGAAGATGGAGAGAAGATTTACTTCCTGATCAAATCCAAGTCCGATGAATACTGCTTTACAAACAAAGCTCTCATCCATTTGGATGGGACGAGTGCAGCAAGCAAGAAACGGGTGCTCCGCCGCTTGGATTATTACAAGTATCACATTACGAATGTCCTTCTCGAAACGGCGGGAACAGTAGATCTGGATGTTGAAATAAAGTTTAAGATCGGTTCTGAAATCTACTCCATCGATGTTCATAAAAAACATTTAGCGGAAGTGAAAGATCTGTATAAGTCCCTTATAAAAATTGGTGAAATCACTACTGACAATAGCATTTATTCCGGCTTCGCCAATGAAAGTCTTCAACTTGCATCCTCAACATTGGGACAAGTAAAGACAGATGGCGTAAATGTTGTTGAGCAGTTTAAAGAGGTCAATCAATATGCCTTCAATTGGCTGTCGGATAAAAAGAAAGAATTGACCCTTAAAGATTTTGGGTTTGTATTTGAAAAGTTCATTCAAAATTAATCTGCATCATCCGGCTGACATCATCAGCCGGATGATCATTACGGCATTTTGGGCATATCAGTCCCTTTCCACTCCTGAATCCCATTGTCCTCTATGATTCCCAATGTTACATCAGCAATATCCGGATCTGCTATTAATTGATCCTGTATGGCAAACTTAATATCATCCGCTTCAGACAGGGGTAACCCCTTTTTCAATTCAAGATATGATTCAACATGGTAATAGCGGCCTTCCTGTGTGATCCTCATCTTATAGATATCGATGACCGCTTCATGTTCAAAAATCGCAGCAGCAATCCGGTCTTCCACTTCCTTTGGTGCAGCAACCCCTATCAGACCAACCATATTGTCATAACCGACCCTAAAGGCAACACCCACCATCAGGAATCCGATCATGATGGTCACAATCCCATCCAATAGTTGAAACGGGGAGAAATAAGAAACAAGGACCGCTATCAAAGCAAGAATGGCACCTGATACAGCCACTAAGTCTTCATAAAACACAAGTCTTGTTGGGGGCGCTGCCCGCTTTACATGCTTGAACGCACCTGTTACAATCCCAGTTCCCCTGCTTTCTACGCGGGCTTCCTGACTGATTTCCTTCATCACTTTAAAGAGAATCGTTCCATCAATGAGGATATTCAGGAGTAATACGGAAACATTTATCCAAATCCCTTTCACTTCAGCGGGATGTTTGAGTAGATGAAACCCCTCACGCATCGTTTCATAAGCCATGACCGAAACGACGATGACCGCAATCATACAAAATAGATTGATGACACGCCCAAAACCTGTTGGGAACTTTTCTGTCGGCTTCTTCTCTGAAAGAACACTGCCAATAAACACAAACCCTTGATTGACGGCATCGGCTAACGAGTGCATGGCAGAAGCAAACATGGCCCCACTCCCACTGATAAAGAATGCCGCCCCCTTTGCGATTGCAAGGATGCCATTTCCCACCATTGCAAAGAATGAAGATTTATTTCCTTTTTTCATTAATGTGAAAAATGATTCATTACTCACCAAGCTCACCACCTTACGTTTTATCAAGCTAATAGATAGTATCTCTCAATCCTCCCCTTTCATAAGTCGATTGACGAACCTTTTCTGCTTTTCTATACTGTAACAATGAATATGAAATCATAAAAATTCGAATCTAATCAGGTCAGGAGAACAAATCATGGATTTTACCATACAGCATCTTTCCTTTTATTTAATCCAAGTAGAAGGAAAAGGCGAAGAAGCAGATAAACGACATAAGCACTTTCAAACATTAACCGGGGATGAGTACGAGGGAAGCCCCCTCAAAAGCTTCCTGGACGGTGAACTGACTAAGATCGTCAAGCGCAAGGTGGACAGGCACTCCAAATCAGAATCCGCCCCCACCAAGATTGGCCGCTTTGTTGTAGAACCAGGTCATGAGCTTACATCGAATCCAAACTACAATTTATTTCATCGAACCCGTTATGCTGAATGTAAAGAAGATTTTCGTGAAGCATGTGATCAGATTGTCCAAATGTACATAGAAGCCAGCGCTATTCGCGGCGGAGCATTTCTGGTAGCCACCGCAAAGCTTACCAAATTTTTTGATGATCCCTTTTTATTCCTCATGAAATGTGATTTCGAACCAAAGGTTGCCACCATTACGGATGAAGCAACCCTGATACATAATGTGGAAATGGCGATTACGACGAAAAATATGAAATCCATCCAATACCCGTATATGCCAGAAGAAGGCATGATGGATTCAGCCGAAATCAAGATCCATCAAGCATCACATGCGAGATACTTTGAGGATTTCCTGAAATGGGTGGAATATGAAAAGTCCATGCCTGAAATCGTTAAATCACAAGTATATGGTATGGTAAAGGAACATATTTCTGAAACCTATGCGGAAGAAAGTGACGAGCGTGTAGAGTTTGAAGAAGCCGTGGAAGAATGGGCCATCAGCCCAAAGCGTGAACTGCAGGAACGATTCACGACAGAGCAAGTAGTGGAAGCCACTTCCCAAATTGTCGAGCAATCCCCTGAAGTGGAACTGAAAGTCAAGCTTGATCATGTTTCAGTAAAAGCTCTTCTTTCAGATTTCGGGGACAGCATTCATTTGGCGAAAGTGAACGGTCGATACGTCCTGATGATTGAAAGCGAGTCCGTCATGTTTGAGAAAGGATTCTCCCCATTGGAATTTTTAAAGCCGGATGAACTCCATAAAGTGATTCAACGCATACAGGATAAGGAATAGTATGGAGCCATGTTATACAACATGGCTTTTTTCTTTGAAATAACAAGATTCTCTTGTATAAATAATGCTCATAAAATAAAATCAAGTAAGAAAATTCTTTCTCTTTGGGGAAAAGGGGGATAACGAATGCTTACTTCAAAACAACTTCAAGATATAAAGGATCTTCAGGATGTCTGCGAGAGGTTTGAAGAAATAAACTTAAAATTGAACTGGGAAATGCTAAAAAAAAGAAAGAATGACCAAGATGATTTCCTCCTTTATAGGGAGGATCGTCTGATCGGCTTTTTAGGAATATACGGTTTTGGTGATTCCTACGAAATATGTGGTATGATCCATCCTCATTTCCGCCGTCAGCACATGTTCCAAGAACTGTTTCAAAAAGCACTGCACTCTTTAAAATCCCGACCCGTCAACACGCTCTTACTTAATGTTCCAGGATCTTCGACGTCTGGAAAAGGGTTTATATCACATTTGGAGGCTGTCTATGATTTCACGGAATATGAAATGAAATGGAATGAACAAGAGTTGGTCTCAAACTCTGATTCTGTCATGATCAAAACAGCGGATGAACAAGATATCGAAACCATCATCGACCTTGATGAAACATGTTTCGGGATTGTTAGAAGTGATGCTGAATCCTATACCAAGAGGATATTCGAAGAGTCCAGGGAAGGAAATCTTATGATCATCCATGATGAGAAAGTGATTGGCAAGATAAGAGTTCAACGAACGGACAATAAAAGTTTCATTTATGGGTTTGCCGTCTTCCCGTCTTTTCAAGGAAAGGGAATCGGAAGAAAAGCATTGTCGCAGGTCGTGATGCAGGAATCCAAATGGACCGATGAAATATACCTTGATGTAGCTGCAGCGAACAGCAAGGCACTGAATCTTTATGAATCAAGTGGTTTTCAAACCTTTTATAGTCAAGAGTATTATCAATATCCCATTAAATAATGGAAAAAGCACAGTTAAGCCACTGTGCTTTTGATTTTCATTTATAAAATATGTGCTCGATCTTCCAGGTGTCTCCGATTGTCAATATACCGTGGGAATAATATGGAAGCTTCCGTTTATCCGTAGGAGAACCTGGATTGAACAAGAAGACTCCTTTCATAAATCGGGAATAGGGTATGTGGGAGTGACCGAAGATGATCACATCCACATCAACATCTTCAAAGGCTTCCAGAGCTCTTTTTTCAGTGGTTTTCCCCTTTCCATCCCCATGTGTTATACCGATCTTCACGCCATTTCTTTCTATGATCCTTCTTTTTGGGAGAAGGGATTGAAGTTCAGGGTCATCGACATTTCCAGCAACGGCCATCAATTCCCCGTACTCCATAAATTCCATATATACTTCATAGGTCCCGAAATCTCCCCCATGAATGATGAGATCACTCTCCTTAAGATCTTTTTGAAGGATAGGAGGGAGTCCCCTTCCTTTTCTCGGCATGTGAGTGTCAGAAACAATGACGATTTTCATTTCATTCTCCTTTAAATTTTTCATTCAGCTTTTCCCTTTCTCTATCGATCGATTCCAATTCTATCCGGTTGAACAGTGGTAAAGTATTTTCTACTGTGAGCTTCAAGGGGAGGGATACACTTTCCCAAAGGGGTTGATGGGTCATCCCTAACTGTTCTCCCACCTTTGAAGCTGTAAAAGGGATAAAAGGCTCAAGAATATTTCGTAGATTACTGATGATATAAATGTATTCTTCAAGTACCCTTTTCCCTTCTTCCCTGTTTTCTTTCACTATTACCCATGGTTTCTGTTCATCAAAACGTTTATTACACCACCTGATGAATTCAAATACTTCCTCAAGCCCCTGTCTCGTTCTTGCTGATTCAATGCAGTGACCGACGGATGAGAATACCTCTTCCACTTTCTGTTTTACCCTCTCATCTACTTTGGTTAAGATTAGGTTGTCACCGAATTCTTTCTTATAGAATTTCACGGTACGCTGGACAAGGTTTCCGAAAGCACCGAGAAGTTCACTGTTATGGCTGTAAATAAATTCTCTCCACGAAAAGTCTGCATCCCTCTTTTCAGGGGCATTGATCGTCAGAAAGTAGCGAATTGTATCCGGATGGTAATCACTAAGAAGATCCTTTACCCATACAGCCCAATTTTGGCTCGTCGATGGCAATGATATCACCCGGCAGCAATGCAGCGATGTGTCCCAAATGCAGGGAGCCATTGGCGTATGGCCAAGCCCCTCCTATAAAAACAGTCATAGTATTTTCCTCCTCGATATAAATAAAAACCCCTCGTCCTCTGGATGTCGAAAGACATCCAAGGACGAGGGGTTAAGCTCGTGGTACCACCTTAGTTTATAGCTTGCTCACGCAAGACTACCTCAACAAGTACGGAGCAATATAAGCCCTTATACCGTGGCAGTGATAACGGACGCCCAACCCCGTTCTACCCTACACCCCATTGGTTCGAGTAGAATGCTCCGAGACCATTTTCCATAGGGAATCTCCCTGCTTCTTTTCAGCTTCCGAAGCTCTCTGATAAGGGGCTTTCACTATGTACTCTTCTCATCAACGCAAAGTAGATTTGATTATATTATGCCACTTTTTCAAAAAATTGCAACATTCCAGTCAAGGTTTTACTTCACAGGTTTCGTGGAAAATTGAAAGATAGATCAACAATTTAAAAAATATAGGAAATGAGGTGGTGCCCTGTTGTTTACGCTACAGAAACAATTTAAGCGGCCAAAGGGTATCCTGGGCTGGGTTGTGGGGAAAGTAATGGAGTTTGATAATCGGAAGATCAACAATTGGTCCATCAACCAACTGTCCATCGAAAAGGGCGATCGCGTTCTTGAAGTGGGATATGGGCCGGGATATTGTATTAAGCGAATTTCCAGTCGATTCCCTGATACCTTTGTAGACGGAGTCGACCTTTCCGAAACAATGAAAGAAGCGGCTCAAAGTAAGAACGAGGAAGCCATAGAGAAAGGCAGGGTTCGCCTGTTTGTTCAGGATATCAGTCGATTCGAGTTAAACGATGTTCAGTACGATCGAATCTTTTCCGTTAATAATTACCCGTTATGGAATGATCAGAAGCAGGCACTCAGCCATATATACAAAATGCTTAAAGCGGGGGGAACACTGCTTATTACCGTCCAGCCCCGGGGAGATGAAGAGCGGGACAGCAAAGCACGACGCTATGGCGAAGAAATTTCACAGGCTTTACAGGAAACCGGCTTTAATAATATTACTCTATCTTATAAAGATGTAAGCCCTGCACTGACTGTCTCCATAAAAGGTGTAAAATAATTCATCGTGTCAAGTAAACAGCCGATCCTATAAGGATCGGCTGTAGTTCTTTTACTCCTCGGTGTTGCTCTCGTCTGTATTACTTTCTTCATCCATGTTCTCTTCTGTTCCTGTGTCATCTTCTGAGTCGCTGCTGCATCCGGCTGCAAAAGTTACTACTGATAGTGCTGTCATTAACATTAACAACCACTTTTTCATACTTTTCATTTTAATAGCCTCCTAGTATGATGCTTTGTTCAACTACATCTCTATCATACTGATTTTTTAGAGTATGAGAAGGCTATTTACCTTTATTTAACATTCATTTAGATTCTGTTCATCAACTTCTAGTTATCTTTACAATATGGACGAATTCACGAGTGAAAAGCTCCTGTCTTGGATGCTCCGATTAACTCCTTTATTTCATCAAAGGAGTCCTGTTGAATGAGGTCAATGATCTTACTTCCAACCACTACCCCATCACAGCTTTCACTCAAGTTGCGTACATGATCGGGGTTCGATATCCCAAATCCCGCCAGAACCGGAACCGGACTGTTGCTCTTAAGCTTGTTTAAATGACGGGATATATTCTCGGCAAACCCCTCTCTTGTTCCTGTAATTCCATTAATCGTGATGGCATAGAGGAACCCTTCTGTCACAGACGCTAATTCCTTCACTCTTTCCAAAGGACTGGTGAGGGTTGCCAATTGGATGATGGCTATTTCTTTTTCCTTTGAGGGCTGCTTAACCAAATCGTAATGCTCCAGGGGCAGATCAGGAATGATCACCCCATCTACCCCAGCCTTTTTACAATCTTCGAAGAAGCGTTCTACACCATATTTGTAAATCGGATTGATATAGGTCATAAATATCAGGGGAATTCCAATTTCTTTCCTTCCTTCAGTCAATACATCGAACACTTTTCGAAGTGTCGTTCCCTTCTCCAATGCTCTTTTACCCGCTTCTTGAATCGTCGGTCCATCGGCCACGGGATCAGAGAACGGAATGCCGACTTCAATGGCCGTCGCCCCACCTTCTTCAAGCTTCTTTAAAGTTGTTATCAATGTGTCTATGCCACCGTCTCCCGCCATTACATAGGGAATGAACATCTTATTCCCCCGTTTCAATTCGGCTTCAAGGCTGCTTTCCAGAAATTGTTTACCCATGCTGACTACCTCCCAATAACTCTTTTACTTGTTCAACATCTTTATCCCCTCTCCCGGATAGACATATGACGATTGATTGGTCCTTTGTCAGGGTTTTTGCCAACTTCACCGCGTAGGCAACGGCATGGGAACTTTCGAGTGCAGGAATGATCCCTTCCGTCTGTGATAATTGTTTGAATGCTTCCAGCGCTTCACCGTCAGTAATGGATGCATAACGGACTCTGTCAATCTCTCTTAAGTAGCTGTGCTCTGGACCCACACCTGGATAGTCAAGTCCTGCTGAAATGGAATGGGCTTCCTGTACCTGCCCTTCTTCATCCTGAAGGAGATACATCATGCTTCCATGAAGGATTCCTACAGATCCTTTCGTTAATGTGGCAGCGTGCTTCTCTGTTTCAATGCCGCTTCCGGCTGCCTCGACACCATATAAGTCCACTTCTTTGTCTTCAATAAACGGGTGGAACATTCCAATGGCATTGCTTCCTCCTCCAACACATGCCACTATGGCATTTGGAAGACATTTTTCTTTTTCAAAGAATTGTCTCTTCGTTTCTTTTCCAATGATACTTTGGAAGTCACGGACCATCTTCGGAAATGGGTGTGGACCTAAAACGGACCCCATGATATAGTGAGTGTCTTCAACATTGGCAACCCAGTAACGCAGCGCTTCATTCACGGCATCCTTCAATGTGGCGCTTCCCTGGGTGACGCTGATTACCTTTGCTCCGAGCAGCTCCATCCTGAATACATTCAGCTTCTGCCTGCGGATATCTTCAGCACCCATGAAAATGACACAATCAAGGTTTAAAAGGGCACATACGGTGGCAGTTGCGACCCCATGTTGACCTGCTCCCGTTTCTGCTACGACTTTTCTTTTTCCCATCCGTTCAGCAAGGAGGGCCTGACCGATCGTGTTGTTGATTTTGTGAGCACCGGTGTGATTCAGGTCTTCCCGCTTCAAATAGATTTTGGCTCCCCCTATCTGCCTGGTGAGGTTTTCTGCATAGTAGAGAGGATTCTCCCTTCCTACATAGTCCTTCAAGTAACTTTGCAGCCTTTCTTGAAAACGAACATCCTTGATTGCTTCATCGTAAGCGGCCTCGAGTTCCTGAACGGCTTTCATCAACGATTCAGGAACGAACCTTCCACCAAATTGACCGAACAGTCCTTTATGATCTGGTTGTGCATATACCATTCTTCTTCCTCCATTCACTGTTTTCATTTATTCAAACACCGATTTTGCTTCCCTTATGAATACTTCCATCTTTAACCGGTCCTTCTCCCCATCCGTCTCAACCCCGCTCGAGACATCCACCATATAGGGACGGACCTTTGTGATGGCTTCCCTGACATTGTCCGGATTTAATCCTCCTGCAAGAATCAGCTGCTGAGGAATGTCGAGGGAATGTGCATAATCCCAATTGAATGTGGTGCCATTGCCACCACGGTGGGGTCCCTTTCCGCTATCCAACAACACCATCTCTCCAGGAAATTCATCGATACCGTCTATATCATTTCTTTCCTTCACCGAAATCGCCTTGATAAAAGGGAGATTGAGAGTTTCACAGAATTCCACTGATTCATCCCCGTGCAGCTGAACATAATCGAGCTGAACGAGATGAAAGATCTCTTGCAATCTTTCTTTTGATTCATTCACAAACACACCGATCTTCAATAAACCTGGAGTGACGGATTTGCTGATCTCGGCCGCTTTCTCCACATCGACTTTCCTTTTACTATCGGCAAATACGAATCCTATGGCATCGGCTCCCGCTTCCAGTGCCCACTCGGCTTCTTCCTGTCTTCTGATACCGCACACTTTGACTTTCGTCATTTCTTCTCACCTTTTTCAACCTTGAGAGCGGAGAGGGTAGCGGCGGGATCTTCACTTCTCATTAACGTTTCTCCTACGAGTACCCCTTGTGCCCCTGCATCTTTCACTCTCCTTGAATCCGACTCATTTCTGATCCCACTTTCACTTATAAGTACGACGTCCCTTCCCTTCACCATCGATGCCAGTGTTTCAGTGATCAACAGATCCACTTCAAAGGTTTTCAGGTTCCGATTATTCACCCCGATTATAGTAGCGCCGAGTTTTAAGGCGTCCATCATTTCTTCCTCATTGTGAACTTCTACAAGAACCTCCAGTCCAAGATTTGAGGCATAAGAATATAATTCTTTAAGTTTGGTGAAATCCAGTGCAGCCACAATCAACAGAATCACATTCGCCCCCGCATCCCTGGCACGATCGATCTGGATTTCATCGATAATAAAGTCCTTACACAGTATCGGGATCGACACGGCTCTTCGGACATTTGCAAGATCCTCAATTCTTCCTTTGAAAAACGGTGTATCCGTCAGAACAGAAATGGCGCATGCTCCAGCTTCTGCATAGATAGCGGCTTGTATTTCCGGATCCACTTCCGTCCTGATATCGCCTTTTGATGGTGAAGCCCGCTTGATTTCAGCTATGACTTGTAGGGAGGAAGCCGATTTAAGCGTTTCATATAATGATTTGGTCGGAGTGCTTTGATGATGAAAGGATGGATATCCAGATCGTTTTAAATGGTTCACTTCTTCTTTCTTCTCTTCAATGATGGTATCTAAAATGGTGCTCATTCAAATCACCTGCTTTCGTCGTTGTCGGCTATAGTGTACAAGGGATGAGAGCGCTTCATTTGCCCGTCCGCTTTCTATACTTTCCCTGGCCAGTTTTACACCTTCTGCGAAGGTCGAAGCTTTACCATGGGCAAATAAGGCGATTCCTGCGTTGAATAAGACCGTATCCGTATAGGCTCCTCCTTTTCCTTGTAAGACGTCCTGTAAGATTCGGGCATTGTTCCTTGCATCTCCTCCTTTTATCTCTCCAAGGGAATAAGACGGGAGCCCGACTTCTTCCCCTGATAATGTACATGAGCTGATTTCACCATCCTCCAAAAGGACAAGATGATTTTCACCTGCAAGTGACGCTTCATCCATATAGTCCGCCCCATTCAGGACGATTGCCCGCTTTCTTCCCAATTCACGTAAAACCTGTGCCATCGTTTCCAGCTTATCTCTTCTGTACACCCCGACTAGCTGGGTTTCCAATTGAACGGGATTCGTTAAAGGACCAATCAGATTAAAGATGGTCGGGATTTTCAATTCTTTCCGTACTTTCATGATTTTTTTCAGCCCTGAATGAATATGGGGGGCATAGAGGAAGGCGATATTGGTTTCATTCAGGAGATTTTCCACTTCATGTGCCCCTAAGTCCAATGAGACGCCCAGATGTTCCAATACATCTGCACTACCTGTCTTGCTTGATATACTCCTATTTCCGTGCTTTGCGACCTTTACGCCCGCCCCTGCCAATACGAATGCGCTTGTTGTACTGATATTAAAGCTCTGGGATCCATCCCCACCTGTCCCACAGTTATCCAATACGTCCTTTACGGTGCTGGTCACGGGCAATGCCTTCTCTCGAAGCACTTCAACCAGGGCTGTCATTTCCCCCACCGTTTCCCCCTTCATTTTCAACAGGGTCAAGAAACAGGCTATTTGACTCTCGGTCGTTTCTTCCTTTAATAATTCCTTAACGGCTTCCCTCATCTCATCTCTTTCTAATGAATGACCATCAGACAGCTTTTGTAGATAGCTTTTCACGGTTATTCCCCTTTCTCATCTCATCTAAAAAGTTTTGAATGATTTTCTTCCCAGTTTTCGTACCGATGGACTCTGGATGGAATTGAACTCCAAACAAAGGAAATCTCATATGCTTGATGGCCATGATTTCCCCGTCATCCATAGAAAGGGCAACCGTCTCCAGTGGTTCTGGCAGAGTCCCTTTTTTGATGACCAGCGAATGGTACCTCATCACTTCCAGCGGTTGTGGCAAATATTCAAATATTCCTTCCCCACTGTGTTTGATAAGCGAGGTCTTTCCATGCATGACCTTTTCTGCCACTTCAATAGTTGCCCCAAATGCTGCCCCGATTGCCTGATGACCGAGACAAACACCGAGAATCGGCACGCTAGCGTGAAGATTCTGTATAATCGAGGTGCAAATACCCGCATTTTCAGGCTTCCCGGGTCCAGGGGAAAGGATAATCCCTGATGGATTCAGTTTTTTTATTTCTTCCAATGAAATCGCATCATTCCGTCTGACCACTACCCTTTCACCCAGTTCTTCAATATATTGATACAGGTTATACGTAAACGAATCATAGTTATCAATGAGTAGAATCATCCCGTCACCTCCAATAATGATTTCGCTTTATTCAGCGTTTCTTCATACTCAGATTCAGGATCTGAATCATACACGATGCCTGCCCCTGCTTGAACATTGGCAACGCCATCTTTCACGACCATTGTGCGGATCGCCAGGGCAAAGTCGAGATTCCCGTTGACCCCGATATATCCGACAGCCCCTGAGTATACACCACGTTTTATCGTTTCAAGATCATTGATGATCTGCATGGCCCTGATCTTCGGTGCCCCGCTCACTGTTCCTGCAGGCAAACAGCCTGTCAATGCTTCAAGGGGAGTTACTTCTTCCTTCAATTTACCCTTCACCTCTGAAACGATGTGCATCACGTATTTATACCTCTCAATGGTCAAGTACTTGGTTAAACGGATGGATCCGATTTCACAAATCCTTCCCAGATCATTCCTGCCTAAGTCTACGAGCATTCGATGCTCAGCCATTTCCTTTTCATCCGATAGCAGCTCCCTCTCAAGCTTTCCATCTTCTTCATTGGTATCCCCTCTGCGTCTTGTACCGGCAATGGGATTGGTTGTGATTTCCCTGCCCTGTACCCTCAGCATGCTTTCTGGAGATGCCCCCAATACGACGTACTCTTCAAAGTCGATGAAGAACATATATGGTGACGGATTTGATTGCCTTAAGCCTCTATAGAATGTAAAAGGATCTCCGGAAAAGGATGCCTGCAGTCTTTGGGAAAGCACCACTTGAAAAATTTCTCCTTCCTGAATCGACTGCTTCGCTCTTTCCACTCTCTCCATATATTCATCTTTTGACGCTCGGGCATGAAAGGAAAGACGATCCAGTTTTTCTTTGTGTGTGTCCAAATACACATTTGTCAGCTCGTCTTCGGTTTCTTTCACTTTTTCCTGAAGATCCACTTCCATTTCTTCTGTCCATTCATTCATGACAATGATGTATACTTTATGCTCAAGATGATCAAAGACGATGACTTTTTCATAGAACATGAGATGAATGTCCGGCATCTCCAATTCGTCATCAGGGGTGATACCGATTTCCTCGTAATGTCTGATCACATCATATCCTAAATATCCAACCCCTCCACCTGTGAAAGGAAAGGGTGCGTCTTCTAAAGGAACGTGGGGTATAAGGGTTTGAATCATCTCAATCGGGTCCCCTATTCGTTCCTCTACTTGAGCAGTGGACGTTTTTATAATCTGTACACTATCTCCATATGCCTTACATTCGAGGAACGGGTCGCTTCCCACAAAAGAATAGCGACCGGATTGTTCGTGCTTCAGCGAACTCTCCAACAAAAATTTCTTCTTCCCCTTTAGGGATTGAAAGAGTGATATTGGTGTGTACATATCTCCATTCAATTCTTTCACCACATAGTTCAAATCTTGATGCTTCATCATCGATATCCTCCCATTCGCTTTCACCTTTTACAAAGTCCATAAAAAAAAGTCCCCTATGAACAGAAATACTGTTCATAGAGGACGATGCTGACCGCGGTGCCACCTCTATTGGGATATACTTATATCCCCTCTTGGTTCAAGTACGGGGTTTATCACCCGATACTCTATCCTGTTAACGGTGGAAATCCGTACGACCCTACTTCATTCAGATCGTCTCTCATAAGTCCATTCCAGACAAGCTATCATGCTAAGGTCTCACTGTCCTTAACTCCCTGTTATGCATCACTTGAATGTACTCCTCTTATTCAACGATTTAACATTATGAAATTATAAAAAAAGGCATCCCAATCCTTATCTTATTAAAAGAAAGGACGGGATACCCGTGGTGCCACCTTTGTTGACTGCTTTTTACAGTCCACTCAATCGTATTGGAGCAAAATGCTCTAATACGCGTCTTTTGTAACGATAAGACATTCGCCAAAGCCTACTCCCCTTAGGTTTCGGTTTGGAAGCTCAGAAGTCCATTCCCTAATACCGATCACACTGGTTCACACCCACCACCAGCTCTCTGAAGTGTCGATTATAGGTACTCCTCTTCGTCAAAGCCATTCGCTCATTTAATTGATTGTTTATTATACTAATCGCTTTTTCTCACGATGTCAACCATTTAATTAATATTCTATTCCAACCTGTGCTGATTGGTTCAAACAATCGTGATCATCATGGAATCGCAGACTGGTTTATAACCGATTTCCATATAGATTTTGTTCGATGTGGGATTGTCCAGGTCCGTATAGAGTGAACAAAAGGAGTGTTCATGCAGTAACAGACGGCTCAGTTCCGCTACAACAGAAGAGGCGTATCCCTTTTTCCTGAATCCAGATGGGGTATAGACAAAATTTACGGTGATCCCGTTTTCCGTTCTTCTTGCCCCCCTTGCCATGGAAACAGGCTGTCCGGCCACTTCCCAAAAGAACACATAACGCTCATTTTCAATCATATCTATCGCCATTTTGAGCGCTTCATCCCCCGACAAAGTTATGACTTCTGTATCTGCGACAAATTCACTCATCCACTCGGCCAGGAGCCACTCTTGACCTGAACGGACAGGGACCATTTTCCCTTCACTCAACTGGATATCATTCACTTCATTCAATTGATACACACGTTGGTTCATACGGATGGTGAAACCCTTCCCCGTAACGTGACACCATGCATGGGTCAGTTGAAGTGCGGTTTCTTTCTCAGCAACAAAACCGGGGATCGTGATCCCGGAATCCTCACAAAACGTATTGAGCTGTCCGGCTATTGCCTGGATGTCATCCTTCCCTACTTTCAGGGTTACGACAAGGTAATGAGGAGGAGTCATGATGAATGATCCCACTGCCTTGTCATCCTCATTTTCCACTAAAAGCAGAAGTGGATCTATATATTTGTCACTCGTTTTCATGGTATTCAATAATCCCAAAGGCAGATTATTCGCTGCCTCATCCTCCATAAGGAGAGAATGAACCTTATCATGAAAGGCTATTGGGTCTTTATACTGTGTCAGCTTATACATATTATCACCCCATCACAACATTCTACATATCAGATCCTGATTCCTGCTTTATGTTGGAAGCTTTTTCCGTGTGATAGAGTGAAAGACATGGTACCCACTGACAGACACCCCGATGGTACCCGCACCTGGGAAGACAAAATCTCCACACATCCAGACATTCTCAAGTGGAGTCCTGTGCGATAGACTATTGAAGAGAGCATGATCATTGGTTTGGGGGAATCCCCCTACAATCCCGCCGGGCCGCCCCGTATATCGCCCACGCCTTTGGCGCACCCGGGTAGAATTCTATAAGACTACTTCTGATTGTGGATATGACCGTCTCTATTGAATCCAGCCTCTTCTCTTTAAGTTTCCCCTTGTACCAATCATATTTTTCTTTTGAATCCCATTTCTCTAATCTTGTATGGTTCGACACTGTCATAGTGCGGAATCCTTCCGGCGCGCGCTGCCTGTCATTCGGGTGGGATAACGATAAAAACAGATGATCCCCTTCCGTCATATTACCCTCATTGCTTGTGCATATTTGTGTAAACAGGGGTAGAGTTTCCTGCAGTGTTTCTTCCTCCGATACCTCCTCCGACCACGACTACAGAATGTTCCATTTTCCTTCACCCAATCCGTCATTTATTACTATTCAATGTACTCTTTTGCACATGAAAAGACAAAAATGGATGGGTTACTTAAACCCATCCATCCGGTGTTTCGATTGAGTAGCCAGAGAAGCCAATACATACATGAAAAAGGAGATGATAATAGGAAAGATGACCGTATTCATATCTAAATAGTTCGGTGCAAAGCTGTGAAATAAAATATACGCCATCAATCCTGAAACCATGGAAGCAAGCGCACCAGCACTATTTCCCTTTTTCCAGTACAGTCCGAGTACAATTGGCCAGATAAAGACTGCTTCAAGACCTCCGAAAGAAAATAAATTTAGCCAGATAATCAATTCAGGCGGGCTTAATGCCATGAGAAAAACCAGTATGCCTGTAATACTCGTCACCCAGAAGCTGATCGCTTTGATCTGTTTCTCTTTTGCATCCTTATTGATGAAATTCATATAAATATCTTTTACGATGGCTGATGATACGATCAACAGCAACGAATCCACTGTGGACATGATGGCTGCCATGGGAGCTGCAAGAACAATTCCCGCAAGCCACGGAGGAAGCACTTCAAGCGCAAGTAACGGCATGACTTTGTCCGCCACTTCGATTCCCGGCAGGACCACTCTTGCCAGAACGCCGATAAGATGCATGCCAAGCATGATCGAACCTACGACGATCGTGCCGATAATCAAAGCCCTGTGGAGAGAACGGGAATTTTTATAGCTCATGGCCCTTACAGCTACTTGGGGAAGTCCAACGACCCCTACTCCCACTAAGATCCAGAAAGACGAGATATACTTTGCGCTCAGTTCACCGTTTGGACCATGAGGACTTAATAAGTTTGGATTTTCAGCCTGCAATTCCATCATGATCTTTTCCATGCCGCCACCTGCCATGATGGTAGCAATCAGCAGGATCAATGTCCCTCCAAGCATGACAACTCCCTGGATCGCATCTGTGATGGCAACCGCGCGGAACCCGCCGATCGTAACATATACGAGGACGGATATGGCAAACAGAAACAGAGCGGTTTCGTAGCTTAACCCCGTTAATGATTCGATCAAACGTGCCCCTCCTACCCACTGGGCTATCATGGCAGAGAATAAGAACAAGATGATACTGATGGCCGAAAGGACCGTTATCTTATTGCTTCCATATCTCCCCTGTAAATAATCGATCAATGTAACGGCTTTATACTTCCTTGACATAATGGCAAACTTCTTACCGAGTATAAGAAGAACAAAATATCCTGTCACCACCTGGCTCATGGCAAGGAGCACCCATGATAACCCATATGTATATGCAGCACCCGGACCACCAATGAAACTGCTGGCACTGCCGTATGTAGCAATCATCGTCATGGCGAGGATAAATCCTCCGAGTTGTCGGCTGCCGAGGAAATATTCCTGTACAAACGAATCTGATTTGCTTACGGTTCTAGCGGTATAAATCCCTACTATAAAAATCAAAATCAAAAAGGCAAATAAGGGAATCATTGCCATACTATTCATGATCATCCTCCTCTTCGCCAAACGGAATATCTGTCAGAAGGTATTTCACGACAACAATCACTAAAAATACCATAAGAAGAAATCCCACGATACAGCTATAGAAGAACCATGCCGGCATTCCCAAGATCCAATCGTAATCTGATACAGGCTGACCGCCGAGTCCAAATGCAAATCCATACCACCATAAAAAATTTATGAGAACGAGTGCCACACCAATTAATGCTTCGTGGTTGGCGATCCGAAACCGTCTATCATTCTTATGATTCACTTCCAAATATCCCTCCCCATAAATAAACATCCTTTAACAATTTACGACATGATTAAATGAAATGCAAGAAAAAGACAGGCCTGAAGCATGTGCTTCAGGCCTGTCTTTTTGTTCTAATAAAAGGGGGGTTATCATGAACCATTCTCTCTATCTGAAAGAGGGGGAACTCTTTTGTTTAATGAGAATGATTTTCAATATCATTGTAATCTCTCTAAAAATAAAAGTCAACACAAAAGTTAATGTCCCTAAAGGAAAATTTTGGTGAACAATAATAAAAATTGTGGTAAAATTCTAAAATGTACTCACATGTATGAAGAGAGAGAATGAGGGGGAATGACTGTGAGAGCAAAATTGAAAACATTTGGAATACCAATCATGGTAATTCTAGTATTGATTGGTGCACTTTTCTTTCACCAGCTTCTGAACGTCAAACAACAGCCGGATCCCGATTGGAGCAGATCGATCCCTTTGGGCTATTCATCTGACGAACGTCCGCTTGTCTTCTATAACGAGGAAGGACTATTCTTAGCAAGCAATGGAAAGGTAGATCAATTTTCATTCGATGAATCACTTAATCCTAATAAAGAAGGTTCATTGAATATAAGCGTGACAAGGGGCAAGCCTTTCTGGACGGACGGAAATAAGGTCATACAGGTAAAGAGTGATCAGCTCATTTCATCCGATGCCACCGGAGACAGGACCATCGATGATAACGTAACGGGAATCAGCACTTCATCAAACACCATCTATTACTGGAAACAGGAAGTCCTGTATGCTCTTTCTCCAGCTGATCTTTCCAGCAAGGAAGTTTACCGATTCCCTGATGAAGTCCTTGAAGCCTATGTCGATAACGACGGCAGTGCCGTAGTACAAATAAGGCAGGATGATACACATGCCCATCTTTACTACTTAGATGAAGAATTACAAGTGGTGAAGCAGCCGTTTGCAATGGTCAAAACAGCGACGAATCATCATATAAACGGGCTGTCCTTCACAAAAGAAAACAATCAATTAACGCTTTTGTACAATGAAGAAATGCGTGCTCAAGGTACATTATCCTATAAGATATTGAAATTGGAAACGCCCATAGACAATATTGGGACATCTATTATTAAGCCTGAACAGATTGAATTCACGAATGACCAATCAGGGTTCAAATTGGAAAGTCCGAGGTCCGTACAGTTCGCAGACATCGATGGAGAGCCGTCAATCCTCTTCACATCGGAGAGTCACAAAGTAGGTGGACAAAATACCATCAGCCTGTACGTGGCACCTTTCAGTGAATCCAATCAGTTTGTGGCTACACCTGTCAGTACAAGCAAGCATTTTACATATTCACCGCTTCAGATTTCCGACCAGGAAATCGCCTGGCTTGATTATGGCGGTGATTATTATGAATTGTTCGGCGCCTCACAGGATGAAAAAGCCATTGTAAAAAGTACGGAATGGTCGAAACGAAGCGTAAAGGAAGCCTTGAACAACTCTGTTCTCATGCTGTTCAGCAGTTTGGTCACTATTCTGGTTTCGTTTTATTGGGTACTTCCTTCCCTGTTTGTCTTGATCCTTCTTTACATGTTCAAACCGAATATGTTTGAAAAAGAAGAAATCAACTGGGTGGAATATGCTTCAATCTTTCTTTTCATCCTTATGCCACTGACATTCATCAGTAAGGCGATGGGAGATTATTTCTATTTTTCCGCTCCCGGCTATCTCACATTTTCGGGAAGTGAGTATGTATTATTAGTGATCATCAGCATCCTTTCTGCACTGCTTTGGAAAGTTGGCAGGGATCCGGACTGGGGTACATTCGGAGGAGTATTTTATTTCATGGGGATTTATATTCTTCTATACGTCACTTCCATCGGACCGTATATCTTTAATTTGTTTTAATCTAAAAACGCTCAGGACTCCTGAGCGTTTTTTGCATGCATAACTTCATCTTCATCTTCTCTCCAATGCTTGCGTTTGTAGAAATACATATAGATCGTGATGCAAAGGGTCAGCCAGGCACCACCCGCTGTAAATCCTCCAACAATGTCACTTGGATAATGAACGCCAAGGTAAATCCTGCTCATTCCAATCATCAGGACAAGCATGGCGACCAGTATCACGCTAGCCCACTTATATCGGTTACGATCCAGGGCACGGAACAGGATGAATGCGAGTGAACCATAGAATATGAATGAGCTCATGGAATGACCACTGGGAAAACTGTAGCCACCCTGTTGGATCAATGCCTCAATATCGGGACGGTCCCGTTTAAATATCCATTTTAGAAGCCCATTGAACCCCGCACCTGTCAGTATGGTAATCGTTACAAACAGAGCAAGTGGATATTTCTTCATCAATAGAAGAATGGTGACTGCACACCCGGTGAAGATGGTGATACCCTTTATTCCACCTAAAAAAGTGATGACCGTCATGATTTCCGTTAATTTAGGTGAAATCGTCCCTCTGACGATGTCGAATACACCATTATCAAATTGGGCGATCTCATTTTCTCTCCATTCTTCCACAATCGATACAAATCCCCAGGTGAATGCAATCAAACACAACAGGGATACAGCGACAAAGACGCCTTGTTCAATATGTTTCTCCTTCAAGACTTCTCCCTCTCTCCTGACTCACGTCTTCTACTGAGCTTTTTTCTTAGAAGTCGTTTTCTTTTTAGTTGGTTTCTTTGCCTTTTTAGGCTTGGACGAATCGATGGATGCCTGAAGGGCCGCCATGAGATCCGTTACATTTTCTTTTGGTTCTCTTTCTTTGGATGTGACCATCTTTTCCCCTGTTTGTTTCGATTCTATCAATTGACTTAACCGTTCACGATACTGATCTTTATAGTTCTCAGGCTCGAATTCAGTCGTAAGTTGATCAATGAGCATGGTAGCGGTCTCTAGTTCCTTTTCGGTGATTTCATCTCCTTCAGGCACATTCGGGACATCGCCTGTTCCTCTTACCTCATCGGGATAATGAATGGTTTCCATAACAAGCGTTTGCTCGTATACACGGACGATGGAAAGTTGTTCCTTCGACCGCATCGTAATTTTGGCAATCCCTACTTTCCCTGACTCCTGAAGCGCTTTTCTCAAAAGGGAATAGGCTTTTTTTCCGCCATCGTTCGGAGAAACGAAATAACTCCGATCAAAGAAAATCGGATCGATTTCCTCCATCTTAATAAAATCTACTATCTCTACAGCCTTATCACCACTTGCTTCCTTCAGCTCTTTCAATTCATCCTCTTCAAGGACGACAAATTTGCCTTTCGTCACCTCATACCCCTTCACAATATCGGCTTGATCCAGTTCCTTTTCACAGGCAGGACATACTTTTTCGTATTTAATGGGCGTATGACATTCTTTATGAAGCGAACGTAGCTTAATATCCCGGTCCTCTGTAGCAGAATGAAGTTTAATGGGGATATTCACCAGTCCAAAGCTGATGGAACCTTTCCAAATAGTATGCATATCTTTCAATACCCTCCTTTTCATAAACTAATCCCTTATCCATAGCATTTAGTTCCCTAACTTTCTTCATCCCTTTAAACATCTGGAAATATTCCGGGTCTAAAGCGGACACACTACTACTTAAAAAAAGGTGAAACAAATGAAACCGATGCTCCCTACATTACGTTATGAACTTCCTTCAGGTAATGACTGGCTTTATGAAGTGAAATATGATGGCTTCCGTGGCATTTTATCTGTACAATCTTCTGATCATATCAGCCTTCAAAGCCGGAATGGGAAAGAACTTCTGAGTCACTTTCCCGAGATAAAGAAGCAAATTCAACAATTACTGGAAGAACATCCATTCCCCCTCCCTCTCGTTTTAGATGGAGAAGTTGCCTTATTGCGCTCCTCCTTCAGCACCGAGTTCCAGGAACTTCAGATTAGGGGGAGGATGAAGAATGAACAAAAAATCCTAATGGCCGCTGCCAGTAGACCTGTTACTTTCCTAGTATTTGATTTACTTCAGTGTGAGAAAAAATTATATATCCAGGAACCCTATCTTACGAGAAAAGAAAAACTGAAAGACGTCTTCACCCGCCTTCATTTACCATTGGAACCCATCCCTTCTCTCCCCTCGACATTGCAGATGGTCCCTTATTACCAAAACCTTGAGAGGGTGTGGGAGATCGTGGAAAACGATGAAGGGGAAGGGGTTGTAGCGAAAAGGGACAAGAGTAAATGGGACGAGGGGAAACGGAGTGCTGACTGGATCAAATGTAAGAACTGGAAAACTTGTCAATGTTTCATCACCGCCCTGGATGATGCGAATGATTATTTCCACATCGGCGTATACGATAACGGACAAATCGTGCCGGTCGGCTTATTTCATTTCGGTCTTTCTGCTGAGGAAAAAAGAACGGTGAAAACGACAATAAAGCAAAACAGTACAGGAAAGAAAGATTCTCTTTTTTACATAGATCCTGCCATCACCGTGGAAATCAAATATCTGCATCTGCAGGAGGGAAAGCTTCGGGAACCCCATTTTAAACAATTCCTTTTCTCCACTCCTCAGGAAGCATGCACATTTGAGCAATTTATGATGGACGAAGCGTCCCTTCCAAGAAAGGTTGATATCACTCACCCGGAAAAGACATTGTTTCGGGAGGTTTCCATGACGAAGCTGGATTATATCCGTTTCCTCAGAAAGATGTCTGTGGTGATTTTGCCGTTCTTAAAGAACAGGCTCTTAACCTGCATTCGATTTCCCCACGGGGTATTCGGGGAATCCTTTTATCAAAAAAACACCCCTGATTATTCTCCTGCTTTTGTTGAAACATACAAAGAGGATTCTATTCATTACACCCTGTGCAATAACCTGGAAACGTTGATATGGCTTGGAAATCAGCTGGCACTTGAATTTCATGTCCCCTTTCAGAAAGCAGGGGAAGAATTCGTCAATGAGGTAGTCTTTGACTTAGATCCACCTAGCCGGGATCATTTTCCACTGGCCGTTAAAGCAGCCAACATCATGAAAGGATTATTTGACGGATTGAATCTGCATAGCTTTGTCAAAACGTCGGGAAATAAGGGGCTTCAAGTGTATATCCCCCTACCTCCCGGATACACGTGGAAAGACACAGGCTTGTTTACAGAATTCATTGCTCACTATCTTGTAAGCAATGATCCGGAAGATTTCACGACCGAGCGGTTAAAGAAGAACCGAAAAGGCAGACTGTACGTGGATTACATTCAACACGGCGAAGGCAAAACCATCATCGCCCCCTATTCATTGAGAGGGAATGAAGAGGCGTTGGTCGCCACTCCCCTATGGTGGGATGAAGTGAATGAAGATCTCGATCCTGAAGAGTTTACCATTGAAGAAGTCTTAAGAAGATTTCAGGTGAAAGGATGTCCTTTTACTACATTTGATCAGGTGAAAGCATCTCAGCCATTTGACAAAGTGATTGATTTTTTAAAAAAGAGTGGCCAAGACAAATAAAAAGGGTACCCCGAAATCATGGGGGAACCCTCTTTTGCTTACTATGGTTAACTATGCACTCAGGAACACTTTGCTTTCGACGATTGACTTGGCATGGTTCTGTAAGTGCTCATACATGCCCTCTTCAGTGAATTCCTGTCTTGACACTTCTTTAAACTGCTCGGGATCAGAAAGGGACAATTCTAATTGGGATTGATAAAGATACGTTGCATTTCCAATCAACTCCATGTTGTATCGTCCTTCACCCAATTCGTTCACGACGACTCGGACTTTACCGCCGTTATTGTATACATCGATCTCCTGACCGAATTCATTCTGCTGAAGTAAGCAGGTTACAAGACAGGAAGCAGACATGGCTGTCCCACAAGCATTCGTGAAACCGACACCTCTTTCATACGTTCGAACATAGATCGATCCCTTTTCCAGCGGATGCACAAAACTGACATTGACTCCATCTGGAAACAGGTTATTGGGTCCATTCACTGTTTCAGCTATGGATTTCTGCTCGTTTGAGAGGATATGCTCTGTGCCGACGACACTAATCAAATGGGGGTTCGGCACTGCCAGGGCAGAAAAGGTCAAATGGTCTGAAATTTCAGGGATGCTTTCATTCACCAACGTTGCACGGTCAATGTTCATTGGCAGTTGATCCAGCTGAAAAAGGACAGGGGAAATTTCAACATTGTATGTCGGGATGTTTTCGAAAATGGATTCCTGTGTAGACACGCGAAGATCCGCCTTCATCGTTTGAACGATGATGGTCTCTTTATCCAGCAGCTCGCATACATAGCGACCGACACATCGCAGGCCGTTTCCACACATCGAGGCCTCTGAACCATCTGCATTGAAGACCCGCATTCTGGCATCGCAATTTTCACTTGATAATACAAACAAGATCCCATCTGCCCCGAAGGCCGACTTACGATCACATAAGGCCAGGGCAAGGTTTTGTCTGGCTTCTTCGGTAAAATCATATCCATTCGTCATTTCATCAATAAGTAAAAAGTCATTTCCAGAGCCATGACATTTTATTAGATCCAAGTCCATCGTGAATCCCTCCACGCTAATTTACTAGTAAACTATTCATAATAGTCTTAGCTTGCCACAAACAAGCTCATTACGCAATCCTCTTCCCCTCATTTAAAAAAAATAAGACATGTTCATAGTTGAATTATGTTGATCATTTCGAGAAAATAGAAGGGGTGATGATGATGAAGGAAGAATACCGTTTTCGTTTTCAAGTCCATAAGGTGGAAGAAGCAGCGGATGAATATGAGTCAAGGGATGTGACTGTATTCGCCAGGATCTTCAACGACAAAAAAGACCTCGTCCATGAAGGTCTCTTTCGGGTGCGTTTCAATACGATCGGAATCTACCCTTTCCCTGCAGATGTGGGCAGTCAGATTTATTCTAAGCAATTGCAGCGGCTCTTGCTCATGGAATTGAAACGGTATATCAAACCCCAGAGAACATATCTTACCCCGGGGGATTATAAACCTGCGTGGTAGCATTATGTCATCTCGGTCACTTCATGATTCAGAAGCTCTTCCGTCCACTTGCAGGAATGATGATAACTCTCCATCACTTCCCTTTTGGTTAACTTCAATTCTGTCATTTTCATTTCGATTTCTGTCCAGTTCGCCTGTTCAATGGAGACGACGAGTTCCAATATCTTCTTAAGGTCGTTACGGGACCCCGTTAAAGCATTGCAAATATCGTCATCCAAAGGTAAATCCATCAAGATGCGATCGATCGGCATGGAGAGGATCGTATCCATCAAGGAAAACATACCCGTCAGGAAGTAACTAGATTTACTGGATGCCCGGTTGTGCTTTTCTGCGAGCAGCTCACACATCTTCGCCCTCGATAAACATAATGTAATCACTTCATTGTCCAATTGTCTCTTCTTCCCCACCTGTTCCCTGACTGCCAAAATGTAGATCCATCTCTTGATTTCCACAAGACCTAACAGAACAATGGCCTGACGGATGGAATGAATCTTATGCTTGGGACGGTAAGCGGGAGAGTTGATCAATTTCAATAACTTATATGACAGGGAAAGATCCTGTTCGATCAATTGACTGATCCTTTCAATGTTCGGCTCCGTCATTTCCAGGCTCTGTATGATGGTATAATACGAATGAAAATAAGTCGGTACATCCTGAGTGGCGATGATCTTCGGCTTACTGAAGAAATAGCCCTGAAAGAAGTGATATCCCTTCCTCAACGCTTCCTCGTATTGGTCCTCGGTTTCCACTTTTTCAGCAAGAAGACTGTAGCCCAGTACATTAGAAAGAACCTCAATGCTTCCCCGCTCCGTGTCAGTCGTATTCATGAAATCCACCTTTACATAATCCGCCAGTTTCATCAATTCCCTGAAATATGGATTGTATTCATTGAATATAAAATCATCCAACGCAATCTTATACCCCAAGCTTTTTAATTCCTGACAAACGACCAGCACATCTGGCCCCGGAACCACACTTTCGAGAATCTCCACAACGATCTCCCTCGGATTAAAATAAGTAGGGACCCTCAGTCTTAGGAGATTCTCTGTGAAATTAATAAAACAAGGCTTGCCTGCCGAAAGGCTTTCCAATCCGATATTCAAGTAGCTGTTAATGATGACATCTGCGGTTGCCTGATCCCCATCAATCGATGGAAACATATTGATTTCATTGTTTCGGTATAGAAGTTCATACGCCACCGTTTCTTGATTACGATTAAAAATTGGTTGCCGGGCTACAAATACTTCCATCAAAATCACTCCTGCGTTCCTGTTCAACATTTGGAAAAATAGTTAAAAAGATTCATATTTTTTCTTTAATAGTAACAAGAAATATGCGGAAAGTCTACGTAATTTGACATTAGTTGTAAAATAAGGAAGCGAAGCCCCCAACAGTAATAAAGCAGAGAGGCCCATCACTAAGGTGATGGGCCTCTTTTGCTAATGTTTTTAATCGCTTTAATGAATCGAATGAACAAAGAAATTCATCAGAAACAGCGCAGCGATGATATATAGAGGAATGGAAACTTCCCGTGCTTTCCCTGTAGCCAATTTTAATACGGGATACAGAATAAATCCGATTGCGATTCCGTCTGCGATACTGTACGTAAACGGAATCATCGCGATGATGAAAATGGCGGGAAACGCCTCTGTCAGATCACGAAGATCCATATGTCGTATATTTTGAATCATCAACCCTCCGATGATAATAAGTATCGGGGCGATGGCATGATCCGGAATCCATTTTAAATACGGAATGAACAACACAGATCCTAAGAATAATACACCCGTAGTCAGGCTTGTCAATCCAGTCCGGCCGCCTGCCGTCATGGCTGCTGCACTTTCCACCGTCGAGACTGTCGGACTCGTTCCGAAAAATCCTGATGTGAATGCGGAAAAAGCATTTGCTTGAAAGGCTTTAGAATATTTATGCGGTTGATCGATCATATCCGTATGACCATGAACGAGACCGATGTTTTCAAATACCAGCACCATCGTGACGGAAAAAACCGCAATCCAAAACGGAATTTCCATAATGGCACTAAACGATATTTGTCCAAATACCTGACTGTATTCACTCAGATGGAACGAGCTTGATTGAATGGAAGGCTCAATCCCAAAGATGAACCCCAGCACTGTACCAAAAGCGATACTCCATAAAAATTGACCTTTTACATTGCGAATAAAAAGAAAAATCGTCACCAGGAATGTCAGCACTGTGGCCAACACCTTTAGTTCCCCAAAATCACCGATCATGATGATGGCACTGTCGCCTCTTTGAATGAGACCGCCTTTTTCAAGACCGATAAACATTAAAAACATCCCTAACCCTACAGTGATGGCTTCTTTCAATGTTTTGGGGATGGCTTCCGATAATACTTTAGAAAGCTTTGTAAATGCAATGATCATAAAGAGTATTCCTGAAATCACTATGACAGCTAATGCTTCCTGCCACGAAAGGCCCGACGATTTCACCAGGGTGAATGTAAACATTGCATTAATTCCCATGCCTGGAACCAGAAGGATCGGCGCATTTGCCCAAAAGGCCATCACCAAACACCCGACGAAGGAAGCAAGTATCGTTGCCATGACTGCCCCTTCAAATGGAATCCCAGCTTCAGAAAGAATTAAAGCATTTACAGCGATGATGTAGACAATCGTAAAGTAACCGATCGCACCTGCCATCATCTCCTGTTTCATCGTGGTACCGTGATCCTTTAACTGAAAAATACCTCCACGTGCTTTCATATAATCTTCCTATAAAACTGCCCTCTCCCTACCCGCTCGTCCCTCTATAAAGGGGAGCCACAAAATACTATTCTAGCAAAAGGTCTGACGTTTGCCAACATGTATTTTAGTGAGGTCCGTCACTCAAAAAGACGAGTCTCCAAATTAGGAGACTCGTCACAATCCTTATTTATCTATTTCACGGATCAAATTGGCCATTTCGATGGCTGAGACCGCTGCTTCCCATCCTTTGTTCCCGGCTTTTGTGCCGGCTCTCTCGATTGCCTGTTCGATTGTATCAGTCGTCAAGACCCCGAATATGACGGGTACGTCTTCCTGCAGGCTAAGATTGGCCACTCCTTTAGCAACCTCTCCGCTTACGTATTCAAAATGAGCGGTTGCTCCGCGGATGACCGTTCCCAGTGTCACAACGGCATCATATTTACCAGAACGAGCCAGTTTCTTGGCGATCATGGGAATTTCAAATGCTCCAGGGACCCAGGTGACGGAGACATTTCCTTCTTCCACGCCGTGTCGCTTCAGGGCATCTTCCGCTCCTCCCAGTAGCTTGGATGTGATGAATTCATTAAAACGTGAAACGACGATGGCCACTCTTAATCCTGATCCTACTAAATTTCCTTCATAAATGGTTTTCATTGGTATTTCCTCCTAAAATTTAAGTAAGTGTCCGAGCTTAGTGTGCTTGGTTTTTAAATACTTTTCATTTTCGAATTTCGCAGGCATCTGGATCGGCATCCGATCAGCGATTTCTAAGCCGTATCCATTGATCCCGGCGATCTTTCTCGGATTATTGGTCAATAGACGCATCCTGGTTATACCTAAATCTCTCAGAATCTGCGCTCCGATCCCATACTCCCTTAAATCGTCACCAAAGCCCAGTTTCTGATTGGCTTCCACGGTGTCATAGCCTTCTTCCTGGAGCTTATACGCCTTCAGCTTGTTTATTAATCCAATTCCGCGGCCCTCTTGCCTCATATAGAGCAGGACACCTTTTCCTTCTTCTTCAATCTGGGTAAGGGCTGTAGCGAGCTGTGGGCCACAATCACAACGATTGGAACCGAAAACGTCCCCTGTCAGGCATTCGGAGTGTACACGCACGAGTACATCCTCCCCCTCTGCCCATTCTCCTTTTACAAGGGCGATATGCTCTTTTCCTGTAAGGTTTTCTGTGTAAGCAACCGCTTTGAAGTTTCCAAACTCAGTTGGAAGCTCAATTTCCACTTCCCTTGTCACAAGCATTTCCTTTTTTCTTCTATATCTGATCAAATCTTCAATGGAAATGATCTTAACATCCCATTTTTCAGCGAGCTTCGTTAATTCAGGCACCCTTGCCATCGTTCCATCTTCATTCATGATTTCACAGATGACGCCGGATGGTTGTGCACCTGCCAGAACAGCCAGATCGATGGCTGCTTCTGTATGGCCAGCACGTTTTAGAACCCCGCCATTTTTGGCGATAAGGGGAAATACATGTCCAGGCCGTTTAAAGTCCTCCGGAATGGAATTCTCGTTCAACAATTCCTGTATGGTGGTCGACCTTTCAAATGCACTAATCCCGGTCGTTGCCGATTTATGATCAACCGAAATGGTGAAGGCTGTGCCATGTGGGTCAGTATTTGACATTGTCATCGGAGAGAGCTTCAGTTTATGTGCTATTTCCTCCGTTATAGGGGCACAAATCAAGCCTCTTCCTTCTTTAGCCATAAAATTAATGATTTCAGGAGTCGCTTTATCCGCCAGGGCAATGAAATCTCCTTCATTCTCACGGTTCTCGTCATCCACTACGATGACGACTTTACCTGCCTTTAGGTCTTCCAGAGCTTCTTCAATCTTATTAAACATGGGGCAACCCCTCCTCTTAGTCAGCGAACCCGTTTTGAGATAAAAAATCATAGCTGATGCTGCTTGAAGTCCTCTTAGACTGTTCCTTTGCTTCATAGAAACGATGAAAATATTTCGCCATTACATCACATTCAATATTGACAAGATCCCCTACTTTTTTTCCACCAAGGACCGTGTCCCCTCTCGTCTGAGGGATGAGGGAAATCGTAATGGTATTATTTTTCACACCAAACACAGTAAGGGAGGTGCCGTCTATTGCAACCGAGCCCTTCATGATGAACAAATGGCTCTGATGTTCCGGGATGGTAATGTCCATATACCATGCATTTTCCACTTTTTCCACTCTCCCGATGGTACCGACCCCGTCTACATGACCGTTGACGAAGTGACCGCCGAAACGACCGTTTGCCGCCATGGCTCTTTCCAGGTTCACTTTCGAACCACGGGTAAGGGTCCGTAAGGTGGTCCCTTCAAACGTCTCGGGCATGACATCAACCTGAAACTTGCTGGAGCTGAATGAGGTGACGGTTAAACAAACTCCGTTCACGCTGATGCTGTCCCCGATATGGATATCTTCGAGAATGCGACTCGCTGCAATCGTCAATTCCATGGAAGAGGAAGACTTTTTCATCTGTTCGATTGCTCCAATTTCTTCAATGATTCCAGTAAACATCCTTTTCCCCCCTTCACAAAGGTTCCCGTTTTGGCCGTGCGACAATTTTAATATCCTGTCCTACACGTTCCAGATGGGCAATCTCCATTTCCAATCCTTCTGCAATGGTCGGAAATCCTTTTCCTCCAAAACTCGTGAAGGCAGTACTTCCACCAACAAGCTTTGGAGCCATATATATAACCATTTCCTGAAAAGCCTTTTCCTCTAGGAAAGCGGAATGTACAGTCGAACCACCTTCTACATATAGGGAAGCAATCTTACGGGAACCCAGTTCTTTCAGGACATTTCGAATCCCTATCTTTTCATCGGTAAGGGAAATGATTTCACATCCCCGATCGATATAGGGCTTCTTTTGTTCTTCTTTGACCGAACTGCCTGTAAAGATGATGGTCCTGCTTTCTAGATCCTCTACGACATGAGAGTGGATCGGTGTACGCAAATAAGTATCTAATACAATTCGAATGGGGTTTTTTCCACCTTGGGGCAAACGGGTGGTAAGGTGTGGGTTGTCTTGAATGACGGTATTGACTCCTACTAATATCGCGTCATGCCTGTGACGATCATAGTGGACATCGGTTCTTGAGGCTTCGGATGTAATCCACTTACTGTCTCCCGAAGCCGATGCGGTTTTACCATCCAGTGTAACCGCTGTTTTAAGCGTGACATATGGGGTACCATTTTGAATGAAGTGGAAAAAATGCTTATTCAGGTCCCGGGCTTCTTCTTCGAGATCACCCACCACTACTTCAATGCCTGCATCCCTTAATTGTTGAATGCCACGCCCGGCCACTAGGGGATTGGGATCCCGGGTGGCGATATGGACTCGCTTTACCCCGCTTGAAATCAATGCTTGAGAGCATGGAGGTGTTTTCCCATGGTGGGAACAAGGCTCAAGGGTAACGTAAATGTCACTTCCTTTTGCTTTATGTCCTGCCATTTTAATGGCATTCACTTCTGCATGTCCTTCTCCCGCTTTCAAATGAGCACCCATCCCGACAATTTCCCCATTTTTGACCATTACACACCCTACCGCAGGGTTAGGCGAGGTCTGGCCAAGGGTTGCCTCTGCCATTGAAATGGCAAGCTTCATATAATGGGTATGATCCAATTGATGTACCCCCCTTCTATCAAAAATACTATTCAGAAATAAAGAAACCCCAAGTAACGATTTACTTGGGGGAAGTTGGCATGACTAAATAAAGCATTTGATTCAATGTTCCAGAAAGGAAAAATCATCCATAAACACTGGCCGGACTCCTATCCTATCCATCAACTAAATGCTGCCGTTCCTTCTCCCATCCAGACTTTCACTGTCGGCTTTGGAGTTTCACCAAATCCACCGTCTAATATGTATTAGCCGGGTCACGGACTAAGAGCATTTGCTCATCACCGCCGGTAGGGAATTTCACCCTGCCCCGAAGGAAACCTATTCGATTATCATTATTCTATCATAGTTTCATAAATAAAATCATGTAAGACGAACTAAAATAAGATTTTTGTCCTAATTTTTAGAATACAGGGTGATGAAATTATGGAATGAAAAAATGCCTCTATATGATTAGAAGCATGTATCTTACCTATGTGTTACATTCTCTCATAATTAATGTACCCAAATGAATGAGCTACGATGTAAGAAAATAATCACTGTCTACATACCAAAGAAAGATCAGCAGCCAGTCCAAGTCATCATTATACGTTTCGTAAAATGATACGTAACTGTGGTGGGAATCGAACAGCCGTTGAACACTTTGGGGGAGGTACCCTTTTTGTAAGGATAGATAATTTTTTTCTTGATAATTCAAGATCCATCTCTTGTTCCCTTTATATATGAGGATCGTATCCCCACCTTCATTCTGCCATTCGATGGCGGTGGCACTTTGATATTTCAATTGAAACATCATTCTTCTCTCAGGATGATCGATTTTTATGGTCCTGCTCCATTTCGAAAATGACAGCGGAAGTTTATGCTTTCTGTGAAACAAGTATTGTTTTGGGTTATTGATCATGGATGTACGTTGAATAAAATAGTGGGACCAACCGTTCGTTTTTAAGTAATAGGAGCCTTCCTTCGTATGGACCCCTACAAGTGAATGCTCGGATACAGGCATCTTTTCATAATACAGACGGTTTGCCTTCTTAAGTTCCTTTTTCAGGCTATTGCTGAGATATAGATTTGAAAACGCCGGGATGAAGATCAGCAGGGGAAAATAATATAATTGCTGTGTCACTACAAGCATCCCTACACCAATGAGAAAATACATGACACTTCTAAAAAGCAACGTATATTGTTCATTTTTGTATATTTGATAGAGGTTCATAGAATGCTCGTCCTTTCAAGGAATCTCTATCATATGTATGTAAAAAATCCGTAAAAAGACCACTTGTCAGGAAAACGGGGGGAAATGAACAGAACACTCTTTCACAAAGGAGTGGCTCTATTCATCCCTGATGTTTTATGAATGTACCAGCTTCCCTGATTGATTCCAATCGACTAACTGCTTCCAATTTGATTCTGCGTCATGATAGCCCTGCCAGTACAATTCGTCCAGTTTTTGAGGATTTTTTTCAATCCGGCTTACTTTAAGTGGATGCTGGGGCTGGATGATCAATACCTCTCCATTTTTTTCTTTTCTTTCTATCTCCTGTATCGTTTGATTATAACGCATATAACGGTTCATCAGCGTTTTGTGCAACTCTGGATATTGAGGATATTTTCTTCTCACCAGGAAAGAAAATCTTGAAGGCTTCTTATAATATCCCCTATTCCGGGTCAGGATGACCACATTTTTTTTGAATCCGTCCTGCTCGGCTTTTTCAATGGGAACCGGATCGCTTATACCCCCGTCAAGGAGGTGACGGGAAGCAAATTCAACAATCGGAGCCACAAATGGAAGAGAGCTTGATGCGCGGATGATCGTGAGAAGGTCCTCTCCATAATCCTTCCTTGAGAAATAGGCAGGCTTTCCTGTATGACAGTCGGTTGTCCCGACTACAAATTCCGTTCGGTTGGAGTGAAAGGCTTTGTAATCGAAGGGGACCAGTTTATTCGGTATTTCATCAAAGACATAGTCCATCCCGAATAATTCACCCGTTTTCCAGTAGTTCCGCCATGATAAGTATTTAGGATCGCGGATAAAATCCACATTCACCTTTTTATTGCGGCCGTTTTGTTTGGACAAATAAGACGCGGCATTGCATGCACCTGCCGATACCCCGATGACATAAGGAAATTCAATTCCGTTCTCCAAGAAAAATTCCAAGGCCCCCGCCGTGTATATTCCTCTCATTCCGCCACCTTCGAGGACAAGTCCGGTTTCATTAATCATCATCGACTTTATCACCTGCCTTTTGCTGTAATAGAAATTGCTTTACTTCAAGAGGGTACAATTTTTCCCCGGACAGTTTCTCCAACGGGATCCAGCAGGGAATATAATGCCCTCTATCCCTGGTAAAATCGTATTCTTCACCTTTTCCTGAGCCAAATAAGCCATTATATTTTCCCACAAAATAATAGGAATGTGTATTAATCTGCTTGAAGGTCAACGCGAGTTTCAGTTCTGAGACGTTGATTCCCAGTTCTTCCTCCGCTTCCCGAACCGCCGTTTCCATTTCGGTTTCCCCTTCCTCCATACCTCCCCCTGGAATCACATAATATATACAGCCCTCTCTTATTCTTTTTATAACTGCCAGATTGCCATTTTCAATGAGGATGATGCCAGCACGATGGGTCATATTCTATCATCCTCCTTCTTCTACCACCATTCGACATAAATCCATGAAACCCTTTTCTACTCATACAAGAGGTCCGTCCCTATTACGAACTGAGCTGACGAGAAGACGTCAGCTCAGTTCTTTTTTTCTGAAGAGGGCCGGGGTGATGATGAGGATGGTCAGGCATATGATCAGGGTCAAGAAGAGTGTTCCTGACAGATTTTCTGTCCACCGGTCCTGAAGGATCAGATCGTTTACATAGTTGGTCAACTGCCCCGGCGACCATTTTAATGTTTTTGTCATATATCCTGAGAAGAAGGTGATCAGCATGGTCGATGCGATTGTATAAAATGCAGCAAGACCCGGTGTTTGTACGAGGCTGCTGAAGAAAATCACCAATGTCATGATAAAAGTAAGCCAAAGGCCGTAAACCAGGAACCCCTGTATGAATGTGTATAAATCGATTCCATCGAATAACAGATGGATATAATACAACCCCGATAGCATCCCTAGGGTGTATGACACCCACACAAGCACTAGTGCAGCTGACCACTTGGAGTATATATACGCACTGTATGGAACAGGTTTCACAAGTACCATTATTGCGTTACCGCTTTTCCTTTCCCCTGCCACCGTCCCCATGAATCCCAATACGATGACCAGGACACCCATTGTGCTGAATTGATTCATGATGGACAGAAGTACTTCACCTGCTGAAGGGGTCGGTATGGATATGACCGTGCCGTCTGGTAAGTCCCCTACTGATTGTAATATTTCCGGCATATAATAGGCCGATAATGGCTCCTTCAAACCAAATAGAATGAAAACGATTGGCATCCAGATCATTTTATAATTACGGATGAGCTCGAGCATTTCTTTTCTGAATAATACCCAACCGATTTTCATTTTTTCATCACCTCCATGAAGACCTCTTCCAGGCTTTGTTCACTACTTTCAAATTTGGTCACACCCCATCCATACTCAGTGATCATTGTAAAAACCTTTGCTCTGTCCCGGTCCAGATCAAACACCTCAAAGGAAAGCCGCTTCCCGTCTGACATCATATTATGAATCCACTCTTTTTCCTTTAAGATTTGAGTATACTTATGGCTATCCTCATTGAAATGCAAAGTCAACCTTAATTTACGGTGCCTTGCCTTCACTTCCTCGATCGCCCCTTGCTCAATCAGCACGCCCTCATGAAGAAAAAGGACATCATCACATATTTGCTCTGCATCATTTAATATGTGGGTCGAGAATAGAATGGTCGTATCCTTTTTTAACTCCTTTAATAAGTCAAGAACTTCCCTTCTGCCAAATGGATCAAGTGCTGATACCGGTTCATCAAGGATGATGAGCTTAGGATTATGAATGAGAGCCTGAGCGATTCCAAGCCTTTGTTTCATCCCGCCGGAGTATTGACCCACCTTCCGATTCTTCCCATCTTCCAAACCGACTAAAGGGATCAGTTCTTCTGTCCGTCTCTCTGCGTCCCCCTTCTTCATTCCTGAAATTTCACCGGAGAAAATCAGGAATTCCTTTCCGGTCATCCACTCAAAAAAGGCGGGATATTGAGGCAGACATCCGATTATTTCACGGATATCATCAGGGGAATCAGGAGCCATGATCGTCCCCGCGGTTGGTTTAATTAATCCTGCCAGCATATTTAAAGTTGTCGTTTTGCCGGCACCATTCGGCCCAAGCAAGGCAGTGCAAGCCCCACCTTTCAACTGAAAGGAGATATCCTTCACTGCAAGCTTTTCCTTATACCTCTTTTCTAAAGACGATACTTCCAAAACATTCATCCATTCTGTCTCCTTCCGAAAATGAAGTAGATGACCGGTCCAACAATATTAATGAAAATGATGATTAATACCCAAAGCCATTTGGGGCCATTTGTGGATTTTATTCTGATTACGTCAATGATTGCCACCACCATAAGAATGAGCTGAATAACGATAACAGGAGCAATAAGTCCCCAATTGATTGCTTGTAACGATTGTTGTAATTCGTTCATTTTTTCTTCCTCCCTTACCTTTTTCAACTATAAGACGGCAGAAAGAAAAAATCGTTCACTTTTTAATGAAAAATTTTTTGTAATTATAAAAACACCGAGCCCCTTCTCATTTTAGGGGCTCGGTGCGCGTTATTTCTCTTCATATAAAGTATACAGTTTATTCACTTCTGCTTTGACGGTTTCCACGAGGGAGGGAGGAGAGATCACTTCAGCCTGACTTCCAAATGTGAAGATCCAGTTTACGAGACCGGTGCTTACCCGGGCTTTGGTCGATAAAATAAAATGGTCCTCGCCGTGCCTTTGGACATGGACATTTTTCCCGAACTTATCAATCATCACATTGATGAGGTTGTTATGAAACTTAATCTTGATCCATTCTTCATCTCCGGCAAACATTTGAAAGGTTGACTGAACGTATTTGGATACATCAAAGCCTTCATATGGATAGGTTTCCGAAAGCACTTCAACATTACGCAGTCGATCAACCCGGTAGTGACGTATTTCGTCCGCTTCGAAATAGTAAGCAATCAGATAGTAAAAATCATTCGCCCACGCAAGAGCATACGGTTTCACTTTATACAGCCGGCCCTCATGACTGAGGTTAAACTGTTTGTTGACATCATACCGTCCATATTGGAAGGTGATCAACCTTCGTTCTGCAATTGCCTCATGGATATCATGGATGGTGCGGCGAATAAAAGGACTTTCACTTTTAATGGAAGAGTCGATTTGGATTTCATTATGTAACTTCCTCCCTTGTTGCTTACTTGTCAGCTGCTTAATCTTCCCTGTCAGCTGCCTCGTTTCCTTCTTCGAAATGAATTTGGCAGATACAACCGCATCCATGAGCATCCGGAGTTCATATAACTCGAACAATCGATATTGATGACTGTAATATTTAGGAAGACCATCTTTTTCCTGATTGATGGTCACATCGAATCCATGGCGGATGAGATGATCCAGATCATCCTTTAAGGAATTCTTGTTAAGTTTCAAATCCGATCCGTATGCCTGTTTAAAACGGTGAATGATGTCATCCAGGTTCAGCTCGTGATCCTCGTCCGTTTCGTCTTTTAAAATACTCATTAGCTTCAGCAGTCTTACTTTATTATCAATCCTCGTCATAGGGATGCATTCTCCTTTTTAGAGATGATAGTTTGATAAAATTATAAAGTTAATGAACGTTTTGTCAACTTTTCATTCCTCTATTTTGTATCCAGGAAAGAAAAAGAACCCATGATTCTCATGAGTTCGAACTTTGTTTATTTCAATAGTCGAAAAACTGTCGGGATTTTGTAATAGTCACCTTCATATGCCTTTACCGCACCCAGGATGGTGAAGATCAGCGCCAGCAGCCCTACGATGGGAGCTAACACAAATCCGATTAATACCACCATGAGAATGCTGCTTACAAATCCATAAACTGCATACGAAATGAGAAAGTTCAAGTATTCCTTCCCATGGAAGTCCACGAACTCCGATTCATCCTTTTTAATAAGCCAAATGATCAGTGGACCGATGAATACGGTAAAAAAGCTTGATATATAGATAAGAGCTGCCATCATTCTTTCATCTTTTGCCGGCATGTCAATTCCTCCTTATTGATTGTATCCTCATCTATATTTACGTCCTTGCATTCATAAAGTTTCACCCATTTTTAAGATTTTCTTTAAGGGGTCTTTTTTGTTTCTTCATGACAACCCTCATGAAATGTGCCGAATTGGAATATACGTTTAGAAGAGGAGTTTGTCCTTAGAGTATTTGCAGAAAGGCAGTGATGAATATGAACAAAATCGAGGCCTTTATACTGGGCGTTATACAAGGGTTAACAGAGTTTCTTCCCATCTCAAGCACCGGGCATCTCTATCTCGGGAGGCTTGCTTTCGGTTTGGAGGAAGCCGGGTTATTCCTGGATACGATGCTTCATATCGGTACTTTGATCGCCGTCTTTGTCGTTTATCAGAAGGAACTTTTATACATGCTGAGGCATCCATTCAGTAAATTATCCTGGATCCTCATCATAGGGACCATCCCTGCAGTGATTATAGGGTTTATGTTCGAAGACTATTTTGACGCCATTTCAAAGACAGGGGCCACCATCGGTTGGGAGTTTCTTGTGACAGGCTGCATTATGTATGTCGCTGACGGCGTGAAGAACGGCTACAAGAAATTGGATGATCTTTCGTATACAGATGCCTTGGTGATCGGGAGCTTCCAAGCGGCTGCCATATTCCCCGCCCTTTCAAGGTCCGGTTTAACGATAGCGGCAGGATTATTCAGGAAATTGGACAGAGAGACTGCAGCCTATTTCTCCTTTCTCCTTTCTACCCCTGCCATATTGGGAGGTATCGTGCTTCAAGGAAAAGAAATGATCGGTGGCGGGGCTGAAGCGATCCCCTTCACAAGTTTAGCCATCGGAACAGTCAGCGCTGCAGTATTCGGCTATTTCGCCATTATGACCATGGTGAATTTCTTAAAGAAGCACTCTCTGAAAATATTCTCCTATTACGTTTGGGCTTTGGGGCTCTTGATTCTCATTCTTCAATACTCAGGATTCATGTAGGAGGAAAAATATGAACCATGAATGGATTTTACACATCCTTACATTTTTAACGGATTTGGGATATGCGGGAATCTCTCTCGCACTCATGATTGAAGTCATCCCAAGCGAGCTTGTCCTAAGCTATGCAGGCTTCATGGTAACCGCCGGCAAACTCACGTTTATCGGGGCCTTCATCAGCGGTGTCGTCGGCGGGACCGTGGCTCAGTTATTTCTTTATTGGCTTGGGTACTATGGAGGCAGACCGTTTTTTGAAAAATACGGAAAATATCTGTTTATTTATTCAAAGCATATACTTGCTGCAGAGAAGTGGTTTGAGAAGCACGGAACGATCGTCATTTTCACGGCACGTTTCATACCGATCGTCCGGCACGCGATCAGTATACCCGCCGGCATAAGCCGCATGCCCTTCTCTACATTCACTCTTTACACTTTTGCAGCCATGCTGCCCTGGACATTGTTGTTTATGATCATCGGGATGGAACTCGGTACACACTGGGAGCATATTGAAGTCATCGGGACGCGCTATATTAAACCCCTCAGTTTAATAGCTGTCATTTCAACCCTTTTTTATCTGATGTATTCGAATAGAAGAAATAAAAGGATGGATTAACTTCTTTTTTTACTGGAAATTGTTTAAAATAATAAGGAAACAAGCCTCATGAAAGGAAAAAAGATGAATTCCATACTTTTAAGAAACGTAACCATTTATCCCATTACATCCAAGCCTATTCATAATGGAGCTTTACTCATAAAAGACGGAAAAATCCAACAAATATTCCCCCATGACGTGGAGGGATTCCACCACACTTCCGTTTACGATTGTCAGGGGAAATTCCTTTTCCCAGGATTCATTGATTGCCACACTCATTTAGGACTCTACGACGAAGGTACAGGGTGGGCAGGAAACGACGCCAATGAAACCATCGAACCGATGACCCCTCATATCAGGGCCTTCGACGGGGTATATCCATTGGACCCCGGCTTTAAAGACGCCCTTAAATATGGCGTCACCACCGTGAATGTCATGCCCGGAAGCGCCAATGTGATCGGAGGTACCACAGCGGTGATCAAAACACATGGTTCTAACATCAGGTCCATGCTTATCAAAGAAACCTCCGGATTGAAGATCGCTTTAGGGGAGAATCCGAAACGAATCCATAGCAATGGAAACAATGATTCCATTACTAGGATGGGGATCATGGGGATGCTCAGGGAAGCCTTTTTCTCTGCTAAATATTGTGACCAGCCAGAGGAACTGAGAGTCGCTCCTTTAGTTTCCGCTTTAAAACGGGAAATCCCTGTTCGGATCCACGCTCACAGGGCAGATGATATTTTATCCGCAGTGCGTTTCGCTGAGGAATTCAACCTCGACCTCCGGATTGAACATTGCACGGAGGGTCACCTCATATCAGATGAGCTGAAAGGCAGGAACTTAAAAGTTTCTGTCGGTCCGACGTTTACAAGACGCTCGAAGGTAGAGCTTAAGAACAAGAGCTGGATCACCTATCAGAAATTGACGGAAGCCGGTGTCGAAGTGTCGGTTACAACCGATCACCCATACACACCCATCCAGTATCTGAACATGTGTGCGGCGATTGCCGTGCGTGAAGGATTGGAGGAACAGAAGGCATTGGAAGGGATCACCATCGCTCCTGCCAGAAACCTTGGTGTATCTGACCGGATCGGCAGCATCGAAGTAAATAAGGATGCCGATCTGGTGCTTTGGAGCCACCACCCGTTTCACTTTATGGCAAAGCCTATGTTGACTTTCGTCAACGGGGAAATCGCTTATCAAAACGTGTAGAAATTTGTTAAAAATTTTCTTCAAAAATCAGCATTTTACCTATTTCCTTTTTGAGATATTTCGTATATGATACAGATGGATAATTTATTTCCGATTACAAAGACGCGATTTATTCATATATTAAGCGACTGTAATGAAGGGAAGGCAAAAGGTGCGCCACCAGTTTCTTGACTGGTCTTAGTGGGTTCGATTCCCACCCCGAAATTTTTTAGTTACCATTTAAAAATTTCGAGGGTGGGATCGTACGCAAGTAGACTGCCCTCAAGGAGGGTCTACTATGATCAAGAAACGTGAATTACATGAGTGTCATGAACTTTATGACCTGATGGTGCACCCGGATGTCTTCCCTTTTGTGCGTCAGAAGGCGTATTCCTATGAGGAGCTTCTTTTCCTGACAAAACAAACCATTGAAGCAGAAGAACGCGGGGAACTTATTTCCCGGACGATTTTGGACGAGTGGGGCAACCCTATCGGAACGATTAATTTATTCGACATCCAGGAAAATGCAGGATTCCTTGGTACATGGATCGGGAAGCCGTTTCATGGCAAAGGGTATAACCAGCCGGCTAAGGATGCATTCTTTTCCGAGTTATTTTTTGAGCTGGGAATGGAAACCATTTTTATGAGAATCAGAAAGGTGAATACCCGTTCACAAAAGGCTGCAGAGAAGCTTCCTTATGTCGTAAAGGCAAATGAATCAAGGAAATCTCTCTATGATCAATTAAATGCTCAAGAAGACGTGTATGATCTGTATGAGATTCCGAAAGATTTGTACACCCTCTATCTATATCAGCTTCAGCAGTCGCCTGAAGAAGAGCAGGCGCTCGAAGCTTAAAAAAACAGAAAAAGGTTATCATAAAGGTTTATACCCTTTGTGATAACCTTTTTTGTCAGGCTGGATTAAAAAGAGGCATGGATCATAAAAAATACGGTAAAGGTGATGGCAAGTTTTAAATGCCACGCTCGGTCCTTCCTTTTGAAGCGCTTGAATCCCATGCTTATAAGGAAGAAAAGAGCGACACTCGAAAGGATCCCCGTAATATTGGTGAAGTCCCATTGGAAATCCCTGATGATGGCCAGAATCCCGTGTAACACGACACCTGCCGTTGCCAATAGTGCTAAGGGAACGTGCCATTTCCTCAACAGCTTTCCTACAAATTGGACAAGACGTTTTATTTCTATATCCTTCCACTTTACCCCTTTCAAGCCTTTCCATTTCATTAACAGGAATATAGGAAAGATACTGAGGACGACAAAATAAATAATTCTTGCTGCGGACCCGAATTGTTTGAGAAATTCCTTGTAGGATTCCTCATTCATTCCCATAAGGAATTCCCTGTAAGTGAAAATGAGGAGAATTCCTGCAGCTATTAAACAGCTGCTTAATACCAAATAAAAGATGACATTTTTTCGTTCCTTAGGATTCGGGATGAATTTCGATAAAAAGGATGGATGGCTGACTTTCGATTTGGATTCCATTTACTTTCTCCTATTTTCATTAAGAATTATACGTTTACTATAACCCCCAAACATGAAAGTTAAATGAAAATCCCATGAAAAGTTCAAATTCCCCTCCATCATTCCGCTAAATAAATAGGAGCTGAATGTATTGATGCCTTATTTTACCTTGTAAGATCAGCACCGATACACTCAAGCTCCTATTTTATTTCTGTTTAGCTAATTTTTCGAAATAGAGGTTTCTCACCACGAATGTTTTATAATTTTCCAATTTCCTTTTTTCTAATGGGTGATGATTGATTCCCATCTTTTTAAGTTCTTGAAGGTACCATCCTTTTGAATATTGATATGCCATTCCACTTCTCCCCTTCAACCATTTGTATACTATATGCTTGAGGGGGATTACAATGACTCTTTATCGGGACATGGACGAAAGTACATCGTACATATCCTGGATGGTGTAGGCTTTTTCACCTTTTTCCATATTGCGGATCATGTTGTCGCGATTTGACTTAAGCTCATTGACACCGTCCAGGAAGCTCTTTTCGTCCAGTTCTTCTTCTTCCAGCTTTATCGCATAACCGTGTTTCACGAAACTGTTGGCATTGAGAATTTGATCTCCCCGGCTCGCTTCCCTGGAGAGGGGGATCAATAACATCGGCTTCTTTAAAGCCAGGAATTCAAAGATTGAATTCGAACCGGCACGGGAGATCACGAAATCCGTCATCGCCAGGTAATGGGGCAGTTCACCCTTGATGAATTCGTATTGGCGATACCCTTTTTGTACGAGGCTTTCATCCACATTTCCTTTTCCGCAAATATGAATGATTTGAAAGGCAGTGAGCAGCTCCTCCAGATTCCCTCTTACCGCTTCGTTGATTTTTCTTGCTCCAAGACTTCCTCCCATGATCATCAAAACGGGTTTATCTTCATAATAACCGGTTAATCTCTTCCCTTCACGGGCATCACCCATGAATAATTCCTCGCGGATGATGGCTCCAGCGCATAAGGATTTTTCACTCGGAAGGGATTGAACCGTTTCCGGGAAAGTGGTGAAAATTTTAGTTGCGAATGGGACGGCTAATTTATTGGCAAGTCCCGGAGTCACATCGGACTCATGGATCGCTACAGGAACTTTGGCCATCTTTGCGGCCATCACGACCGGGACGGAAACAAATCCCCCTTTGGAAAAGATGATGTCCGGCTTCGTTTTCCTGATGACGGATAGTGCGTCAAACACTCCTTTCATCACTCGAAACGGATCTGAAAAGTTTTTCCAAGAAAAATATCTTCTCAGCTTGCCGCTGGAAATGCTTTTGTATGGGATATGGGGAAATTGTTCGGTGATGATTTCCTTTTCAATCCCATCTTCCGACCCTATATACGTAATATCCCATCCTTCTTTTTCAAAGTGTGGAATCAGTGCAGTATTAACCGTGACGTGACCCGCCGATCCTCCGCCCGTAAATAATATACGTTTCTTCATATGTATAAACTCCTAACTCAGATTCTAATTTCCTTCTCTCTAACCATTATACACTTTACCAAAAATAGAAGAGGGATAGAACTACGAAAATTTGACAAAAAGAAAAGATACCCTTTTAACCCAGGCGAAGACAATTGTCACTGGCACACCGAATAATTGAAAACTAAATTCTTTTCATAATGATAGGACCCGAATATCAGACCGTAATGGACGCCTAAACTCTCTGCGATGATCGTGAGCATATTTCACTCTCTATCCCCATGAAAATATGGTACAGTATGATAGTGAAATCACCATGCTGTATTTGAAGGCATCAGAAGGAGTACGTCCAATGAGAGAAACTCATACAATGAAAGATAAGATCAAACAACTATCCATCATACTAATCCCCATCCTTGTCACGCAGCTTGGAATGTTTGCCATGAATTTCTTCGACACGATCATGTCAGGGAAGTATTCTCCCATTGATCTTGCAGGTGTCGCCATCGGCTCTTCCCTTTGGGTTCCCGTCTTTACAGGATTAAGCGGGATCCTTTTGGCCGTGACGCCCATCGTCGCCCAATTGAATGGACGCGGCAATAAGAAGGAAGTTCCCCATACCGTGCTTCAAGGTGTATATGCAGCCATCGCTTTATCCCTTATTGTCATGGTGACTGGGGGACTCGCCCTCAATCCGATATTAAACGGGATGAATATAGAACCTGAAGTCCGCATTGTGGCGAAGGAGTATCTCATTGCCCTCTCGTTCGGAATGATTCCCTTATTCATCTATAATGTATTAAGATCATTCATCGACGCCCTGGGGATGACGAGGGTGACCATGTTCATTACTCTCATGTCACTGCCGATTAATGTCGTTTTCAATTATCTTCTTATTTTTGGTAAGTTGGGACTCCCTGCACTTGGAGGGGTGGGTGCAGGTGTTGCATCTGCCATCACCTATTGGCTCATTACACTCATCGCCTTCTGGGTCGTCCATACAAAAGGGCCTTTTAGTCAATATAGTATCTTCCGGACCATCCATAAGCCTGACCTTGCTAAGTGGAAGGAAATCTTTGTGATCGGGGTACCGATTGGTTTATCCATTTTCTTCGAGGTAAGCATTTTTTCAGCTGTTACTTTGTTGATGAGCAATTACGATACAGTGGTCATTGCTGCTCACCAGGCAGCGATCAATTTTGCATCCTTCCTCTATATGATCCCACTGAGCATCTCCATGGCGTTGACCATCGTCGTAGGCTTTGAGGTCGGTGCCAAGAGGCTCCGGGATGCAAAGGTTTACAGCTGGATGGGCGTCAGCTTTGCATTGCTGTTGGCTGTCATATATGGAATCATATTACTCGTCTTCCGTTCTGAAATCGCCTATCTTTACTCGGATGATGCATATGTATTAGAATTAACGGCTCATTTCTTATTGTATGCCGTATTCTTCCAACTTTCAGACGCGATACAAGCCCCTGTCCAAGGTGCCCTTAGAGGATATAAGGATGTCAATATCACCTTTATCATGGCTCTGGTATCTTATTGGGTGATTGGCCTTCCATTGGGTTATATTCTTGCGAACTACACAACTTTCGGTCCATACGGCTACTGGCTTGGGCTTACATCAGGCTTAACGGCAGGCGCGATCACATTGTCAGGTCGGCTCCTATTTATACAAAAGAAATACAGAAAACAATATAGTCATTAGAATAGGGACCGAAAGAGCAACGGACTGCAGCTGCCGTTGCTCTTTATTGATGAAATACCTTTCCAAGGACATCCTTACCACCTGTAACCGGAATGATGGAACCGGTAATGAAATCAGATTTTTCCTGACACAGGAACGAAATGACCCTCGCCACATCCTCCCCTGTTCCGGGTCGACCAACCGGTGTATATGGATCATGTTGTTCTTTGGCACTGCTGATTTCGCTTTCTTTCCAATCATCTACTATGTCACCCGGGCAAACCATATTTGCCGTTATGCCGTTTTCTGCTTCTTCGATAGAAATCGTTTTTGTAAAGGAAGCGAGTCCCGCTTTCGCCGCAGCGAAGGCAGAACGATAAATCCAGCCCGGTGCTGATTCGACCCTGTCATATCCAAATGTGATGATCCTCCCCCATTGTTTTTCACGCATCTTCGGGATCATTAACCTGGATAAGTAAAATACACTATTTAAATTCCCATTCACAATATAATTCCATTCCTCAGGAGAATATTCTGAAAAAGACTTTCGTTCTTTAACATAGGGCCCGGCATTGTGAATCAGGATGTCGACGCTCTCCACCTTATTCCAGATTTCTGATGCCATCCGTTCACATTCTTCCGGCACAGAAATGTCCCCCTTGACCGGGATAATGGAATTGGAGTGGGTTTGAGTTAATTCAGAAACCAATTTCTCCACTAAAGAATCATCGCTTCTATAATTCAGGATGACCTTGTATCCTTGTTTAGAGAATTCCTCCACGGTCTTTCTTCCGATTCCCTTTGATCCGCCCGTTATAAGGACAACTTTATCTTCTTTCATCAAACTCACTCCACGCACTCGTTATATTTCAATAGTAAGAATGATTATCACGAAATGCAAATCTAAACTCTTACCCCACTCGTTCACCACGGTATGAAAAAAAAAAGACGTATAGCATCATATGATTAAGGGAAACTAAAAAAAGCAGCCTCTCCAAAGAGAGGCTGCTTCTATTCATGAAATTACTTACCGATGAACTGTTGAGTCCAGTAGTTACCGTTCTCTACATATCCCACACCGATGTGAGTGTAGTTTGAGCTCATGATGTTTTTACGGTGACCTTCACTATTCATCCATGCCTGTACAACTTCTTCAGGAGTCTGTTGACCCATAGCGATGTTTTCACCTGCAGAGCTATACTCGATACCAAACTGCTTCATCATGTCGAATGGTGAACCATACGTAGGGCTAGTGTGAGAGAAGTAGTTGTTTGCTTGCATATCACGGGACTTCTCACGTGCTACCTTGCTTAATTCTGCATCTACTTTAAGAGCTGGAAGACCTTGTTTTGCACGTTCCTGGTTAGTCAATTCCACTACTTTTTGTTCAAACTGGCTTAATTGACCAGATTGTTCACTTGCTTGCTCCGATTGTTGTTTTTGCTCATTTGAAGCTGGAGCTGGAGCTTCGGACTTAGGTGCAGGAGCTTCTGCTTTTGGTGCTTCTGCCGGTGCAGGTGCTTCCGCTTTTGGTGCTTCCTTAGCTGGAGCAGGTGCGGCCGCCTCTGCTTTTGGAGCCTGTCCATTCAATAATTCTTGTACATTTACGTTTTGGCCGTTGATTTGGTATTTTGATAGAACATCTTGTACATATTTGTTTAGATCTTCTTGATTACCATTATATTTAAAGGCGTTCACTTTTTGAGCGACCTTATCTTGTGCTGGACACGGTGCTGCAGCGTCAGCTTTACCTGCTGCGAATGGAGTTGCTAATAATGTTAATGCTGTTGCTGCTGAAACCATCATTTTCTTATTCATAAAAATGAATTCCTCCTTAGTGAATGTGTTGTTCTTTGCTGCACATTCATCATACCACCCTGTTTTTGTTACATTTACGGGAGAACTTGGTAACTAGTAATCAATTGTTCTATTTTGAAAGACAATTCTCATTTAGTAAGATAGTAACCACTGATTCTAGTAGGGAGAAAAGCACTTTTTAAATGATTTACTTACATTTCCAACATCTGAACGATTTGGATACGGCAACTAATTATTACCGGTATCTGATTCTTGACAGGTTTTTAGCAGCTCATCCAATGTAACGGATATTACATTAACATTTCAAACCAAGGGGGATTTCACCCCAAAGAAAGGTATTCATTGCATTTTTTGTCAAAACCGATGATCAGGTATCCTTTCACATCGAAGCCGAGCCGTTTCAATTGTCTCACACCGACATTACACTCGACGAAATTGCTTCCCATCACAATGACATGCCCTTCTGGAATATCACTTGCATATCTTCGGATGTATCCACAAGGCAAAGCTATGACCTTTTCGCAATCTCCTTTGGACGAGTCCTGATAATCCCTGACATCCACCACTACATATTCTGCTGTCACATCAAGGGAATTCCATTGTTTGGTTCGTACGGGGAAATATCGATAAAAGATCATATATGAGAGTATACTGACTAATAATAATGTTAGTAGAGGCATACTGGTATCACCCTTTTCATTAATCTTCCCTCATCATATACCCGTTAAGGTATAAAAGAAAGAAAACTGCTCATTCTCCTTCGTAATCAGAGATTCCGTTCTTTCATTAATTGTGCGGCCATTTCAATATGTAAATGGATTAAACGGACTTTATCATTGTTTGACAAGTTGGATTCAGTAATTCTTTTAGTGGCCAAATAATATTTAACTTCAATGGACTTTCGAACCCTGGGGTGACTATTGGCATCTTCCAATTCACGTTTGATGGCTTCTTTCAACACTTGTTCCGGTGAAACGGCATCGTCTGTTAACATGCGGTTTTTCCATATTTGTCTGTATGATATCAGCAAATCGGTGAACCCTACTGACATATTCAATCATCCTTTACATAAAATCTTTATTCTTTAACCATACTAAAAAAAACGAAGAAAGGTGATATCAATGACAACACCCTATCGCTGTCCCAGCTGTAAAACGAATCGAACACGATTTAATATTATACAACAAGTACCTCAGAGTGTGAAACTTGATCCTGCTTCCGGAGAAGTCGTCCAGAATTACCAGCAAGATCAACTCGAGCCCTTTCACCTCGCATACAACGGACCTGGACTCAAAGTTCAATGTGCGGCTTGCGGCTTGGTGGAGGATGAAATGACCTTCAAGAAATTTGGAGAAAGTACAATGTCCTAATCAGAAAGAGGGTAACCATGCCTGCTACTATCAGCAGACACGGTCACCCTCTTTTTAATTAATAGTTTTTAATGATTGGAAGCTTCTTTAAGCTCCGTTTCCTTTTCTTCCTCTGTAACATCTTTATTTGACATCCTTAATGGGATCTCTTTCATAAAGAAGGTTAAAACAAATCCTACGAGGAGAACCATGGCTCCAATAAAGAAGACATTCGTTAACGCATAACTCAATGATTCTCTGACACCTTCCAGGATGGATGCATAGATCCCTTGAAATTCTTGTGGCAATGTTGATTGAAGCTCCTTTAATTTCCCACCGTTCATGATGTTCTGTGGATCTTGAAGCTGCTTCATGACTCCAGCCGTTTTAGGATCTGTCAGTAATGGAGAGTCTTTTACTGCAGACATTTTCTCTGTCATCTTTGTTGTCATGGAAGAATTCATCACGGTTCCCATGATGGCTACCCCTATCGTCCCTCCGATTTGCCTGAACAATTGAGTGGCGGCCGTGGCGACACCAAGGAACTTATGCTGCACTGCGTTTTGAACTGTCAGCGTAAAGACGGGGAAACTCAGTCCAAGTCCCGTTCCTACTATAATGATATTTAAAAGGGCTCTGGCGTTGGTCGTATTCGTATCCATGAAGGATAATAGGATCATACCCCCACTCATGACGAACAAACCAATCAGTGCTAGAAACTTATATTTCCCTGTCTTCGTAATGATTTGTCCCCCGATTGTACTGGCAAATACCATACTTAATGTCATGGGCATCATCACGAGTCCGGATTTCGTCGCGGAGGTACCCATTACGCCCTGAATGAAGAACGGCATATACATAATGGCCCCGAACATTCCGGCTCCGAGAATGAATCCAATGATATTTGAAAGGGTAAAGATCTTATTTTTAAACAATTGCAATGGAAGTACAGGGTTACTTGCTCTTTTCTCCGTTATGATGAAAAGGACCAGTGCTACAACCGAGAGGGCCAGTAGTCCAATGATTTGAAGGGAAACCCATTCATAATCGTTTCCACCCCACGTAAAGGCAAGTAATAACGGAATGATCGTTAAAGTCAGCATGATGGATCCCAGGTAATCCACTTTCAGACCTCTATTAGGTTCTTGGGAAGGGAACATTTTATAAATCATCCCGAATGCGATGAATCCTACCGGAAGGAATACCCAGAATACCCAGTGCCAATCGGCATTATCTACGATCCAACCTCCGAGTGTCGGACCGAATACACTGGCTAAACCAAACACACTGCTCATCAGCCCCTGCCATTTCCCTCTTTCACGTGGAGAGAATAAGTCCCCGACAGCAGTAAAGGCGGTGGACATGATCATTCCGGCCCCGAATCCTTGAATCCCCCGGAAAATGATTAACTGTATGATGGAAGCGGAAAGTCCGTTTAAGAACGAACCAATCATGAAGACTCCTATTCCAAGTAAGATAAAAGGCTTCCTTCCGTACATATCGGACAGTTTACCGACCAATATGGCGGTTACGGAGCTGGTTAACATGAAGATGGTGAATACCCAGCTATAATAATCCATACCTCCTATTTCAGAAATGATTTTTGGCAACGCAGTCCCCACAATGGTCTGATTCAATGCGGCGAATAACATGGCCGACATGATCGCAATCATGATCAGTACTTTTTTTCGATGTTCTAAATGCTCCATATTCTCTGTCTCCCTCAATATTTATAGTATGAATAATTAACCAACTTAAGTAAATGAGCATAATAGAAGGGATGACCAATCTAAAGGTCAACCCTTTTTCATTCCTGTTAAATATATGGCTGAACACCTCTGTTTCTGAAGCAGAACAGTGACATTTACAGGACATTATCTTGAAATACGTTAATTACTTACGGACGGATGAACTCAACAGTTTCTCAAACAATTCGATCAGATGCTCGATCTCCTCTTTTTCGAAGGTTTGGAATAACTGCTGAAAATAGTGCGACTTCTTCTCTTCACATTGTGCCAGCACTTCCACCCCTTGAGGAGTAAGGGCCAACTCTACGACTCTACGATCTTCATTGGATCGCTGTCTTGTAATATACCCTTTTTCAACTAGTGTATCTGTTATGGACGTAATGTGACTTGCAGAGACTTCCATTCGCTTTGAAATTTCCGAGGATTTCAGTGCACCATTTTCCCTGATGAGTTGAAGCACCCGGAATTCCCCATTTGAAATGAATTCTCCAAAGATGGTTCGAATATCTGATTTCATCATTCTAAACACGGACCTAAATAGTCCTTCTAGCTCGAACAATTCTTTTCCCACTAAAAATCGACCTTTCTTACACTCAATAAATACTTCACTAAGTTAACTATTAAATAATAAACATTTTATTCGATATTGTCAATGGTTTAAACTTGTTTGATTTCATGGATATGAATTACTCCGTAATGTCGATCTTCTGTAAAGACTGTACTATCTCTTCTTTATGTAAATTTTCTCCGATTATGACGAAGTTGGTGGGGTATTTCATATCTCCGGGCATAAAGAGCGGCATCCCATATGAATACTGAAACAACGTTGGATAGGTCCTTCCTTGCAAAGGGACGTACCCCTTCATCCTGTATATGGAATCAGGCTGGCTTTTCACCCATTCTTCAAAGGCTTCTCCATTCACTTTCCCGTTGAACGTATAAACGACCGCCTGGAGAGTCAGATGGTCCCCTATGGAAGCTCGTTCATACGTAAGTGTTTCTTTTGGTGCTCTTAATGAAAGAATATCTTTCATCGACACTTGAGAGTAATTCGTTAAAAACACCTTGGCATTCTGATTCATTTGTTGTAGTTCATAAGAGAATGTCCCTTTCTCCATTTCAGTCAGCAAGTCCATTTTATTTGCAATGATGTATTGGGCGTGACGGATTTGTTCTCTCATCAAATGTAAGACAGCCGGACTGAAGTCCCCCCTGTTCCGCCATTGAAGACCATCCACTACCGTGAGGATACCCCTGAATTCAAAACGATCGGCAAACAGAGGGGACAGAATGGAATCGACCACCTCAACTGGATGTGCAGCGCCCGTAGTTTCAATGACCAGTACATCAAAGTCTTCGTTCAGTAGAAGTTCCTGCAGCTGTGACTCCAATTTTTCTGAAATGGTACAGCAAATACAGCCATCAAGAAGTTCACGTAATGCAGTGTCATCTTCAACCGAATCACTATCGATGGATACACTTCCTAATTCATTCATCAGCACCGCGGGTTTTTTATCATGATCCTTTAAGGATTTCAGCAATTGTTTAAGTAAAGTCGTTTTTCCACTGCCAAGAAATCCGGATAATATATAGACATCTTTTTTCATGTAATCTTCCTTTCCTTTGATCCCTATACACATTTTATTAGAAAGTGAATAGGAACACAACGGACATCGCCGATGGATGACAATAGGCAGGGAAGAATTATTCGTTTAAAGAGCGTTATCCACTTTTTTCACGCATAGAATGTAATATGGCTGTGTACCGTCGTATTGATACTTGAGAATCCGTTAAAGGTGGGAATATTCATGTATTATGAGAAGATTGTTCCGCTTAAACTTAGAGATTTCCTGAAGAATCCTTCTCATGAAACATTGAAGGATCTGTTGCTTCATAATACAGGCGAAACAGATTATGTGGATTTCAAGTCCGATTGGATAGAATTCACCAAGATGGCAAAACATATCCTTGCCATATCCAATACTGGAGGGGGATGTATCATCATCGGGGTAATGCAGTTTGATGATGGATCAGTCGATTTAAAAGGACTGACCGATGAAGAATTTCTCGATAAAGCAGATGTTGATAATAAACTTCAACATCTGCTGCCTAAATATTTACGTTATCGCACCGAAGATTTCATTTTTCCCGAAAGCACCCATCCATTGATGAGCCTGAAACGATTCCAAGTCCTCATCATCGATTATGATCCAAGGTACGTTCCTTACACTTCCATTGTCACGAGGGGGGAATTGCGGTATGGAGCAATTTATGCCAGGCAAGGAACCAAGACGATTGAAGCCACTCACGACAAATTAGTGGATGTCATTCTCCGGAAAGTGCAGTCAGGGGGGTCAGACAGCGATGAAAAAACATTGAAGGAGCACCTTGAGCACTTAAAAATTCTTCATACGGAATATGATCTGGCAGAAGATCAGAAATATAAAGGCTATCTGCACGAATTGATCATAAAAAAAATGAAAAAGATTGAATCGTTCCTGGACCTTGATTCTTCTGAATTTCATTCATGGTGACTTGAATCAAGAAAATCCATGATGGCTTCCCGATTCTTTTCTTCATCTATATCGAGGACCAGTCCTGCATGGGCAGCCTTAAGATCAGTAAAGCTTCCTTCAACCGGTATCCTGAGCGTATCCACTTTGTCGATTGGATGCAGCATCACAGACATCCCATATTTCATGATTTCACTTATGGGAGTGGAGGTTTCCACGTTTTTCAATCCCTCTCTGATGAGAGATACAAGCGTCTTCATCCCTTCACCCGTCTCCATCTTTTCCATCAGGCTCTTTTCTGCCAATGACATGATTTCCTGCTGTCTTTCCACTCTCCCAAAGTCGTTCTGACTATCCCCCCTGAACCTTACATATTGCAGGATTTCTTCTCCTTTCAGCACGTTTTCACCTGGTGCTCTCGACCAATTCCAGTGAGCGATCATCGGCTCTGTTACCGTCACCTGTACCCCTTCAGGAAATACAAGGTCCATCATACTAATGAACTCTTTGAAATCAATCTTAACGGTATGGTGAATGTCCAGATCGAAGTTTTTTTGTATCGTATCAGCCAGCAATTCTTCCCCTCCCCAGGAATATGCGTGATTGATCTTGCTCTTTTCATATCCGGGAATCTCGACGAATGTATCCCTCATGATTGAAATGATCTTAATGGCCGACGACTCTGGCTTGTATTGAGCCACCATTAATACGTCGGCCCGTGCAGGTTCATTTTTACGCTGATCAGAACCTATCAGAAGGAAGTTGACCGGTTGCTTATTTTCATCAAGGGTAAAAGGAAACACTGATCCATCGGATTTCTCTAATACTTTTTTCGGGGTAGTGCCCTCGTCAACTACAGGCACTCCTTCATCCTTCCAAATGGGAGAACAGCTCACTGCCACAAAGAGAGAAAGCAGGATTGAAAGGACTAACGCTATCTTTTTCATTGAATCACCTCATATATACTTTCATTGTTGGTATGGAATGAACATTCTATACGAGGATTCAGAAACGAATTCGGCAATCGACCGCTGCTGCCGGACAAAAAAAAGAGCCCAGGTGAAATCACCTGAGACCTTGGATTTATTGATCTTTGTTTAACACTTCAATCGCCTTTTTCAATTGGGGATCGTTTTCTTTCAGCTTTTCTCTTAGGTCGGTCATAAGCTTCAAGATGGTTTCCCCGTTCAGTGTGCCTGTCACTTCGAGGTCGTTTTCCCCTTGGAATTCCTTAACGGCTGCCGTTGTATCTGCATCATAATAGCCGTCTACTTTCCCTGGATCTAAAGCCAGAGCTTCGAGCATCTGCTCTGCTGTTTTCACTGAATCTGATAAATCTTCTTCCTTTAGTTCCTTGTCTGGATTGATGTAAGGAAGTTGGGCATAATCAGGCATCTTCACTTCTACATCTGGCTTGATGCCTTTTTCATGAATCCAATTTCCTTTAGGCGTCAGCCATTTAGCCGTCGTAAACTTCATATTTGAACCATCCTTGAAGGTTTCTGCCGTTTGGACGGTCCCTTTACCGAATGTCTTCGTTCCAACTAAAGGTATATCATTGGATTCGCTTACGGCTGCTGATAGAATTTCTGCAGCACTTGCACTTCCTTCATCCACAAGGACAGCTGTAGGGACTTCTACCTTCTGACCTGATTCTGATACATACTTTTCCACTTTACCATTGCTGTCTTTCACCTGGAATAAGACTTCACCTTCAGGTACAAACAGATTTGAGATCTTGACAGCTTGATCTAGTAATCCACCCGGATTTTGTCTAAGATCCAGAACGAGTTTCTTCATGCCTTTATCGTTCATTTCATTTAATGCTTCCGTCAATTCTTTATACGTATTTTCTGAAAAACTCGTGATTTGGATTTCAGCTACACCATTATCTTTCATCTCTGCATAAACCGTTTCGATCGGAATCTCGTCTCTGGTGATGGTGACCTCCATCGGTTTATCCTGACCAGGACGTTGAATGGTCAGCGTTACCTTTGTGCCTTTTTCTCCACGAATGAGAAGAACGGCATCTGTCACAGACATTCCCTGAATGCTTTTGTCATCTACCTTCGTGATGATGTCGTTAGGCTGCAGGCCGGCTTTTTCTGCAGGGGAACCTTTAATAGGGGATACGATGGATATATAACCCTCTTTCTCCTGAATTTCTGCTCCGATCCCTTCAAACGAAGAAGAAATACTTTCCTGGAACTTCTTCGCCTCTTCCTCGTTCATATAATCGGAATATGGATCACCGACGCTATCGATCATCCCATTGATCGCACCGTTTACAAGTTTGTCCTGATCCAGGTCCTTGTAATAGTTCTGGTTTAACTTATCATAGGCTTCATACAGCTTCTGAAACTCCGAGCGTTCTGTAACCCCTACGTTGACTGCTTTTTCATCTCCAAACGCCAATGCAAAAGTTGTAATCCCTGCCGTTAGGAATACAAGGAAAAATAGGAGCATGACGAATTTGAATTTTTTCATTTTTATATAACTTGACTGGGTTTCCTGTTGTGCCTGTTCTGTCTTATCTTGTTCCAAAGCTTCCACCACTTTCGTTGCTATGTATCTTGTGTGAATTTTCGTTTAGAATATCATGAAACCTTCCCCTGAGCAATCTTAAGCTCATAACTTCTTCATTCTATCAGCTTTTCCATGTTAGCGAAAGGAAAATCCATCTTCCCCATTATGATGTGTCAAAATCGTCGTAAAAAACCCCACCGTGCTTACAGCTAACAAAGAATATAAAAATGCTCCCAATCCAATTATGGGGAAACCCGCCATAAGCACAATACTATCAAAGGCGAAGATCAGCTTCCCTACATTCCATCCAAAACTCTTTCCAATTAATTGTGCCAACAAGTCAGATCCACCCGTAGCAGAATTCCCCCTCAGCATGAGGCCGATTCCGACTCCGACAAAAGCACCACCAAAAAAGGCACTCAATAGTGGAGGAAGATGTAATAGGGTATGCCATTGATAAAAATAATCAATCATCAATGAGGACAACCACAGCCCGTGAATACTGTTATAAAAAAGGATTCGATCTTTAAAGAACGCAAGCAGATAGAGGGGGATACTCAGGAGAATGATGGTTAGACCTGGTTTCACACCAAGCCAGTAGTGGGCAATCAAACCGATCCCGATCATTCCCCCATCGAGAAAATGATGGGGGACGAAAAATAGATTGATGCCTATACCGACGAAAATGCTGCCAATGATGATTATAGTGAACACCCTCATCATACCATCCACCCACCCATTCCAAATTGGACATCCCTTATTACTGTTGTATGTGGGAATACAACAAAAGAGAACAAGGCGGAAGGGAATTCATCCACTTTAGAAGCAGAAAGACCTGTAACCTTAAATTCCCATCTAAAAAAGGGTCAGGAACCATAGGCCCTGACCCTTTTATCATCATTAGATTTTCTTTACGTTATTAAAGTATTCCTCAAGTGTCCAATCGTTCTCATGAATCACTTTAGCGGCTTCCTTCCCAACATATCTATAGTGCCAAGGTTCATATTGATATTGTGTAATGGACACCTTATCTTCGGGATAGCGAAGAATGAACCCGTACTTATATGCGTTCTCTGCCAGCCATTTTCCTTCTTTCGTATCAGCAAATTCTATATTCACTTGAAATTGGTTGCTTTGACTGGAAATATCCATAGCCAATCCTGATTGGTGCTCACTTTGACCAGGAGGCGCAACGGCCATGACCGCTTTTTCTTCACCGAATTGGGCTATTTCCCTGTCCAGGAGCATTTTTTGGTACTCGTATGATCGGTAACCTGAAATGGCTGTCAAGAATACCCCTCCGGCTTTGGCATCTGCGAACATCTTTTCCAACTGGTCTGCCGCTTCTTTACGGAGGTGCGCTTTTTCAAGATCCTGATCCCCGAATACGAATGGAACGTTTGGACGGACCAGATCAGCAGGCTTGTATTCATCTAAGGCATATTCCTTATTTACCAGTGCTAATAAATTGGAGGGGTTTTGAATAACCTGCTTTCCGTCCACGACTTTTACGTCATTGAAGTATTGGGACTCTAGTTGCAGCTCTTTAGGAACCGCTTCTTCGGCAGGCTGCTGTTCCGGCGATGCTTGTTCATCCTGTGCGTCGTCAGGCGTTTGAACCTTTGGTTCCTTTTCCTGTGTCTCTTGCTGCTTTTGGCCAAATAATTCGTCTGACCACTCTTCTACTTGCGAACAACCTGATAACATAACCAGGGAGGCAGCAGTTATGAAGATGATCTTTTTCATACTTTCACCTAGTTTCTCTATAATGGTTCCATTCTCCATCTTACCATGTCCGGGACAATATGTAAGCAGGAGAAACTTCACAAAATGAAAAACTGCCTATCAACCCGACTCGGGATTGTAAGCAGCTTTTACCTATTGTCTCTATGAATTATTCTTGAATGGCCGCTTCTAAAGCTACCTCAATCATTTCATTGAAAGTCGTCTGGCGCTCTTCTGAAGAGGTTTCTTCCCCGGTCAGGATATGATCGCTAACAGTCAGAACCGAAAGGGCATTTCGACCATATTTGGCTGCCAATGTGTAAAGGGCGGACGTTTCCATTTCAATGGCAAGAATACCGTATTGAGCCCACTTTTCATGCTCTGCATTGTCATTGTAGAACATGTCGGCAGTAAATACGTTTCCGACTTTCAGATTAAGTCCTTTTTCTACCCCTGCATCGTATGCTCGTTTTAAAAGATCGAAGTTCGCCGTAGGAGAATAATCGATCCCGTTGAACGTTAATTTATTCATTTGAGAATCAGTGGACGATGTCATGGCGAGGATGACGTCACGTACTTTGACGTCCTTTTGAATGGCACCACATGTACCGACACGAATCAAGTTCTGAACGTTATAACTTTGCATCAATTCATTAATATAAATTGAAATCGACGGGACACCCATACCAGTTCCCTGCACCGAAATTCTTTTTCCTTTGTACGTCCCTGTGTATCCAAACATATTACGGACTTCGTTGTAGCATGTTACATCTTCTAAGAACGTTTCTGCAATATACTTCGCTCTAAGTGGATCCCCAGGTAAAAGAACTGTTTCTGCAATTTCGTTTTCTTTCGCATTAATATGTATACTCACTAAACTATTCCTCCTATCAAGACTGTTGAAAGACCATTGTAATTCTTTTTCCGGACATATGCAACGCTAGGAAATGGAAGGATAGAATGATGAATGAGAGGTCAAAATAAAGGCAGAAGGAGTGATAAACCATGGCAAAAGAACAAATGAGCAAAAAACTGAAGCAAGCCGTACAACATGCAAATGAAACCAACCCTTCTACCCGGTCGGGGACACAACCAACTTCTTCAAGAACAGAAAAACTTAAATCATAACAAAGGGGGACACATGGATGGGAAAAAAACACCGAAATAGAATCAATGCCCCTAAGAAAAATAATCATATCCCAAAAGAAGCATTGGATGCCGAGCATAATGCACACGGAAAAGAGAACACAGGTCTAAATAGAAAAAATGGTCCGGGACATAATATATAAGGACTTATAAAAAAGGAAAGAATCCAGCCTAAGAGGCAGATTCTTTCCTTTTTCGAATGGTACATCATCTAATGAATGACGATCCGGTTCACCCGCTTCCAGCCATTTGGCTGGAGACGATAATAATGATGGCCCCTCCGCCCTTCATCAATGAAGACGATGTCACGTGTAGCAATATATCTGCCTTGATAATCCTTTGGAACCAAGTCTGGTACATTAAACGTTCTGAATGTCTGGTACAGGGCTTCTTCATGATTATTTGCTTCAACCGAGATACGATAAACCTTTTCGTACCCTTTATCCTCCCCATAATTAGGGGTTTGGAAAATGGTCACGTCATAGGTCGATCTCAAAAGCTTTGGACGAATGATTTTTTCAAGTAAAGGCATGAGCACCCCTCCGTCATTATGTTGTACTCATACAATTACACAAACAGCGTGTCGAATCCTTCACAGAATCATAGGAATCTTTGTCGAATGGAATATTTTACGCGAATTTGTCGATGGCTTGTTGAAGTTTCGATGCTAAATGGGGAACATCGGACGAGCTTATGGACAGTCTGACCATGGATTCATCCATTTCGAGAGCCTCTGCGAGGAACCCCCCCAGTCCCCTCGCCCGTCTGTCCACTTCCAGTAGCAGTTCTACCCGGTCCTCTGTTTGATTCAGGAACATGACTTCAAGTTCATCCAACTTACGCTGATATGGTCCATTCACCGGTACAAACTCAAACTCCTGAATGAAAGGATATCGTCCTCTGTAGCGTCTCGGCGCCTCTTCACATTCTACTGTACGAATTCTGAAGCCGAGCTCCTGTACAGAAGTCAGGACGGCATTCGTCAACTGATTCGGCACGATTTCAATATAGTCTTTGTCTTTTGGATCCACTGCATTTTTAATATCAACCCCTGTGGCTACCCACACCCTGGTGTTTCCATATGTGATCGGGGTTTCAAAGGGCAGGGTGAAGGAAAATGGAAATTCTTTTTTTTCATTTTCCAAAACGGTGAATGGATTGGATATTTGCACCTTCTGAATCGGTGCGTAATCTGTATATTTCTTGTCATCGGATTCACGAATATATGTAGTGAAAAGTGTTAAATAGATGGCATCGATACTCTGCTCCGTACTTCCCCCCGTAATTTCCACCACCCCGTTTACCGTCTCCCCTGCAACGTAGCTAGATTTCTCCAATTTAGTATCCACTGTGGCCGCTCCAATACCGATTGAAGCAAATACTTTATTAAAAAATGACATATGAAAATTCCTCCTCGTTTATTGGTTGTGTACTATATGAATGACCTTTACTAAATCCCCGATCAACTCCGAGCCATCATGATATTCTCCGTCGATTTGCAGAAGTTTTCTCAGGATCGCTTTCGTATCCTGATGAACAGGAAGTTCCTCTTCCCAGCTTTTATCCCTCCTACTCACGGGCTCATAGGAAGAATACAGTAAAAATAATAGAAAATGACCAATTGCATAATAATCACTATTCTTCGACTTATCCCTCATATAATCTTTATGAGCTTCCAGGATAGGTGATTCTGTCTCCATTTCACACGCTAGACCAAAATCAATGATATGAATGACACCATGATCAAAAAGAATATTCGGGATCCTTAAATCCCGGTGTACATACCCTTTTTGATGAATGACGTCCACTAATGTTAGTAGCTGCAAACCTACTCTTAAGGATTCTTCCTCTGAATACTTTTTTCCTTCTTGAAAAATCAATTCCTCAAAGGTACGGCCACTCAATTTTTTCATGACAAAGTAGGGGATCCCCTTATATTCGCCGGCTTTGATGAATGCAGGGAAATGTGGGTGAGATAAAGTTTCCAGTGCATCCCTTTCATTTTGGACATATTGGACGTGATTAGAAAATAACTTTTTGTAAGGGCGTATCCGTTTCAAAATCGCTTCTTCTCCAGTAGGGAGCAAGACACAATACGTCGTACCATAGCTTCCCTTCCCGACTAAACGGATGATTTGGTATTCGTCGACCTTATCTCCCGGTTTCCAGGTTTGTTCGAATGCATCGACGAGTCTGCGAAACAGCATGTGAATCATCTATACCCCTTCAGCTACTAAAGAAACTGGAAAAATAACTTTTGCTCTTGTGCTTTTTATAATGATGGTGTCCGAAATGTTTATGTTTCTGGGATTTATATTTTTTCCACCCGTCACTGGAGCTGTAGTGATGATGCTTTGAGCCTAATAAACTCTTAATGATCTTCTTCAACATAAAAAAACCTCCCAAACAGTGATTCTGATTCATTTGTATTTATATATACGATTCAATGGAGGATTAGTTTCACATGAAAAAATATATTCTTTTTTGAGAGGTGTGATTACTTGGGCTATTCACCGTTTCAAGTTATCTCAAACCTATTCAAACCGGCTAAACGTAAGAATATATCCCCCCTGCTCGATGTTCAGACGATTGACAGACTTTACGACGAAATGAACCAGGAAGGGGTCCCGGATGTCTATTTTCCTGAAGATCAAGCTTTGTTCGAGGAAATGATCATCAAAGTAAAAAAAGGCAATGTCAATAACCTGACAAGAACTTCTTCCTATCTTGATTTATTCAAAAAACATCCTGAACTGCACTGGTCCTTTCTCGCCCACATGGTATCGAGAAATGCAGGTTATCATATGACAGATATCCAGAACGATCTGCTCTCACACGTAATGAGTGACAAAGAACAACAATCTCTATTTAAGTTCCTGGAACGTTGTAATGCAGCTATCTTCGAAGACGCCTATCCTCAACTATTACTTTATGAAAACTGGAAATTAACCGGCCGCCTCTCCTTTCACCTCCTGAAGAAGTTCAACGTTTCAGTATTCATGCGGAAAATATGGGCAGATTATCTCAAGACGGGGGATCACCCTGTGTTGACCACCGCACTCATCATGAACGAGCAGCACCTGATTCAAAACAAAATATTATCCAGTCCCAATCTTAATATGGGAATTGAAAAGTGGAAGTTTTTCCTACAGGACCGGCTTGAATTCACTTCCATCCTCTTTCCTTACGGCACGCAGTCCCCATACTCCCTGGCCGGACTTTCCGTTTCCCACTTTGAGAAAGTGGATTCGAGAATTCAATTAGGTAAGAAATTATACAGAGTATTATTCCATCCGATGGTTCATCCCACTGCATTCTCTTTCTCCCTTCACCATCCACATACAGGATCCAGGGAGGATTATTGGCCGCATATTTACTCGAGTGTGAAGAAAGATAAGCATCTATTCAGCCCCGAACTGGTAGCCGTCTGGGAAAATATTTATTATGACGATCCTTCGTCGACGGATTGGTTTAGGGAGCAACCGATTGAGGTGATGTCGCCCCTTTTGACGATTTCGGATCCTCATCATTTCTCTATGACCCGTAAATGGAAAGCAAGAACGACTATTCTTCTGAACCTAAAGAGGGATTGACTCAAAATAATGTGCCCCCCTTCCTTCATAAATGAAGGTATGAGCGACACATCAGAGTCAATCCCCGTTATATGAATGGTCGTTGGCATACAAAGTGAAATCCGTATCGATGGGTGAATAGAATCTAAACCTCATCTTCCCATTCTTCATCAATGATACATTTGGCAATCAGATACTCGAATGTGATGTCCGCTATTTCTTCCAGCTCATCTTCTGATGGTGCATACCCTCTTTGGATCAGTTCTTTCATAAAGAACTCAGCAATTTCCTCGGTGTCGATAAAGACTTCTATCTCCCGCATGTGATCGCCCCCTTTGATTCTCAATTTATGACAATACTATCCCGGTTATGCCAGGAAAAAAAGTTTTCATAACACTTTAAAGACAAGCATAGACTTTATCATCAAAGGTAGAGGAGAGATATAGTATGTTACATACATTTACCCAAAAAACGAAATCGATGGTAAGAGACCTGGAGAATGGAGAAGGGATCATTGTTTCAGGCATGCAATGGATCCTTCGTGTCATACTATTATCATTCCTGGTCATAAGCGTACCGGTTTTTCTCTATATTATGTGGCTTATTCCTTCTCTTTGACGATAGACTGTGTGTTTGTATGATTCTTCAACTGTTCTAGCACATAATCCATTTTATTCTTGTATTTACTATCATTGAATAACAGGTACAGTGTTTTGTAGTCATTGTAATGATCAAGGAGCTGATCAATCCAGGTTGGCTTGGGAAAGGCAGGTGAATGGAGTGATTTGGATTTACCTTCTTTTTTTTGGGGGAAGATGAATCCATATTTCTTTATGAAAGCTTCCGCCTGCTCTTCATCGGCAACCAGGGTAATTTCATCTTCGTCTGCCTCCAGCCATTCTCCATCTGTAATCCTCATTAATTCATAGATCACGTCTTCCCATGCATCATCTTTATATCGCCATATCTCTGTTCTGAAACCCACCACTTTAAAGAGATCCTCTTCGTATCCCTTTACGAGGACAAGATCACCAAACAGAAATTTGTATTCAATATCGATCTGTTCCTGTTCAAAAATATATCCATCATAAGAATCAAGCAGTTCTAATGCTTTTTCCTTGAATAACCCTTCACTTTCATTGACCTCATATAAAAACTCTCCGTCAATCTTTTTTATGTCGGTGATTTTCCCGACGGTACCATAGATTGTGACGACTACCGTTTCCCCAACTCTGAATCTAGGCTCTTTTCGTTTCTTCATTCTCCCCTCACCCTTAATCGCCTTTTTTATATGATATGCAATAACAATCATATCGGTATACACGAAATCCCTGACTATCTTTTCTTTAGGGTAAGAAAATGTTTTCATGCAATGGCTAAAATCGAATCGGACTTTAATGATGTTTTTTAATAAAAGGAAAGTGCTGGTTGATTTCCGCTGCAGGTGCTCGCTTTCCTCGGGATTTTATAAAAAAGGACCGACGTTTGCGGGAAACAAATGTCAGTCCGTTGGCTTGGATATATCGTTAGTCTTTTTCTTCTAATTGGTACTGGTCCCAGGCCATGTCGAAGATGGACATGCTTTCAAGGTAGTGCCCATTCATTTCGAGATAGGAGCTGATTTCATGGTATTGCCCGGATTGTTTCGGAAAGCTGTGATCATCATAAGCTGAATTCGCAAATCGGGTTATATCATCCTTGGCAGTCGGTTGCCTGTATTTCATCAAGTAATGATAAAAGGATTTTCTCATCTCTTCCACCTGCCCTTGTTCTTTCTTTTCTAAAAGGATAGCGGAAGAAGATGAATTCGTAAAGTGTTTGCTTCAAATGAGAGCATATCGGTGCCTCCACCTGCTAATATCGAAAATAATTCTTCTTAAGTAAGCGGGGAAGAGCCATCAACTCTTTATAAGAGATCACTTTATCAATTAACCTCGTATCGATCAGCATCAGTTGGTCTTCAATTTCATTGATGACGGATTCCTCCTGATAGTCCATCCCGCAATGACTGCAACAGAGGCTAGGGACATTCGCAATCTGGACCGCCCGTGAACCATCAGGCAGCTCCCAATACACACTTGATTGATGAACATGAGCCGTGTTCTCTTCACACCATTCGCATACTTTCGCCTTATTTTTAGCCATTGATGGTCTCTTCCTTATCATCATTTTTGTCCTGATTCATTTTTGAAAGCATCGCTTTATGCTTCTTTTCTTTTAGCTGATCCCTTTTCCCCCTGAAATCCTTGAGTGAATTATGATCCGGGTTCTCCTGATATTCCTTGCGACGCTCCAAACGCTTTAGACCAGCGGGTGTGAGGGATGAATGGGTTTGATTCATCAATCCAGCGATACCTATAGTAGGTTCTTTGATTTCTTCATCATGATAAACTTCTTTAAAGTATTCATCTGCCCTTCCTGCTACGTATTCCTCCGGTTCCGGATAGGTGGAGATGACGCCTTCGAAATTCCTTACGACCACTTTCGAAGCACTTTGGGATATCAGGTAATTTGGTTGCAGGGATATTTTCCCTCCTCCTCCAGGAGCATCCAACACGAAGGTCGGTACGGCGTAACCCGATGTGTGTCCTCTCAAACCTTCAATGATTTCAAGCCCTTTGCTGACAGGTGCCCTGAAATGGCCGATCCCTTCCGATAGATCACATTGATAAATATAATACGGACGCACGCGAATTTTAACCAGATCATGCATTAGCTTCTTCATGATCGGAACGCTGTCATTGATGCCTGCCAGGATCACAGCTTGATTCCCTACAGGAACCCCTGCATCCACAAGCATCTCACATGCCTTCTTGGACTCTTCGGTGATTTCAATAGATGTATTGAAGTGAGTATTTAACCAAACCGGATGGTACTTCTTCAATATATTACACAGGTTTTCAGTGATCCGTTGTGGAAACACGACAGGAGCCCTCGTTCCAATCCGGATGATCTCGACATGCGGTATATCCCTTAGATTCTTTAATATATACTCGAGTATTTGATCATTGATCAAGAGACCATCCCCGCCAGAAAGCAATACGTCCCTTACGCTCGGGGTTTCCCTTATATATTCAATGGCGGCATCAAGCTGTTTCTTCGGAACACCCATTCCGATCTGTCCTGAAAACCTCCTTCTCGTACAGTATCTGCAGTACATGGAACATTGATTGGTGACGAGAAATAACACCCTGTCCGGGTATCTGTGCGTTAACCCGGGAACCGGTGAATCTTCATCTTCATGCAAAGGGTCTTCAAGGTCATACTTTGTTTTATGGATCTCCTGGCCTATCGGAACGGATTGCATCCGGATCGGGCAGCGGGGGTCATCCTCATTCATCAGCCATGCATAGTAAGGAGTAATATTCAGCGGAATGGTCTTGGTTGAAATTTTAACCCCTTCTTCTTCCTCCGGCGTCAAGTTCACCACTTTCTTTAAGTCATCAAGGGTTCTGATTGTGTTTGTCAGCTGCCATAACCAGTTATTCCATTGTTCATCCGTGACATCTTTCCAAAGCTCAATATCCTTCCAATCCCTTTTTGGTTTATAGAGATTCATTTTCATCTATTCCACCAACTTCCCAGAAAGTATCGTTCCACAAGACCAGGAGATTTCTTCTACCTTTCACTTAAATCCTTCTCCCAAATGTTCATATCTTCCATTTTGTCAAAGATGATGCAGTTATTCGCAAGTCTCCCACCATACCTGTACCCAAGCTGGTGGAATGCAGCATTCATCCCAAATGAAAGGGCCCTGGCAATCGTATATGCGCAAAAAATGTTCTGTTTCACCAATTCATCTTCCAACTTCCTCAGCAGATGCTTCATATATCCGCCTTTACGATGAGAAGATCTCGTAGCACAATCCGTTAGTTCAGCATTCTTGTTGGTTGTAGATATTTCAGCCGAAGCGGCGCTGATTATCCTTCCATCCTCTTCGATGTATACAAAGATTGTCCCATTTTTCATGGATTCTTTTATATAATCGGAATCTTGTAATGGTACAGGATATAGCGTGAAAACTTCTTGATAGAGGTCTGCTAATTTCTCTGCCTGCCCCCCGGTGGCTACAGATATCAATCCTGATCCTTCCATGGTTTTTCTATCAAGCTGTTGAACCGCTTGAAGAATGTCATCCTCTTTTCTCCAAAAAGAACTATTCCTTCTGTCATCCGTCAGAAATTTACTCATAAAGAAAGCGCTGTCTCCCCTAAAGTAACCGTTTACTCCCCCCTCCATCATAAACCCCTTTTCTATCAGGTGGGGAACCTGATTTGACTTTGCCTTCACAATGAACTTTTCGAACCGATGGGTCCCAGCCATATTCACCATGTGCTCCACTAGCCTTTCTGCATTCCCCCTGAATTCATCCACCCTGAGCCTGCGATTATAATCATCTTTATAAATGGTCGCTTCCACTTTTGGATGTTGTATATATTCATATGCCTGCATTCTTTTAAGCCCCTTTTTAACAAACATATGAAGGCATGAGATAAGTTATGAAACAAACCACCATAAAAAGGGAACAACCTCAATCAAGTGAGTTGTTCCTGTCTAAGGGTGAAGAAAGGGGATATGCGACTTCGTTCTTTTGTTCAGGAACTTACGGGTCATGACCAATCCTCTCTCAGGCGGATGAGTATAGCATCTTATTACCTTCTACCCCATTCGGATCAAAATCATGAGGGTTTATTACACCAATCGATCATAAAGCGAGAAAAAATTTCAGCCGATTGGTAAACCCTCTCTAACTCAATGTATTCATTTGCATCATGGGCCACTTCAGTTGTGCCCGGTCCAAAAATCACCACAGGCATATTGCCGCCTTGAGACAAAATCCCTCCATCCGTTCCCCAGGGTGAGGCTTCAATGATCGGATCAGACGACATTACCTGTTTAGCATGCATCGACAGGGTGTTTACTAATTCATGGTCACTTGGTAGATTGCCCGGCTGCCAGCGCCCGCCAAACCATTCCACCTCGACAGGGTGTTCCTCGAACCATGGATCGATTGATTTCAGCTTGGAAATTCCGATTGAAAATTCCTGTTCGACTTCATGGAGTGTCTCCCAGGGTCCGACTCCTATTCTGCCTTCAATGATAGCCGTATCCGGAACCGAAGACGGCCATTTCCCACTTTCGATTCTTCCGATATTAACCGGTAAGGGGATGGGAATATTACGATATAATGGATCATCCACCCTCTCGTTACGTGCATTCTCCAATTGCTGAAGAACGTGAATGACCTTATATGCTTTCTCTATTGCATTTACCCCTTCATACCTCGTTCCCCCATGTGCAGATTTCCCTTTTACATTAAGGCGAAACCACATGGACCCTTGCTGTTTAGGGAAGATCTTCATATTGGTCGGCTCAGGGATGATGACAGCATCCGCCTTATAGCCTCTAATCAATGTGGCTAAGGTACCCGTTCCCCCGCTTTCCTCTTCTATGACACTCTGAAAGATCACATCTCCCTTTAAAGGAATATTCAACTCCTGTATCACTTCGATGGCGAGTAGCAAAGCAACCGAACCGCCTTTCATATCCGTTGCTCCCCGCCCGTAAAGCTTCCCGTCCTTGATGAGTCCGCTATAGGGATCATGACTCCAATCTCTTCGATCCCCTTCCGGTACAACATCGATATGTCCATTTAAAAGAAGGCTCTTTCCTCCTCCTGTACCTTTTAAAACCCCTACCACATTGGGATTACCTTTAAAATTTGTCCGGTCACACTTGTAAAAGGGATGATGCTTGATATCAGTCTCTTTAATTTCCCAAATGTCCAGCTCCAAACCAAGCTTTCTGCACTTCTCTATGATGATCGCCTGCGCCTTTGATTCGTTTCCCCGGACACTATCTTCCTGGACCAGTCTTTGCAGAAGCTTGATCGTTCGTTTCTTTTTTTCTTCTATTTTCTCTTTTATGAGGCGATGAGTATCCATTTGTATTCCTCCCCCTACCCTATAAACTTGATATCAGGGCTTAAGATGTAACGGGCTTCTGTCGTCTCCTCTATATCCTTCAATGTGTACGGATTGAATATCTCAAGCAGGATTAATTGATCATCTTCAAGTGAGAATACAGCACGGTCAGTGATGATCATCGAAACACAGCGCCTGGCCGTTAATGGAAGGGTGCATTCCCTTACGATCTTGCTGCCGCCATTTTTATCTAAGTGGGTCATGAGTACAATGACTTTCTTTGCTTTAGAGGCGAGTTCCGTTGCCCCTCCCATCCCCGGGACCTTTTTGCCCGGTATGATCCAATTGGCAAGATCCCCCTTTTCACTGACCTGCAGGGATCCAAGTATCGTCAGATCGATCTTGCCCCGGCGGATCATGGCGAAAGCGATGGAGCTGTCTGTATAACATCCCCCCTCCACCAACGAAACCGGGAACCCCCCGGCATTGCACAGGTTTTCATCTTCATGACCTTCCACGGGTGCAGGACCGATGCCGATGATTCCATTTTCAGATTGAAATATGACCGGAAATCCTTGAGGAAGGTAATTTGGGACGAGGGAGGGAATCCCGATCCCGAGATTCACAATCATATTTTCTTTCACCTCAAGCGCTGCACGTTTTGCCATCTTTTCCTTCAATTCGTTTCCCAGGCCCATTTCCAATCGACTCCTTTAGACAAGACGATATGATCCACAAACACTCCTGAAGTGACGATTTCCTCGGGATCCAGCTCTCCGTAAGCAACCACTTCCTCCGTCTCGACAATCGTCAAATCCGAGGCCTTGGCGATCAGGGGATTCGTGTTCCTTGCGCTCTTGTCATAGACAAGGTTCCCGAATGTATCGGCTTTCTTCGCATAGACAATCCCCACTTCAGCAACCAGTGCCGTCTCGAATACAAAACGTTCACCCTCTACTTCAACGAATGTCTTTCCCTTATTCAAATAGGGGTCATCCACCCCGATGTCGCTGATGATCCCTTTTAATCCCACTCCGCCTGCCCTGATTCTTTCAGCTAAGATACCTTGTGGGGAGAATTCAACTTCAAGCTTCCCTTCACTCATCAATCTTCCTGCAATCGGATTAGATCCTATGTGTGAAGCAATCACCTTCCTCACGCGATTCTTTGCAACCAATTGACCGATGCCGATGTGGGGGAACCCCGTGTCGTTTCCGATGATGGTAAGATCCTTCACACCCCACTCCAGAAGATGCTTTATTATGCCAGGCGGGGAGCCAACCCCTCCAAAACCTCCAAACATCAACGTCATTTCATCATGAAAAAAGTGGCGGATTCCTTCATAGTCGCTCAACTTATTGTGATGTGCGGACATCTACGTCACCTTCCAATTCTCTGCTGCCATTTGAAAAGTCCTTCTCAACCTTTTAACCATCTCCTCAAGCTCTCTTTTCGTACTGTTCAATGGCGGTGCCACCATGATGGCAGAGCCCTTCCTGCCGTCAATTCCGGCTGAAGCAGGGTATAACAATATCCCGTTATCCACTCCATTCTGCACGATGAAAGACGTAAACCCCGCACCCCGCTCATCAAATTCAATCCCCCACATGAGGCCCCGTCCCCTGATGTCCTGAATAAAGGGAAATTCAGTCCTACATTTTTCCAGGAGATTCTTTAAATAGGTCCCTTTCTGATCGACTCCTTCAATGATCTTTTCTGAATCTATCAGCTTAAGGACGGCCAATGCCGCAGTTGCAGACATGGGGTTCCCACTAAAGGTATGGCCACTCATGATCACTTTACTTCCCTGTACGATCGGTTCCATGATCTTTTCTGAAATGAGGGTGGCAGCAATCGGGGCATATCCGGCACTGAGGCCTTTACCTACAGCGACAATATCTGCCATGACTCCCCATTGTTCCAGAGCTAAAAAGGTTCCCGTCCTCCCGCATCCGGTCATTACTTCGTCAGAAATGAATAATATGTCATGTGCTTCACAGATTTCCTTAATCCGCTCATAATAACCCTTCGGAGGGGTGATGGCCCCCCCTGCCGCTCCGATGATCGGTTCTGCCATAAAAGCCGCTATATTCTCAGCGCCTATCCTCGTTATCATGGTATCCAGTTGGGACGCACATGCCAACCCGCATGAAGGGTAGGTCTTGCCAAATGGACAGTGTGCACAATAAGGGGGTTCGATGGTTGGCCAGTCCCCTAAAAACGAATCAAACCGTTCCCTTCTTGATGGATGCCCTGAAGCAGATAAGGCCCCAAAGGTGATGCCGTGATAACTGAGCCACCGTGATAATATTTTCCTCTTCAGCGGCTTCCCTTTCTCCTGCCAATGTTGAATGGCGATCTTGATGGCTGTTTCCACTGCCTCTGATCCACTATTTACAAAGAAGGTCCAGGGATAACCTGTTTTATCATTCAAAAAGGAGGCTAACTCCTCTGCCGGCTGATTACTGAACTGAGATCGATACACAAACGCCACTTTGTTTCCTTGATTCACGATTGATTGAAGGATTTCTTCCATACCATGTCCCAAATTTGCCGTCACCGCTCCAGAACAGGCATCTACATATTCGTGGCCATCGGTGTCATACAAGAAAACACCCTTTCCATAATCGATCGTTGGATATTGCTCCCCAATCAACGGTTTTATTAAATGCGAATGAGGCATTGTTCCCCCTCCTGAAAGAATCAGATTCGTACTCTCTTTCGATTCGCTCATCTGGATGCTCATCAAGATTTCCCATACATTAATCATATGTGTGAAAAGCCGAATCTTTCATTTTTTATTAAAAAATCATCTTATCTTTGGATTTTCCCGAAAATCAGGCAGACCCAAAGAGAGTTTCCTTTTTTCTATGATTGAAATATACTAAAATTCTCAAAAATTCGACAAAATTTCTGCGAATTGACTAGATATATTAGGTCGATATGTATAAAATAATGGTAAGTTCATCCTTTGATGCTACTTTTTTCTTATCTTCAGGAGGGGGAAACGGTGAAAAAAACGAGAGAAAAATGGCTGAAATCGCCAAAAAGAAAGAAAATGAAAAAAGAAAGACCGAAAAACAGATTTGGTATATTCTCATACTTTCGTACTATAAGAGGGAAAGTCGTCCTGTCATTCGGCCTTTTGACCATTGTCCTGTTGGTCCTCGCGTCTACTTCTTATATCAATATGATGAAGCTCCAGAAAGAGATCGACACGTTGATCACATATGATATGAAAGTCGATACCCAATTAAAGGATCTTTCAAAAGTATTAAACGATATCGAAATCGGGGAGCAAGGCTTCGTGATTACAGGGGCAACAGGTTTTCTTGCACCCTATCAAAATGGAAAAAAAGATGTCGAAAGCCAAATCAAAGATTTAAATTCACTTTTGAAAGATGACCCGGAACAGCTTGAGAAGATGGGAAAAATCGAAGCACAGTACGGATTCTGGATGCAATTTGTCGATCGGGTGATCGAGACCAGGAAAGATAAAGGTCTAGAAAAGGCTGCGAACCTTGTCGAAACCGGAGTCGGTAAAAAATATCTGGATGGGATCCGCTCATATGTAGATATGATCGTCGTCGACCAGCAAAAAGATCTGGATGCACGGATCGACTCCCTGACCCGACAAGTCCAACTGTCGCAAGTCGTCACCATCGGCTTATCGGCATTCGCCGTTCTTTTAGCGGTATTCTTTGGAATCATTTTATCTCATACGATTAAAACCAATACAAAGAAAATCAGTACATCCATTTTGGAGATTGCCAATGCAGGTGGAGACTTAACGAAACGGATCCATGTGAAATCAAAAGATGAGCTGGCTGACCTTGCGTCGGATACGAATCAGCTTATCGCCGGGATCGCATTGCTTGTAAAACAAGTTTCGGAGATGGCAGAAAACGTATCTGCAAGCAGCCAGGAGCTTCTCGCATCTGCAGAGGAAACTTCGCGCACAATTACATCCATTGCGGAAACATCGAGTGAAATTGCTGCAGGAAGCGACCAGACGACACATCGCATGTCCTCTTCATTAGAGAAAATGAACAGCCTGGAGGAAGCCGCCCGATTCTTATTCAACCAGGCAGAACTTGTCAGACAAACCGCTCGTGATATGAGAGTCGTTGCTGAAAAAGGCGGAAAGACCGTCCATGCCTCTTCAACTAAAATGATGAGCATTGAAGAAACCATGTCCAATACGAGTGAGACCGTTGAAGCCCTCGGACAACGTTCAACACAGATCACCACTATTATCGGCACCATCACTGACATTGCCGAACAAACCAACCTACTCGCTCTGAATGCTGCCATCGAAGCAGCCAGGGCAGGGGAACACGGCAGGGGATTTGCAGTTGTAGCAGATGAAGTCAGAAAGCTTGCTGAACAATCCCGACAGGCTGCCAAGGGCGTAACGGAGATCGTCCACAGCATTCAGGAAGAAGTCAATATCATCATCAAGCAAAACTCCGACGGGGTGAAGGAAGTCATTGCAGGAGTAGAAATCACCAATGAGACCAATGCATCCCTTGAAGATATCCTGAGTCAAACGACGAAAACAACGGTAGTCGTGGATGAAATGGTCGACCATATTCAGGAAACACTGAATCTCAGTCAAGAGGTGGCCACTTCATTTGCTCATGTCAATGAAATTGCCGAATCTACCGCATCTAACACCGAGACCACTGCCGCTGCATCAGAGGAAGGATCTGCTGCCATGGAACAAGTCACGGCAAGTGCATCAGAACTTTCCCAGCAAGCTGAAAAACTGAAAGAGTTAATTTCGAGCTTTAAAATATAATCCAAAAAGAGCTGTCAAGTCGACAGCTCTTTTTTTCATCATTATTTTCAACTATCCCTTAAACGAATTAATGTCCGCAGTAACAAACGGCTCCAATAATAATCAACAGGATGAATAACACAACGATCAACGCAAAACCATTACCGCCACATCCACCGGCAGCCGGATATGCATATCCGCCCTGATAACATGGATCACAACCATATCCATAGTTCATACCTATCACTCCTCAAATAATTATTTATTTACCTTATACTCTATGTCATTCACCCAGAATGTGTTTGTGCATTCGCCCATTTTATTTCTTGGACTTCTTTACGCATATTTTATGAGGAGCATTCATTGCATCATTTTTTTATATTTGCGTCATTTACAAAAATCACAATACGTTATTCCAAATGCACTAAAAGCTTATCCCATTAAAAAAAGACCGGCACCTTCGCCGGTCTTTTCACTTGCAATTATTTCGAAGAGATTTCCAATACCTCTTCCTGTCCTGCCGTCACACTAGTCACGTCTTTTTTCACAAGATCTCCCATGTCATCACCGTTTGTGATGATGATGGGTGTGATGGTGCTTTTCGCTTTTTCTTTTACAAGTTCCAGATCATAGGTGATCAGTGGATCTCCGATACTCACTTTTGACCCTTCTGAGATATGCGCCTCAAACCCTTCACCGTTCATGGAAACCGTTTCAAGTCCAATATGGATCAGGATTTCAGCGCCGTTTTTTGCTTTGATTCCAACTGCGTGTTTTGTCGGGAAAAGCTGCATGACTTCGCCGTCTACAGGTGAAACGACTTTTCCTATCGTCGGATCGATGGCGATTCCGTCCCCCATCATCTTTTGTGAAAATACAGGGTCCGGTACTTCTTCAAGTGACTTCACGGTACCTGTCAAAGGTGCTACAGCATTAATCGTTTTAGGTGCTTCTTCTTTTTTGCCAAAAAGCTTTTTAAGCATCATCATTCACCTTCCTCTTCATATTTTTATATACACATATGTATCTCAAAGTAAACATGAAAAGTCAATTTTAGCACATATGTGAATGTTTTCACAACGAATCACTATGTTAGAATAATTTCTTGTAGATTCCGTAGCCTTCCTCTTCCAATTTCTCGACTGGAACAAAACGGAGTGCGGCCGAATTGATACAATACCGGAGTTTTGTCGGACCCGGTCCATCATTGAACACGTGACCCAGATGAGAATCGGCTTCCTTGCTTCTGACTTCCGTCCGAACCATAAAGTGACTTCTATCCTCTTTTTCTAAAACCTCTTCTTCTTCGATCGGTTTGGTGAAGCTTGGCCATCCGCAGCCGGCATCATATTTGTCCTTCGAGCTGAAAAGGGGTTTACCCGAGACGACATCGACATAGATGCCATCTTCGAACGTATTCCAATACTCATTTCTAAACGGCGGCTCCGTCCCATTGTTCTGGGTGACATCATATTGCTCGGGTGTCAGCTTTTTCTTTAAATCATCTTTACTCATTCTTATCCCCCCAATGATTTTCAATAAAGGCAACTCTCCCGGATCCCCTGCTGTATCGTTGATAATGACCCGGGTTCTTTTTGTAATAATCCTGATGGTATTCTTCTGCAGGATAAAATTCCTTGGCAGGCAAAATCTCGGTGGCGATGGGTTTGGAAAAGATCCCTGACTGTCCGAGCCTTTCCTTTGATTCCTCTGCAAGCCTTCTCTGATCTTCATCATGGTAAAAAATGACCGTTTTATACGATTGGCCCCTATCAAAAAACTGACCCCCGGGATCCGTCGGGTCGATTTGCTGCCAGTACAGTTCCAATAACTTCTCGTAAGGAAAAACAGAGGGGTCATATTCGATTTGAACGGCCTCATAATGACCTGTCGTTTCTGAACATACTTCTTTATAAGATGGGTTTGGAACGTGTCCCCCTGTGTATCCGGATTTTACACTGCCGATTCCGGGCTGTTCATCAAATGGTTTTACCATGCACCAGAAACATCCTCCGGCAAACGTGGCTTTTTGATACTTTTCAGTCTCTGACATGCTCGTCATCCTTTCCATAACATTCTCTTACACTATTCCCTTTGTATGCGATTTTAACGCATTCCTGTTAATAAGGGAAAGCAATTAGCTTGAATCGAGCCTCCCCATGACATAAAAAAGAGTGCCCACCAAAGGGTCACTCTTTTCGTTCTTTATTTAAGTTTTCTCTGCTTCCCGATACTTTTCCACTTCTTACGTTCCAAAGATTCTAACCGCTTATTTCCCCGTCTTTCCATATAAGCAATTTCCCTTTGCAGCTTCTGATAGTGTTCGAGCCTCTCCTCTGAAAGGCTTCCTTCTTCAATGGCCATGCGAATCCCGCAGCCTGGTTCATCTTCATGTTGGCAGTCATTGAATCGGCAGTGAAGGGCTAATTCCTCAATGTCGTTATATTGAGTGGACAATCCTTCCTGCCCCTGCCATAGTTGGATTTCCCTCATCCCCGGTGTATCAATGATCGCAGCACCATTGTCTAACAGGAACAGTTCCCGATGAGTCGTTGTATGGCGGCCCTTATCATCGGATTCCCTTATTTCCATTGTCTTCTGTACGTCATATCCTACAAGCAGATTGGTTAGTGTGGATTTCCCCACCCCTGAAGAACCGACGAGGGCGACGGTCTGCCCTTTAGCCAAATAAGGCAACAGGCTCTCGATCCCTTCCCGACTGACGGCGCTTATGGTAAGTACTTTAACACCAAGCAAAGTATTCTCCACTTCTCTCTTCTTTTCTTCTATATCGGAACATGTATCCGATTTTGTCAGGACGATGACAGGATTTGCACCGCTTTCCCAGCATAGAAGTAAATAGCGCTCCATCCGCTTGCTATTGAGATCATCATTTAATGAAGATAGGATGAAGACTGTATTGATATTTGCTGCGATGATCTGTTCTTCTGCTTCATTTCCTGCTTTTTTCCTCGAGAATTTACTAGTCCGTGGCAGTACCTTTTCAATGACCGCCCCTTCCTTGCTTAGAAGTACCCAGTCACCTACGGCGGGTAGATCTTCGCGCTGAACGGTTTCAAACCTGAGTTTGCCTGAAATCTTACTTAACACTTCCCCTGTCCTTGTCATGACCATAAAGGCACCCCTTTGTTCGGTCACAACCCTTCCCAATATAAAGCCTTCTTCTGTCAGGTGATTCATCATTTCAAAAACTGTTTCTTTACTATTCAACTTGTTTCCTCCCAAAATAAAAAATCCGTTGCGTGGTTCGACACGTCAACGGATTTTTCACGAAAGAAGAAATGAAAAAAATCAAAGTATCCCGTTTAAAGTGAGTTGACGTGCAGAACCGATATTATACATATTTACATTAGCATTTTGTTCAATTAATGATCGGTTCATATGACATCACCCACTTTCTCAATTAGTAATTTTATTATCCAATATTTTCATCCGGATTGCAAGCTATATTTCTGATTTTTATAAAAATAGGTGTTTTCACCATTTTTTCTCCCCGGCATATTCTATTGTGTTAATACTGTTAAGGGAGAGATACGGATGAGCCAACATGATTATTTGACGAAAGCTGCGATGTATGACTTGTTATCCGGTTATTATAAATATTCCGATCCGTCCATGCACGTTCATTACTATCAGAAGCATCTTAAATATATGAGACTTGCCATGCAGGCGCAGCGAGCTGATATGACAACCTCCACTCAGCCTTCGTACGTCCGTGTGTTACATGCCGTCCCCGATGCACCGAATGTGGATGTATATGTGAACGGAAATCGTGTATTACGGGATGTAGCCTTCAAGGATGTGAGCGATTATTTAACATTACCGGCCGGAAAGTATCATATTGATGTATATCCTGCAGGTACTAGTGTGACAACAGTCATTAGTAAAAAAGTGAAAATCGATCCAGGAAAGATTTACACTCTGGCTGCTGTCGGAACACTAAATAAGATGCAATTACTTCCTTATCTGGATGATCCAACAGTGCCAAGCGGAGAAACAAAGGTAAAATTCATTCATCTTTCCCCTGATGCCCCTGCGGTTGATATTGCTGTGAAAGGCGGGGATGTCATATTCCCGGATATATCCTTTAAACAAGCCACCGATTACCTTGGGCTGACGCCAATGACCGTCAATCTCGAGGCAAGGGTCGCCGGAAGCAAAAACAGTGTACTGAGCGTTCCGAATGTGAAGCTGAGCCCGAATCAGGCTTACACGATCGTTGCCGTTGGATTAGCCAATGGAACACCGGAACTGGAAGCTCTACTGTTGAAAGGCTAAAGATTTATCATACAAAAAAGGTGACTCCAGCAGGAAGCCACCTTTTTCTTATTGTGCACGGTCGACAGGGACGAGTAGTCTGAATGAAATATTATCTTCTTTCAAATCAAATTCGTTTGCCCGTACTTTCACATCACTCTTCAGTTTCATGTCTTGCAGTGAGACGTAAATCAATTCATCATTGGGTTGAATCTTTACCCAGTCCGGAAAATTATATGAATCTCTGATCACTTTCAATACATAGTTGACCGGAAGATTCAGTGAACCTACTGAAATGGATTTTTGTTTTAACAGAATATCCCCATTATCCAACGCCTTCGGTTCAAAGCTCAATTTAAAGTCCAGATCTGAAGTAAAGACAGGGACGGATCCCAGTAGCTCAACGTCATCCTTGAGCTGAACATCGTAATCCACCGGCCCTTTCATCCCTTCTTCTTCAATATAATGTTCAATGATAAGATTTAAATCTTTCTTGTTGGTCTCTACATTAAATCCAACTTGTTGATTTGTATTTTTGTTGTTGTCAGGCAGTGCATCATCCTTTACAGGCATAAAGATCATGGACACAATGATGACGAATCCCAGTATGATCATACCTAAAAGGACAAAGAACCCCACCTTCCATTTGTTCTTCATGACGGCTGCTCCTCTTCCTCAACAGAATCTTTTCTATCTGTCAATGTAGCTAATGTTTCCCCTTTTGCAAGATCCGTAAACATCCGGTCTGCGATCAGTTTATACCCTTCATCATTCGGATGAAAGTAGTCTTCATACAACAAAGTATCCCCTGCATCAATAAATAAGTCCTCGATTTTCACGAATAACGTCTTATCATAACCCGTCAGTACCTGTATGCTCGCTTCATTCCAATTATGAATCACCTGATTGACTTCATCAATATCCGAAAACCAAGTATTAAAAGGATTATACAGACCGACCAGGACAATGCCTGCATCGGGGTTATAAGTTCTGATCGTTTCAAAGATCTCTTGTAACCGGAGTTGATATTGTCGTTTCTCCTCCTGGAATACCTCTAACTTCAAGTGTGATAAATTTTCACGAAAAATTTTCATAACATCGTTTCCACCGATAGTGATCATCACTAAATCAGATTCTTTAATGGAAGATTTCACATCTTCCTTCTTCAGTCTTTTCAGTAATTGATCGGTACGGTTTCCCCTTACTCCGTAGTTATGAAACTGGGCATCCTTAACACCATCCAATGTTTCAAGACTTTTTTCCAAATAAGGAACATACCCACCCTTTTTCGTACTGTCACCGACACCTTGAGTCAATGAATCTCCTATTGAAACCACCTTCAGGTTTTTCGGTATAAATGTTTCATTGGGACTTTCTTTATCCCACTTCGATACTTCCCTTGTAATATGATCAGCAGCATCTTCCAACGAACACCCTGCCAGGAAAAAAACAAAAGCGAGCATGAGAATGGACATTTTTTTCATATTTGTCACCTCGCTTACTCTTTTCATTATTATATCACGGTTCTTTACCTGTAAAACATTAATACACTCATCCACCGGTCATCGCCAACCCTGACGGCTCGGTCCTGATTGCAAAGTAGAAAAAACTTCCTTTATAAATTGACCGTAATGGAATTGTTTTGCAATTTTATGGACCCGCCATGGTTCTTTATCCGTTGACTTCCTGAAATCCCCGACGCTCTGACCAAATGTACAGCCCGTATTGACGGCCACCCGTATCGGGACATCCTCGAATATCATCTTCCCTCCATCGGCAAGGGCCCACATGGCCACTAGATCATGAAGGGGACTTCCAGTAATATCCGGATAGGTCTTCTTATAAAACCCGTAATAATAATCAACCATTGGTTTTATGATCTGGCCAACCTTATCATTTGATTTCAGATAAAATTCGTGAAGTTGATCGATCATGAGGGGAGTTATGAGTGCATACATTGTAACATCCAATGGAATGAGGTGAATTTTCTTCGGAGCAAGCTGAATCAGGATATTCGCCGCATAAGGATCTCCATAGAAATTGGCTTCTGCGGTCGGGGTGACATTTCCGGGAACATTGAAAGCCCCACCCATCACATAAAATTCTTTCACCTTCTTCATCGTTTCAGGGTACAAAATGAAAGCGGTTGCCAATGAGGTCAATCGACCGGCAGAGTAAATATAGAGTTCTCCTGCGTATTGATTGATGAGTTCCTTGATTTCATAGAAGTTTTCACTTATATCAGATGGGTCGAATTCAATTTCATCCGGAACGATCGGCCCTAGTCCGGCGACGCCATGAACCTCTGGATAGAACTTCGGCCTGGTACCCGTCAAGGCAGAGACCGCACCACCGATAACCGGGATATCGGTTATCCCCGTAATGGTTTGCAGGTATTTTACATTTTTTAGTGCAGATTTTCTGGAAACATTCCCATAGTCAGAAACAATTCCAACGACTTCAATCGTGTCGCTATAGTAAGCATACAGTACTGCGACGATATCATCGATTCCGAAATCTGAAATCACCAAGACTTTTTTTTTATCAGACAAGCACATACACTTCCCTTCATTAAACATCCTCTAATAAAGAGGAAATGCTGTCGTTCCCAATTCTATTTGAGCCTTTCTTGCCTATTATATTTCTATGATATGTTGGATGTAGTTATGAGGTGGCAAGAATATTCATAAAATCAACCATAACCGGGACGAACCCGTTATGGTCAGCGTGGTACAATACCTATATATCTAAAATGAAAGGTGATTGGTATGAAGAAAAATGTCTTTTTGTATTTCACATGTTTGATTGGTTTATTAGGATTACTTGCCGGTTGTTCAAGTGATCAGAATGAAGACACTCATAAGGACCATACAGCGGCTAACGGGGACATCAGGGAAGAAACCGCTTCTGTCGACACCCTTCCCTCATTTCTTGACGATAAGGATGACAATATGAAACTCATCTATTCCTCGGCAGCTAAGAATCCTGATCTTCTAAAATACATTCCCTGTTATTGCGGATGCGGGGATTCAGCCGGGCACGAAAGCAACCTGAATTGCTTTGTCTATAAAACAGAGGGGGACAAAGTGGTGTGGGACGACCACGGTACCAGATGTGAGCTTTGCTTGAAAATCGCAGCTGAATCCATCGTTAAATATAAGAATGGCGAATCCATCAAGCAAATCAGAACATTCATAGATGAACAGTATAAAGAAGGATACGCAAAGCCCACCCCTACTCCGATGCCTTCATGATAAGCAGCAGGTTACCTGCTGTCTTTTTCATCCAGAAAAAAAGACGAAGGGGAATCGACCCTTTCGTCTTTTTTCATTAGTCTGTGTAATACATGAAACCAATGGCCCCGATACCTGTATGTGTACTGATGATAGGGGTTGTCGGAGCGATTTCGATTTGATCGTATCCCGTTTTTTCTATAATCTTGGCTTTCAGGTTTTGAGCGAGATTCATTCCATCGGCATGGACGAGTCCAACTCCCCGTATGGTCTTTCCTTTCACGTCTTCTACGAATTGTGCAGTTAAATACTTCACTACCTGTGAGTGACTGCGAACCTTTGCAACCGGAGTATACTCTGCTCCTTCCAGTGATGCAATCGGTTTGATATTGAGCAGGGAACCGATCATAGCGCGCCCTTTCCCGATTCTTCCACCCTTTACAAGGTTTTCAAGGGTATCCACCACGACAAACAACTTGGTGTTGGAACGGATCTCTTCGATGGCTGCAAGGATTTCATCCATAGACCTGCCTTCTTGAGCTAGTTTGGCGGCTTCAATCACCTGGAACGCCAACCCTTTTGAAATGAAACGTGAATCTACTACCGTCACATCTGCTGAAGACATCTCCGCAGCAGACTCTGCCGATCGAACGGTCCCACTCATATTGCCGGTCATATGTATGGATAAAATGCGTGATCCATCGTTACCTAATTCATCATACAGCTCAACAAATGACCCTGCAGGCGGTTGAGAGCTTTTTGGTAATTCTTTCGAAGCTTTCATTTTTTCTAAGAAGCTTAAAGGTGAAAGATCTACTCTATCTAAGTATGTTTCTCCATCAATTGAAATGGACAGAGGAACCACATGAATATCCAATTCTTTTACGACTTCATCAGATAAATCAACTGTCGAATCTGTTACAATCTTAATTTTGGTCATTTTGCCACATCCTATCTCCCATATCATTAGTATTATATCGTTAATCGCTGAGGATTTAAATAGATAGTAAGCATTTAACTCATTGGGCATGGATCGATGTATAAATGCCCGGATTTGCCCCTGACAGAATGGAAGTCATATAAAAAGGTCTGATCCAAGGGCAATCACTATGCCTTTAGGATCAGAACCCAGTAAAACTTATGCATTATTCTTTAACTCTTCTGATTGATAAATTTCTTCGTACTCTGACCATTTCGTCGTTCTCTTTAAATGTTCTCTAAAGCTGAAGATGGTCTTAGGCCCATTATGATTCATCACTTTAGTGATAAATTGATGCAGCCTGAGATTTACCCTTAGGTAGAGAGGGCTGTCTTTCTTCAATACAGGAACTTCTGAGATTTTGACCTTCCGTCCATACTTTGATTTGAACTCGATGGTTTTGGTAAGCAAAGTATCAATCCTCTTTTTCACCCGTTTATGCCTATATTATACCCTATTTACGCCCGCATAAAATGTCAAACCGTGCAAATGCATAAAATTTTTTTATCCTTCTGATCATACCGGAGCAATGCATTCCGATGTGTCATGATTAGGAGAGTTCACGTAGGTGGACACACGGTAACCCTTCATCATTTCACGTGGAAGTGGCTTTAATACGGATGCAGCCTGATCAAAGGAGTATTCATCAGTGTTGAGCCATTTCTCAATATCTTCACTGCTTGTGAGCATCACAGGCATTCTTTCATGTACATCTTCAACCAGAGAATTGGCTTCGGTTGTCAATATGGTCGATGTGGTGACCTCCCCATTCCTGTCCCATAACCCGGCAAATACAAATGGGGTTTCTTCTTTCAATTGGAACCTTACTGGAATCCTCCCTGATCCCTCCTTCTTCCATTCATAAAAACCATCGGCAAAGATCACCATCCTTCTTGAATGCACAAGGGATTTAAAACTGGGTTTGACAAGGAGCGTTTCACTTCGGCCATTGATCAATGGTTTCCACTTAGAGGGGTCAGCCCAATGGGGAACAAGCCCCCATGTGATTTCCCCTGCCCTCCTCTTCCCCTTATGGGAAATAAGGGAAAGGACGTTCTGAGATGGAGCGATATTGTATCTCGGCTGCCAGTCTTCAAGAAATTCATCAATCAAATAGTGTTTTACCAATTCTTCCAAGGGGGTCGTCAAAGAAAATCTACCGCACATATTTGGCACCTCATCTTTGTTTCTTTACTTAGGAATATACATCATTCCGCACTCGAATCCAACCATAATACTTTACTCCTTTACTATGTTGATGATTGCACAATAGCCTAAAGAGGATTATCATGAATATATGATACTCGTTAAGCGATCCATTTGACGATCGTAGAAAGGATGAAACCACCTTGACCTATGATTTCGATTTTTCCAATTGGAAAGAAGAAGTTGCGAACGCCATCACCCATGGGATTGGATTGATTCTCAGCATTCCTGCATTAGTGATGTTAATCATTTTTGCCGTCCACGAAGGATCTGCCTGGCATATTGTCAGCTTCTCGATATTCGGGGCTTCCATGATTCTTCTTTACTTATTTTCAACACTCTTGCACAGCTTTAAGCCTTCAAAGGTGAAAAATTTGTTTGCGATATTGGATCATTCGGCCATTTATGTGCTGATCGCAGGAACGTATACGCCATTTATGCTTGTCAGTGTGAGAGGCGCATTAGGATGGACTTTATTTGGAATAGTATGGGGTCTTGCCATAGTGGGGATCGTGTTCAAGTGTTATTTTGTTCAACGCTACCAAGTGGTATCCACTCTATTCTATCTTGTGATGGGCTGGCTCGTGATCATTGCGATCAAACCATTATATGCCAGTTTGACAGGGGCAGGATTCGGACTTCTCTTAACAGGAGGGATCATGTACTCCGTCGGTGCCATCTTCTACGTGTGGAACAAGCTTCCTTACAATCACGCCATCTGGCACCTGTTCGTCCTTGCCGGCAGCGGTTTTATGTATTTTTGTATTTTGTTCTATGTGTAAGATTCGACCAATAATAAAAGTCCAGCCACTGGCTGGACTTTTATTATTGGTCTTATTTTCTTACATAGACCTTAAATTCGTAGTTGTAAGGATTTTTTTCATCCTTTATCCCTTTTTCTGAAGAAACGCAGGTAAACTCTTCCCAGGGGATGCGGGGCATGCTCGTATCCCCTTCGAATTCATGATGGATGTGTGTGACATATAATCTTTCTACATGGGGGATGAACTGTTTATATATTTCTCTTCCACCCATGATAAAAATTTCTCCGCCTTTTTCTTTAGACCACTTCAGTATTTCCTCAACAGAATGCATGACAAGGCAGCCTTCTTGCTGAAATGTTGTATTTCTGGTCAAAATCACATTTTCACGATTAGGCAGCGGCTTACCGATGGAATCGAATGTCTTTCTTCCCATGACGATGGCATGACTGTTCGTCGTCTTTTTGAAGAATTTCAGATCCTCAGGCAGTTTCCAAGGTAACCCATTATCTTTCCCGATCAGTTGGTTCTGATCCATCGCCCATATAAACGAAATCATACACTCACGACTCCTTTGATATGCGGATGGGGATCGTATCCTTCGAGCTTGAAGTCTTCGAAGTTGAAACCGAAGATATCTTTGACTTCGGGATTGATCACAAGCTTCGGCAACGCTTTAGGCTCCCTTGAAATCTGTAAGTTTACTTGATCAACATGATTCTGGTAGATATGCACGTCACCGAATGTATGGACGAATTCACCTGGTTCTAAATCACAAGCCTGTGCCACCATCATCGTAAGTAGAGCATACGAAGCGATATTAAATGGCACGCCCAGGAATACATCGGCAGATCGTTGGTATAACTGACAGGATAATTTACCATCTGCCACGTAGAATTGGAACAGGCAGTGACAAGGAGGCAAAGCCATGTGATCTACATCCGCGACATTCCATGCGCTGACGATCATCCTTCTGGAGTCGGGGTTATGTTTGATTGTGTCGATGAGGTTGGTGATCTGATCGATCGTTTCACCGTTTGCACCTGACCATGATCTCCATTGATGCCCGTATACTGGTCCCAATTCACCATTTTCATCTGCCCATTCATTCCAGATGCGGACTCCGTTTTCCTGTAAATAGGCTACGTTGGTATCCCCTTTTAAGAACCAGAGAAGTTCATGGATAATGGATTTGACATGCAACTTCTTCGTTGTAAGAAGGGGGAATCCTTCCTGTAAATCAAAACGCATCTGGTAACCGAACGTACTGATCGTCCCTGTTCCCGTCCGATCCTCTTTCTTTGTCCCATTTTCCAGCACATGTTTGCACAAGTCTAAATATTGCTTCACAGTGACCACACCTTTTACTAGTTTATAGTTCTTTAAAAAATCGATATGTTGCGGGTGCCTTTTCTTTCAGTAGATTCCTAGTTTCAGGATTCAAATAGTACATTGCAAATGTTTCAGCAAAATATTCTTCTTTATATTGTAGGAAATACTCTTCACCAGGGAAAACCCGGGGTGCTTCCCTTTTCCAGAGGGGTAAGAATTCCAGCTCATAATACAGATCCGTCAAGACGTACCGATCAATGCTATGGGCGACCTCATGAAGTTCCAGATTGTATGAGTTGTGCCCTTTTCCTTTCCCGCTATGACCGATCTTTACTAATACAAGCTTGGAACCACCTATTCCAGGGACATCATCCCACGTGATACTTTTATTAGTGTACCCTCTTGGGGTGACTCCTTTCAAGTGACTTGTCGTAGAAAAATCGGTTAATTTGGTTTGGAATAATCGAATCTTGATATCATGCGATTCGGCGGACTCCAACAAGGATGTCGGAATATGATCCAGTCTTTTGATCATAGCAACAGCCTCTTCTTGATCAAACGTCGTTTCTGGTAGAAGGATCATATTTTCCAGCTGCTTACTGGATTGAAGGTTTACATGCGTTTTAAGGGGTGAGTGTTTTAAGAGGGTACCATCGTATGTAGCATTTGTATGAGTCCAGAGAATGACAAGAGTGACTGTAATCAGAAGGATGATGAAGGTACGTTTCACTCTGATCCCTCCTTTTCTTATAAAGCAACTATTACTATTTTACCATAGTGATAGTCTCGATTTCAGAGAGTATTATTTCCATTTCTTAATGATAAGCAACAAAAAGCAAGCACGCTCATCCCCGTGCTTGCTTTGATTCTTTTTATATGATAGATCAGGAAACGCTCATCCATTGAGGAGGAGTGTTTTTATCCCAAAAAATGCTACCGAGTTCATGGTGCGCCTGGAATTGGTCATGTGTTGTATGGTAGTGAAAATTGAAATAATAGCCATCTTTTGGTGGATGGTCTTTTCTTACATGAAAACGAATGATATCTTCACCCGAACGCTCGTCATAGATATGAAAGATCTTTTCTGTTTTAGCGTATTGAGGTACTTCTGAAATGGTAAGGGACGTTAAGTCTTCTTCCGGAAACTCTGCTGCTGTATCCGCTATCGCTTTTTCAATCTTTGGAAGGATCACCGATCTAAATTCATCCTCTATGACAGGCTTGATCTTGGTCCCGAATTTTTCATATGCATTTTTTTCTGCTTGTACCAGCATCGATTCGATGAATACATCATGGGTTATGGCAGACTCTTCTTCCCTTGTTTCCTCTGGAGTCGACTCCACGGTGGAAGGCTTGCCATTATTCTTGGCAAGGGCATGATTTTCTTCATTCAGGAAGGCCTGTGATGGTGAAACAAGTCCAAATGTCAGGATGGATAGTAAGATAAAAAACGATTTCTTGAGCCAGATCGACATAGATAACGTCCTTTCCTATGTAATACGTCTATTATTATACTACTTCTTACGATTAAAAAGTGAAAAAGGTTTCATTTTTTTGTAGGATATAAAAATCTTTATGTGGTAGTATATTAATGAGGATACTTTGTAAGGAGGATAACTAGATGGATACTGGAATTATGATCAATATCGGATACATACTTCTGTTAGGTTATTTTATTGTACTGGGATTCACTGATTGATATTTATGGGATTAGACAGGCGATGGATGCCTGTCTATTTTATTAGGTCTTTTATAACCGGATCACCCCAAAGTGAAACTTGGCGGATGGCCTTTTTATAACTTCAAAGCCCATTTCTTCGAATAGTGGTGATTGATAGTGTTCTTTTAGTACGACCCGCTTTTTGGCTACTCGTTTCGCTTCTTCTATTCCTTCTTTTGTAACCCCGGTATAGCTTGCCCATTGTCTGATGGGATTGATTCCATGTGAATCGGTCAATGCTTCTTCAAACATGGGATCGATGTACACGACGTCGAATGCATCATTCCTGAATTTCTTTAGTTCCTGGTCAAAATGCCCATTGAGAACGTTTATACGTTTCATGGCCCGATTTAACGCAGGAAGCGGGGAGTTCCATTCCTGTAGTCCCTGATGAACGATATGGGCAATGAATTTATTCGCTTCAATCCCAGTTACCGCCCCTTCTTCCCCTACGATATGACTCGCGATGATACTATCTGAAGCAAGTCCAAGGGTGCAGTCCAGAAAGCTCATGCCTTCCTTAAGGTCTGCTGCTTCTATGAGTGGATCCTTTTCCCCCCTCATAAGCCTCTTGATTCGGAAGGATGCGGAGTTTGGATGGAAAAAGAATGGCTCGCTCTTCCCTTCCCGCGTGTGAAGCTCAAGCCGTTCTTTCCCGATGACAAGGCAGTTCTCATCAACTTTTTCCATATGGTGGCGAATCGATCTTTTTTTCCTCGGGATATATGGTATAGAAAGGAGATCGGCTGCTTCATGCGCTTTATCTATTACGTTCTGATTGGTTCTTCCACAAGTGGTGACAAACACGTTAGTGATTCTCCTTTGGATATTCGTTTTTCTAGCATCTTTTCATTATCCTACCACAAAAAAAGAACGGATGACTCTGTCACCCGCTCTTTTTTGATGGTCTGTTAGCAGTTTTGGTTAAATGCAGTCACCAGGTTTGAAATAATGGAAGAAATGTCGTGATCTTCGATTTCTTCCCTGGGGATAAAGTGAACGACCTTATTTCCTTTAAGCAAAGCCATAGACGGAGAAGAAGGTTCGTAACCGTCGAAGTATTCTCTCATCTTGGCAGTCGCTTCTTTGTCCTGTCCTGCAAAAACCGTGACAAGATGGTCAGGGGTCTTATCGTTATTCATGACGGATTGAGTGGCAGCGGGCCGTGCAAGTCCAGCTGCACACCCGCAAACAGAGTTAACGACAACGAGGGTCGTGCCTTCTGTGTTTTCCATGAAATTCTCGACTTCCTCTTCTGTACCAAGCTCTTTAAAGCCCGCTTGCGTCAATTCCTGCCTCATCGGTGTAACCAACTGTCTCATATATTCTTCATATGCCATAGACATGCATAATCAATCCTTTCCTGTTTATTGATGACGTGCTTCAGTCATCTGTTTCCATACCGATCCTTTTGCCTCTTCGCCGCCTTCGATTCGTTCAATGGCCATTTTCACCTGAAGTTTCACTTCAAATTCAGGATCATTTTCCGCCTCTTTTAAACCAGGAAGGGCAGATTCATCACCGACTTCATAAAGGAACATGGCTGCGCGCCACCTAACCAGCTTACTCTTATCCTTCAAGGATTCAACCATTTCAGGGATGGCCGCTGGAAAGCCCAGATCAGAAAGACAGTCACCCGCCGTCCTTCTCACTGTTACGGACCTATCATGCAATCCCTTGTATAACAGTGGAAGGACTCTTTCATCTTCAATCATCCCAAGGTACACAACGGCTAATCTGCGGATCGATATTTTCTCGTCCTCGAGGGCTTTTTGAAGGAGAGGTAAGTCGCCCAATGTAGGATCCTCCATCGCGTCCAGTTTCTGATACCTGGTTTCCCATTCCGGCGCTTCAAAATCCTCGACGGTCACCTTTTGCTTTTTCTTATAAATGAGTGGTCCCTTGGCATCGGTTGTTTCCTTTGCCTCCTCGATAAGCCTGGAAAGCCTTTCAGAAGGATAGGCTGCCACTAATTCTTCACTCACGTCGTTGCCGATTTCGTCCAGATCACCGTACCGGATGCCGTAATCTTTCCACTTTCTAAGAAGGACCACGTTATCCCCTTCTTTTTGGGCCTGACCAACCGCTTCAAGGAAGGAAGAAGGCAGAGAAAAACGCTTTTCTTGTTCCCCATCTGTCACCTTTACCTGCATCGGAATTCCTTTGAACATCTGCACGCTGACATTCACTTCACCAAAATGTTCCTCCATGGGAGATTCCGTTTTCTCGTCAGCTGTATCTTCTCCGAATGCTTTTCTCACCTGTGGCAAAAGCTCTTGCCAATCGAACTTAGCATTCCGTTCGACCGCCAGGAAGTCGGCAACATGGTAAACCCCTTTCACACCTTCGATCGCTAAGATCTCTTTGATGACGGGAGGAGCCCCCTCTGCTTCATCTTTTTTATAGTTGTTGCTCTTCCCGGCCTTCATTTCCTGATCGAGAAGAACTTTCATCGTATTCGGACTTGGAGTAGGTTCAATTGATAAGATCCTCAAGACTGTTACCCCTTTCTCTAAACTGTTCGTTTCCATTTTAACACAGTATCCTTGTTGCCTTAAAGAAAGAGACTTATTCGGCAAATTCAGAGAGATAAGTCCATCTCTCAATAAGTCTTTCCAGTTCTTCGTTGAGCTTTTCACTTTCCTTCATCAACTGTTGTGCCCGTTCAAAGTTGCTGCCGACTTGTTGGAGCTCGGCATCCGCTTCTTCTATTTTTGCTTCAATGCCTGCCATCTTATCTTCAATTTCATCCCACTCTCTTTTTTCCATATAAGAGAGCCTTTTTTTCTCTTTCTCCTTCACTTCTTTAACAGGGACGGGTTCTTTCGTTGCATCTGTCAGCTGCTTCTTATTTAAAGCTTCACTCTTCTCCAGATACTCCGTATATTCCCCATAATAGAAATCGATCTGTCCATCTCCATTGAAAACTAACAGCTGATCTGCTGTTTTATCCAGGAAGTAGCGGTCATGGGAAACAGTGATCACTACACCGGAAAATTCATTGATATAATCTTCAAGTACCGTCAGGGTTTCTGTGTCTAAATCGTTTGTAGGCTCATCCAGGAGCAGGACGTTCGGTTTTGACATTAGTAGTTTCAACAGGAAGAGCCTTCGTTTTTCACCGCCGGACAGCTTTCGGATCAATGTCCCATGGGTGCTCATTGGAAAAAGGAATCTTTCGAGCATGGATGTAACCGAAACTTGTTCCCCCTTATCTGTCGTTATATACTCTCCCGCTTCTCTTATATATTCAATCATTCTCATATTTTCATCCAGTTCTTCATGGCCCTGGGTATAGTAGGCGATCTTGACAGTTTGTCCTTTGATCAATTCTCCTGTTGTCAGCTCATCGGTTCCTGCAAGGAGATTGAGGAAGGTGGATTTTCCACTTCCGTTTTTCCCTACTATCCCGATTCGGTCTTTAGGTTTAATCAGAAAAGAGAATTCATTTAAAATCCGCTTGTCTTCAAATTGTTTTGACGCACCTTTGAACTCATACACCTGCTTGCCTAAGCGATTTCCTCCAATCGTCATATCTACTTGTCCATTGGACGGACCGGATGACATGGTATCCTCAAGGTGTTCGAATCGTTGGATACGGGCCTTTTGTTTCGTGGTCCGGGCTTTTGCTCCCCTTCTCATCCATGCAAGCTCTCTCCGGTAAAGATTTTGCTGTTTTTCGGATAATTGCCGTTCCACTTCTTCACGTGAAGCTTTGGCTTCAATAAAGGAAGCATAATTCCCTTTATAGGCATAGAGGCTGCCTCCATCCAATTCAAAGATGCGATTTGTCACTTTATCAAGGAAGTACCGGTCATGTGTCACGAGTAACACCGATCCGTTATACTTCCCCAAATAGTCCTCCAGCCACTTGATGGACTGGTAATCCAAATGGTTGGTCGGTTCATCCAAGATAAGCAGGTCCGGAGTTTCAATGAGGACCCCTGCCAGGGCAACCCGCTTCTTTTGCCCACCGGATAATTCATTCATTTTCTTCCCGAAATCATGAATGCCGAGTTTCGTTAATATGGCTTTTGCATTTGCACTTGCATCCCAGGCATTGAGGAGATCCATTTGCTTTTGTGCTTCAAATAATTCATCTTGCACCCTTGGACTTTCCGGATTCTTCTCCATTTCCATGAGCACCGTTTCATAATTTCTCATAGCCTGGATGATCTTCGCTTCTCCGCGGAATACTTGTTGAAGCACGGTTAAATCCCCATCAAATGCGGGTTCCTGTTGAAGATAGGCAATATGATAGTCATTCGGCTTTGAAAGCTCACCCGTATCATATTCCTCCATTCCGGCTATCAGTTTCAACAGACTTGATTTACCTGTACCGTTCACCCCGATCAGTCCGACTCTTTCCTTCTCCGTAATGGAAAAGGATATATCTTTAAACAGAGTCTTCTCCCCATAGGTTTTGGAAAGATTCTCAGCTGTTAACATTCTCATTCTTGACCAGTCCATTCTTTATTAAATTGCTCTAGGAACCGTAGCATGAATTCGTGGCGTTCTTCTGCCAAAATCCGGCCGGTTTCTGTGCACATTAAATCTTTCAACTTCAGTAATTTTTCGTGAAAATGATGGATACTGGAGCTTTCCCCATTTCTGTATTCCTCTAAGGTCATATGTTCCCTCACTTGAAAATCAGGATCATACATCACTCTGCCTTTCCTTCCCCCATAGGCAAATGTCCTGGCGATGCCGATCGCCCCGATGGCATCAAGGCGATCGGCGTCCCTGACGATTTTCGCTTCGATCGTAGACAATTCCGCTTCATGACCACCCTTATACGAGATGGAATAGATGATCGATTTCAGTAACGTCATGTCACCTTCAGTGAGTGAGAGGTTCATTAGGATATGATCCAGCTTCTTCTTACCTTCTTCTTCGCCTGTGAATTTCTCATCCGGCACATCATGAAGCAGTGCCGCAAGCTCAATGATATATGTATGGGAACCCTGCTCTTCCCTCGCGATTCTAAGGGCCTGTTTTCTCACTCGATCTAAATGATACCAATCATGTCCGGTTGATTCACCTATGTACTCTTGTTTTAAATAATCTATAATTCTGTCCAGCTCTTTACGTTCCACATTTTCACCTTCTCTTCCATTGTACCAAATGATGTTCTACTTTCAGAATAAAAAGGAGTGGATGCCTGAATCTACACATCACTCCTTTTTGGTTTTTTCACTTATTTTCTGAATACCAGCTTATACCGATTGTATTTTCACCAGCATGTACGCCGATCACTGCCCCGAGGGGATAGGCCCCGAATTCAATTTCAGGATAAGCTTGTCTCAGCTGTTCCATCCACTCCAAAGCATCCTCCCGATTTAACCCGTGTAATACAGATACCTTCCCTATGCTCCTATTTTCAAGAGCTAGATCCAACTGGTGGCTCATGCTGCTTAAGCCTTTTTTTATGCTTCTTACCTTATCTTCCACTTTAAGCTTACCATCTTCAATGGAAAGCATGGGCTTTATCTTCAGGACGCTCCCCAGAAAGAATGATAGACCGCCCATCCTCCCGCTTTTATGAAGCTGTTCCAGGCTCCCTACCATCACATACGTCTCACATGATTTGATCCTTTCTTCAATCGCCTCTTTTATCTGAACGGGATCTTTCCCTTCCCCCGATAAACGTTGACCGTACTGAATCAATTCTGTCAAAGGGTTGGAAAGGATCTTCGAATCGATGCAACTAATATTTGGAGTGGTGTCCTTCAGCAGTTCCGCAGCCTGATAAGCAGACGAAAAGGTACCGCTGAAATGAGACGAAACATGGATGGAGAAGATATAGTCATAGTCCCTTGACAGTTGTTCGAATAACTCCTTAAACCTGCCGATTGAAGGCTGGGAGGTTTTCACTTCCACCTTTTCGTTCCTTAATTTAGCGAACAATTCTTCAGGGGACAGGTCAATGCCATCCATATACTCCTTCTCCCCGAACAGGATGCTCATGGGAACTACATAGATGTCGTTTCCCCCACTCCCCGATTGATTTGGAACAAATGCAGTACTATCCGTTACCCATGCTATTCTCATAAAAAATTCCCCTTTTTTCTATTTATATGAGCTCACATTCGTACTAGAAGTCCTTTCGGTTCAGTTGTTTCAGTGTGTCTACAGAAAACGATATCATCTGTAATACATCATCGACCATTTCTTCCGTAATCACCCGGTTGAAGGTTAAGATTCCTTCGTATGAGGTTCGTTTAACGGAGGACTTCACTTCTTTCCACTCCCAATGTTTATCCTTCCCCCAGGCTTCTTCCAGGATCTCCATTTGACGTTGAAGTTTTTCATCACCTTTATAGACGATGAGAATGTCCGCTCCGGCCGTATTCTTTTCAGTCATCATCTTTCTTTCTGCCAGGAAATGCCCCATATCCGCCTTCAAATGAAACTCGATTGAAAGGGGTTTTTCATTTGGGAGTGAATAATGGATTTGATAACACCGCTCGTAATGAGCAAAATCAAACAAATCCTTCCGATCAAGTATCTGAATATCCCCTGTCAAGTCAAGGTCGTAGACTGCTCCTTCAAAGATTACCTTTAGGTTATCAAATGCTGTAGGGTCAAACATCTTCGCCCTCCTTTCCATTCTTCCGTTAAAACAGTCCGATTGCCCTGCCGTCTTCATCTACATCCATTCCGAACGCAGCCGGTTTCTTCGGCAGTCCGGGCATCGTCATGACTTCTCCCGTCAAAGCAACGATGAAGCCTGCACCGATCTTTGGTTTCAGTTCGCGTATCGTGATGGTGAAATTCTCCGGACGGCCGAGTTTTGACGGGTCATCAGAGAGGGAGTATTGCGTCTTGGCCATACAGATCGGGAGAACGCCCCAGCCTCTTGATTCGAATTCTTCCAACTGTTTTCTCGCTTTGACTGTGTACTCGACTCCACTTGCCCCGTAGACTTTTTTAGCTATGGTATCAATTTTCACCTGCAATGAATCTGACAGTTCATAAAGGGGAGAGAATTCCTTTTTATTCCCTTCTATCTCCTCTAAGACCTTTTGTGCTAAATCGATACCACCTTCTCCGCCTTTAGCCCATACATCAGTTAATGAAACCTTTTTATTCTGATTTTCACACCACTTGATCAAGGCATGAATTTCATGGTCACTGTCTGTTGCGAACTTGTTAATGGCAATGACAAATGGCACATTGAACTGCTCGAGGGTCTCCATATGCTTCTTCAGATTGGACAGTCCTTTTTCCAGGGCCGGAAGATTTTCTGTTTGAAGGTCCTCTTTCGACTGGCCTCCATGCATCTTCAACGCACGGATGGTGGCAACCAAAACAACGGCATCTGGAGACTTACCTGCAGCACGGGACTTGATATTCAAGAATTTTTCCGCTCCTAAATCTGCCCCGAACCCGGATTCTGTCACCACATAATCAGCAAGCTTTAAAGCTGTTTTCGTCGCCATGACACTATTGCAGCCGTGAGCTATATTGGCAAAAGGACCTCCGTGGATAAGAGCAGGGGAATGCTCGATCGTCTGGACGAGGTTAGGCTTTAGTGCATCCTTCAGCAATAACGTCAGAGCCCCTTCCACACCGAGATCTTCAACGGTCACCGGCTGTTTTAACCTGTTATAGGCGACGACCATCTGACCGAGTCTTTTTCTTAATTCTCCGATACTCTGAGATAGACAGAGAACAGCCATGATTTCAGAAGCTACAGAGATATCAAAGCCGTCTTCCCGTGGAACCCCCTGTACGGGTCCGCCCAGACCGACGATGATCTGTCGTAGGGAACGGTCATTCATATCAATCGATCGTTTCCATACCACTCTTCTTTGATCGATATCTAATTCATTACCTTGATGAATATGATTATCCACTAAGGCAGCCAGGGCATTATTGGCTGTGGAAATGGCATGGATATCACCAGTGAAGTGGAGGTTGATGTCCTCCATGGGAAGCACTTGTGAATAGCCTCCACCTGTCGCTCCCCCTTTGATCCCCATCGTAGGCCCAAGGGAAGGCTCCCGCATGGCTATGATGGTCTCTTTATTCAATCGGTTCAATGCATCCCCGAGTCCCACAGTCACTGTAGATTTCCCTTCACCTGCAGGCGTTGGGTTGATTGATGTTACGAGGATTAATTTCCCCTGTGAATGGTCTTTCAGTTTATGTATCGCTTCAAAGGATATCTTACCTTTGTACTTTCCGTAAAGCTCCACGTCAGCTTCTGTCAGGCCGATCTTTTTAGCAATGTCCCCGATCGGTTGTAAAGTGGACTTTTGAGCTATCTCGATATCCGATAATATTTTTTTCTTTATTGTAGTCATGGAAGTTCACCCTCTTAGCTTCATTTTTGTAGTAACCGTGGCTTGTCTTTTCCTATTGTATCTTTATTTTACACTATAAATGAACACTTTTGCTCTTCAAGCTTCTATCCGCATAAACTTGATGGGAATGATGGCGGATAGTAAAACATGATCGACTCCCGGGACGAGAATCGATCATGTTTATTTTTGAAACATAAATAATGTCGTGAACGTCAAAGCCTGCTTTAATTCATTTGAGAGATTGTCTGTGTGCACCCGTTTCACGCCTTTTTTGTAGATATAGTCTTCACCGACCTTCTTCCATCCCTTGTCATTGGCAAGCTTCTCTAATTCCCACGGCATCATTGTATTACAGATGACCTCTTTACCTTGGAGACGGGGATAGGCATTTTCCCTCGGATGAGCAGTCGGTCCCAATAAGCCGATGCAAATAAATCCATCCTTACCAACTATCCGTTCAATCTCATTCAATGTGTGTAAAGGATTTTCCGTCCATTCTACCGAATTGATCGCCATTACAGCATCAAATTGACCATCCTCGAATGGAAGGGAATTGAGATCCCCTTGTACGAAGGACAGATTGTCCCTTTCCTGCTCCTTGGCAAGTTCGATCATGTTCCTTGAGAAATCCATCCCTGTGACCCAATATCCTTTTTCATACAAGAGATAAGATCCATATCCGTCGCCACACCCTAAATCCGCAACGGTTCTTGCTTTCCCTGCGTGATCATGAAAGAAAGGGATGACCTCTTTTCTGCTTCCGGTTGTCCACATTTCGACGCTTTTTGAATGCCAGTGATCGGCATTATCTTCCCAACGGGTTTTGGCGCTTGTATGCCATTCTGAACTTTTCATATGTACACCTCAACATTTTTTTCTATATTGTTTTATATTCTCAGTCCATCGCCTTAATTCCTGCAAGAAGGTATAATGAATATATACGCAAACATAATATTATTATGTAAACTTATAATTTCTATTATGATTTCTTTCTCTTTTGTTCATACTAATGGTAAAGTCTGAACAGAAAAGGTGATAGATATGGAAGAGATCTCCAAGGTGCAACGGAATTATCATGGAGATATTATAAGCTTCCAAACCTCTTCCGGCCGTATCATTTCTTACCGGAAAGCTGTATTGGAAGCATCCGAAGGTTTACTTCAAGGTGTCACACTCAATGAGAATGAATGGGGAGAATCTGAGTTATCCAGTCTGTCAGTCGAAGATGGCACTTTTAACGACTACCCCTCTATATTTTGATTCCCGCACCAATCATCCAAAAAGGACTTTCATTTGAAATGAAAGTCCTTTACCCTTGTCTTATGTTTTTAGCGGCTTTTAGCAAATGGAATATTCATTATTCACTGCGGTTTTGAATCGTTCGCAGCCCTTCTACCCGGCTCTTTTCTTCCTCGAAGAATTGTACGAGATCACCAATGCGATCGATGGAGTCCCAGCTTAAATGGTGTTCGATTCCTTCCACATCTTCATAAATATGTTCTTCCTTCACTCCAATGACACGTAGGAATTGTTCCAACAGCTCGTGTCTGTAAACTAAACGCTTTCCTACCTTATTTCCCTTCGGAGTGAGAACAAGACCTCGGTATTTCTCATAAATGAGATAATCATCCTTATCAAGTTTCTGAACCATTTTGGTAACTGAGGAGGGGTGGACAGATAAAGCTTCTGCTATATCCGAGACTCTGGCGTAACCTTTGTTCTCAATTAACATGTAAATCTGTTCTATATAATCTTCCATACTTGGTGTAGGCATTTTTTACCCTCCAAATTCCCATAAATATCATTAAAAGTTTACTATAACTACACGATGAATACAACCCGGACCCGGAACGCCAAATAACTCACTCGTTCTCCGATATCTCTTTACAGTCAACCAATTCCATTCTAAAATTGGGCGAATGTTGACTCGAAAAACGTCATATTGTATAGTTAAGACATCATTGAAGTGACGGATTTTTATGCTTATATATAAGTCATAATCATCTTTCATTTCGTGAAAACTATTTTCCAGAGGCACAACCGTGCTTGAACGATTTAGGAGGATTCTAACATGCAAAATGGTAAAGTAAAATGGTTCAACAATGAAAAAGGTTTTGGATTCATTGAAGTTGAAGGTGGAGACGACGTATTCGTTCACTTCTCAGCGATTCAAGGTGAAGGATTCAAATCATTAGAAGAAGGTCAAGAAGTTTCTTTCGATGTTGTTGAAGGAAATCGCGGACCACAAGCTGCAAACGTAGTCAAATTATAATCGTACAACACAATAGATCAACATGATGAAGGGCAGCCCCTTAATGGCTGCCCTTTATTTTTGATAGGCGTCGTTCTTATTCAAATATTCTCCGTAGTGACGGATTTGTTCCCCGATGGTGCATTGTTCGATACAAAAGCGGTGAGCATACGTTTTACCATACTCTTTGCGAAAGTGTGCTTTCAGTAAGCAGTCGTTACAGTAGGTGTCTATAAGCTCATCCACTTTATCCACCACTTCATTTCGATTCATGAGATCACTCCTAGATTAATTCACGCACAGCAAATCATTGTATTAATAGAGTATATAATACACAGCAGAATTATTCTAATCGTTTATTACTGTGTACCTTAATGCCTTCCAATGCCTGATTGGCAAGCTTATCGGCTTCTTTGTTGTCTTTCCTGTTCAGGACGATCAGGTTGGGTTTCAGCCCAAGCTTTTGGATCGATCCTTCAATTCGATCAAGCCATCTGCTCAACCCCTCTTCATAGCACGGCCACTCTCCGCCAAGCTGCTTGATTGCCACCTGTGAATCTCCTTTTATCGTACAGGGCACATTTTTAACCCCTATTTCTTCAAGAAGCCCGATGGCTATATGCAATGCAGCGTATTCAGCTTCATTATTGTTTTCGATTTCTTCGAGAAGTGCATTTTTTCTGATCCGAAAAGATTCCCCGCCTTTTTCATAATAGATGACGATTCCGGCACCCGCATAGTTCGTTTCCTTATCGAACCCGCCATCAAAGAACACAACGATGTTTTCGGGTTCCTTTTCCAATTCCTGATTCAATTTGATGTATTCTTTCCTCGTCCAGGAGTTTCCCATTTCATCAATGATTTCAAGATCAACGACCCTTCCCGTTTTCATCAGATCATCTACATGGATCAATGTTTCTTTTCGCTGGAAAAATCCGGATTCAAACCATATATCGGAAGCTGTTTTGCTTTTGTATTTATATTTAATTTTCATTTTCATTCTTCTTTCACTCCCTTTTCTTCATTTTATTGTTCAAAATCATTTTTCTTTGTATAATGAGGACTATTGTTTCATTCACTTTTGAACGATAGGAGGACTTATTATGTTTAATATATGGTTTGGCCTGGTTTTCGTACTCATTACATTCTCATGTTTACTTGTCATGTATCGAATGTTCGGACGAACCGGACTCTTTGTTTGGATAGGAATCTCGACCATACTTGCAAACCTTCAGGTCGTCAAGACGATTGAAATCTTTGGTCTGACGGCCACACTCGGGAATGCCATGTACGGTACCGCCTTTTTGGTGACGGATATCCTGAACGAGAAATACGGTAAAAAAGATGCTCAGAAAGCCGTTTGGCTTGGATTCTTCACGTTGATCGTCATGACTATTATTATGCAACTGGCGCTCTTATTTCAACCACATCCTGACGATTTCGCCCAGGAATCCCTTGCGACGATCTTTGGCATCATCCCTCGGATTGCACTTGGCAGCCTTGCCGCTTATCTTGTAAGCCAATTTACGGATGTGTATATCTTTACCTATCTAAAGAAGAAGTTTCCGACAGATGGCCAATTTTGGATACGTAATAACGGGAGTACGATGGTGAGTCAATTATTGGATACCCTCGTCTTCACAAGCATCGCATTCCTTGGTGAGTATCCGATGCACGTTTGGCTCGAGATTTTCATTACTACCTATCTTCTCAAATGGGTGATTTCCCTTATGGATACCCCGTTTGGCTATATTGCAAAACGATTTCCGAAGAATATGGGATGACCGAAGCCGGGTGTATGCATTTTCACCCGGCTTTTGCTATGTATGGAGTGAAATGCCATGAAGTATTCTCCATCCTCCCTGTTAATATGCTACTATATTTATATTCTGGATGTGTATGAGGTGAATACGATTGTTAGAAGTATATATTGATGGCGCAAGTGCCGGGAACCCCGGACCAAGTGGAGCCGGTATTTTCATCAAATACAACGGTGAAGTGGAAAAACATTCGATTCCTTTAGGGATCATGGACAATCATGAAGCTGAATTCCTCGCCTGCAAAAAAGCGCTTGAGATCTGCTTGGAGAAACAGACAGATACCGTTTGGTTGAAAAGTGATTCTCAAGCTGTCGTTCATGCGATTGAGAAAGAGTTTGTACGTAAAACACAATATAAATCATTGCTCGGCGATATATTGGACTTGACGAAGCAAATGAACCTTTTCTTTGTCAAATGGATCCCCAGCAAAGAAAATAAAGCAGCTGATGAGCTGGCTCGTAAAGCCATCCACCTGAACTAAAAAGGTCCATCTAGCTGATTTCGCCTTTATCAAAATTCCATAACCGCTTTACGAACATCATATAAAAAGACCATCAGAAAGGTTTCAATACCCTTCTGATGGCCCCTGGATTATGCCAATCCCTGTTTCTCCATCCATTTTAATGCTTCCTTTCTAGAAGGGATTTTCTGGGAATGGAGTCTTTCTAATATGGACATATAGAAACTGCTGTCAAATTGTTTCTGTGCTTTTAATGTAATTTCAATGGCACTATTGACCAGTTCATCCGGGGCATCTGTGTATTTTTTCCCGAAATAGATGAAGCCTATTGCGTCTTCCTGAAATTTGAAGCCTTTGTTTTCCAGATCTATGAGAAATTCCTCTGTTGTCTTTTTCACGTTTCTCCTCACCTTATCGCCACATTGTCTTCTCTTATCTTACAGAAAATCTTTTCTTTTGCCTATCCTTTTTGGAAAACAAGAAGGCGATGAAGCCAAGAAGGGAACCAAGCAATGCGCCTCCGACCACTTCCTGGGGCTGGTGTCCGAGCATTTCCTTCAGTCTTTTAGGTTTCTTCTCTTCGAATTGAACGGTTTCCTTTTCATGCGCCTTCCTGACAAGCTCATCGAGACTATTTACTTTAAGCGTCAATTCACCGGTTTGGCGGCGAATTCCCTGGGCATCGTACATGACGATCAGACCGAAGATGAAGGAAAGAGCGAAATCAATCGTTTTTACCCCTCTTTTTAACGCAATGAATGTCGTCAAAGATGCGACTCCTGCACTATGGGAGCTCGGCATTCCCCCTGTCTGAAAAAACAGCTCAGGCTTCCACTCCTTCTTTTTCAAAAAGTGCAGCGGAATCTTCAGTCCTTGGGCTAACGCAATACTGATCAGTGCGGTAATGATTCCTTTATTCACCCTAACACCTCCTTATTCGTAGTGTGTCCTAAAATTCTCTGTACATGGGATATTTGTATGTAACCAAGACAAAATAGTAAAGATCACACGAAAGGAGGGTCTTATGTATGACTAAAGGAAACAATAAAAATAAAGGGAAAAGCGCTAAAAGTGTTAACCCCCAAGGAATTTCACAGGATGCTGAATTCGCGGCCGAACCGAAAAGCGCATTAGAGAATGCAGCTAAGAAAACGAATAAAAAATAAACCTCAAAAAAAGTGTCAGGCTTAAGTCCTGACACTCTTATCATATTTAGCTTGAAGCCGCTAACACATTCGAACCTAGTAAAAACCTTCTAAGAACTTTAAGCTCTAATTCATCCACAAGCGTAAGTGTATCATGGGATACATGCTCCCACCTGGCTTCTTCAACCGACACAGAAAGGGGTACTTCACAATGAATTTCAGCCAGCTTCCTTGAAACATGCAGCATGTCAAGGTCTTCCTCAATCTTCTTCCGTTGTGAGGGAGTCAGTTCATGCAGATTGGCAAGGATACCGGAAATATTCTGATACTGTTGAATCATTTTCATGGCTGTTTTCTCCCCGATCCCTTTTACGCCTGGATATCCGTCACTTGTATCTCCCATGAGTGCTTTCACATCTATGAACTGTTGCGGGGTGATGCCCCTTTCTTCCACAAAGAGGTCTTTCGTATAGGTCTGATAATTCCCAAAGCCTTTCTTCAGCAGCATGATGTCAATGTTGTCATCAAGAAGCTGCAGAAGATCCTGGTCTCCACTTAGAACGGAGACTTTTCGCTCGGATCGATGGAGCTTTGCCAGGGTCCCGATACAATCGTCTGCTTCATAGCCCACTACGCCCACATTGGAAAGATTGAATCCTTCAGCCACTTCTTTTGCAAGGTCGAACTGAGGAATCAGTTCAACAGGGGGTGCATTCCGATTCGATTTATAGTCATTGAACACTTCGTTACGGAACGTCTGACTCCCCATATCCCAGCATACAATGATGTGTGTAGGCTTCACATGATCCGCTGCCATCAGCAGGTGTTTCATGAACCCCTGGACCCCATTGGTCGGGAGGCCTTTTGAATTCATCATAAATTGGCCCGTTACGGCCGTTGCAAAGAAAGATCGAAATAATAATGCCATTCCATCTATTAATAATAAATGCTCATTTTTATTTTCCAAGTCATCCACTCCTAACCCGTCGTTTCGTACATACCTTTTAAAGTATAACATATCAGCATAAATAGCCCATTGGAAAAGTGATGAATCTCTTCCAATGGGCTACTCCGCATTATTCTTTTTCCACCTTGTGTTCTTCGTACGAAACCCAATCGCTATAGCTTCCTACATATAGCTTCACATTGGTAAATCCGGCTTCTTTAAGAGCAATGAAGTTTGGGGTTGCTGTAACACCAGATCCACAATAGACAATGACGGGCTCATCTTTTTTAAGCATTGAGAAGCGTTCCTTCTGCTCATCGGATCCAAGGAAATACCCTTCATTCATCCCTTCCGTCCATGGAAAGTTGATCGCGCCGGGAATATGGCCCGGAATACGGTCGATCGGCTCTTCCCGACCAGTGAACCGTTCCCTGCTCCTGGAATCAATCAACGGGGTAGTCCTATCTCCATCTGCAATGGCTCGTACCTCATCCAAAGTGGCCAAGATGCCGTCATTAACGTTCGGATGATAATTTGTTGCAGGATAATGGGGAACGGCGGATTCCGTCTTTAGAGAACCCTTCTTCCACGCGGCAAATCCACCACTCAGGATATAGACATTTTCATGACCGATATAATGGAATAACCACCAGCATCTGCCCGCAAAAGCCCCTTCCCTCTCATCATAGATCACAATGGTTGTTTGATTATCGATTCCCGCATCCTCCACTTTTCGCAGGAAATTCTTCATATTCGGGAGAGGGTGTCGTCCCCCGTGTTTCTTCGCATAGCCGGATAAATCCTTTTCAAGGTCGAAAAAGACGGCACCGGGAATATGGCTTTCATTGTATCTTTCCCGTCCTTCTGCTGGATTCCCTAACGAAAAACGACAATCGATGATTCTTACATTCCCATCGTCCACATGTTCATTAAGCCACTCCGCATCTACCAGCACACTCATGGTTTCATCCCCCTCTTCTTCATCAATTTCAGCACTTCTTCCTTCGGTTCCCAACAAGAAAACTGATAGGTGGTTTTGGTCTCATAGCCTAGTCGTGAACAATAATAAGAGGTCTTCTGCTCTTTCTTCACTCCTCTAATGTGAATACAGGTAGCACAGCAATGATAAGGATTCACTGTGGATGTCCTCCTTCTTTTCCTCAAGCCTCTTCGAGAAGCATTAAATCCCGTTTCAGCTGATCCAGATCCTGGACGGTCTCGAGGGCTTCAAGATAGGATGTAATCTGATCGGTCACCTGACTTAGCAGCTCTTCTTTGAGCAACTTAAATTCCTCTTCCAAATAGGATTGACCCCAGGTGTCCAACCTTGACCGTTCCTGTGTCAGGTATCTGTCTGCAGGTTCTTGAAGCAGTGCTTCCAATTTTTCCTGCACCACTTTCTTTCCGCCTCCTTCAAAGAATTGCTTTGGATTCTTGAAGGTAGAGAAAGCTTCTTCGAATGGCCGCAGTTCCTTTTGATTAAAAGCGCTCTCAAATTCGATGCTTGTTTCATTTTTATAATCCAATGGTGACAGGAGCAAATCATGTTCAACCCGCTGTATTTTTTCTTCCAGGGCAACCCATTGATCACGGAGCTGCTTCTGAATGAACTGCTGAATACGTAGGGAGGTAGCCCTCATCTCCTGAGCAAGATCAAACCCGATACTTGATAAAAACTCCTTTAACCCTTCACGGATGGCTTGGGATTGGGAGTGATATTGTAGAAATAACCCGGAATGAAAGGCTTCCTTATAGAAATCAGGCACCCTGAAAAACACTCTTTGTTTTACATAGTGCACGAGCTCCCTGGATTCCTGCAACATCTCCACTGTAAGGGGCTCAGGGGATACGCCTTCAATAATGGTTTCAACCCCGGACTTCCGCTCCAGAAGCTCCTTCCTCCTTGATTGCCGATACGTCTTTTCAGTTGAAGCTGAGTGGAGATATTGTTGAAAACGTTTCAGCCCTCTCTCCCACTCGCCAAGTGCGGATTCGATACTCATGCTCACTAATTCATTCTGGATGAAGGTTTGGAATTCCTTCTTGAATACATCCATACCAGATTGATGAGATCCGGATTCTTTAAGTGCCTGAAGAGATGATACTCCGAAAATCCTTGGAAATCGGATTCCATATTGAATCAATTGGTCTTCCACGTACTCAATGACTTCATTTTTTTCTTTTTCATCACTTGCAAGGTCGATGGCATTGACGACAAAGAACATTTTATCTAATTCGAAGGTGTCTTTCACCCGTCCCAATTGAATAAGGAATTCCCTGTCAGCCTTGGCAAATGCATGATTATAATAGGTCACAAAAAGAATCGCATCGGCATTCTTGATGTATTCGAAAGCAACACCTGTATGGCGGGCATTGATGGAATCAGCACCCGGTGTATCGACGAGGGTGATCCCCTGTCTTGTTATATCACAATCGAAATAGAGATCGATGGACTCCACAAAGCAAGCTTTCGTCTCATCGGCTACATATCCTTTATATTCTTCAAGATCGACCTTCCTCCTGCTGCCGAGGATGTCCTTAAATGCAGGATACCCTGTTAGAAAGGCTTGAAGGAAAGAAAGATGGACATTTTCTTTACCGCTTCCTTCAGTCGATAAATCAGGTATCATTTCCGCGGCTTCGTCCAGGGAAGATGCATTCCGATTAAAAAACGAAAGGGAATGGTTGATGTCTGTCATTAGCTGTTCACCGGTTTTGATGTGTACATGGGCCGTTTCATGCTCACACTCTTCCGATACCGGATTAATCCTGTTGATGGAGGCAGTGGTGGGATTCGGGCTCACCGGAAGTACTTTTCTTCCTAACAGGGCATTGGCAAACGATGATTTCCCGGCGCTGAATGCACCGAATAATGCAATGGTAAAGGATTGATTCGAGAGGCGCTCCCTCTTACCGTCCAAAAGATGTGCCATGTTGGTAAACCCCTTGTACTTCCTGAACACATTTGCCATCGTTTCTAACCGGTGAATCGCTTCTTCCTTTGAAGAGAGCTGCTCCCTAATGTCCTCGGATTGACTTTTGTCACGTTCATGTCCCGCGTCCTCTTTACGATCCAGAACCACGTCGGAAGCAAGCTTATAGGTTTCTTCTCTCTCTTTCCATTTCAAGGTCCATTCTGACATAATCGTCTCCGCACGGTTTGGATCAACTTCCGCTTTAGTCAATCTTCTGATTTGAGCGTCCATCTCTTCATTGAGTGAATTCCATTTATAAATGATGCCTGTTTTTTTCTGAAGCTCCTCGAGTTCTTCTTCCATGCCAGCATTCTCTTCCGAGGATGAGTTTTCAATTTCGGTTATCAGTCCTTCAATCAACCCGTTCGTTTCATTTCTTGCTTTTCTTTTCAACTCCTCAGAAAGATCATCACAGTATTGGAGAACATAATTACTCGACACTCCTGCCCCCTGTTTAATTAAATCCACAAGAAAGCGGTCGTCCACTTCAAGGCTCAATCGGTCCCATTCCACACGTTGATCCGATGAAGGGATATATTCTTTCACGATATTTTTACCAAGTGTCTTTAAGTGCCATTCGAGTTGAGATTCGATGCGAGAGTTGATATCCTCTTTAAACCTTTGTAGTCTCAGTGCTTTTTCTTCTTCTGTCTTTTGCTTTGAGAACAGGAAGCCTATTTTGAAGTCCTGTTGTCTGCTTTCCAGGAATTCCTTTGCTAATTCCCTTGTTTCAAAAGGCATTAAATAAGCATTTTTGAGGATTCCCCTTCGCTCTTCTTCGAATTGCCCTTTTATGGATGCAACGTTATTTTTTGCCAGTGTGTCGACGAGCTTTTTCTCTTTTTGAAGAATGGAGTCTTTATTTTCCCATTCTTCCTCTGTAAAGAAATCCAGGGCTCTATCCTCAAGTTTTTCAAGCTCTTCCTCATACCATTTCTCATGTTCAGATCGCAATTGCGAAATAGCCGAGACTGCCGAGTCTTCGATCAGTTCATCCTTCTGTTTGACCTGGCCATCAATCAGGGCCTTCAATTTTTCAAGGTCATTGTTAAGATGGTCGGGATGTTTTAAACTGGTAAAAAACGTGCCATCAGGTACTACACCCCAAGAGGCGAATGAATTCTTGACGCTTTCCTGGAAATCGGTGAAAGATAATTCTTCCTCCTGATGCTTATCGACCTGGTTCACAATCAGATACAATTTTACGCCATGACGTACCATTTCCTTGGTGAACTCAAAATTCACCTGTGATTGGACATGGTTATAATCCATTACATAGAAGACTGCGTCGGCAAGGTGAATCGCCGATTCCGTAGACAATTTGTGGGCATCGTCCGTACTGTCAACTCCCGGGGTATCCAAAACGGAAACCCCTTCAGGTACGTCACTTCTCTTCCGTCCGATTTCTACAGAGTATACGTCTTCCCCGTTTTTACAAAAATCCTTAATAGTCTCAAAATCGTACGGCGCCTTAAAGTATAATGGCTGTGATTGATGATAATGGATTTTCGCAAAGTCCGTTTGTGCGTGATGCACCTTCACCAAATTCGCACTGGTCGGAATCGGACTGGATGGAAGGATGTCTTCCCCCATCAACCGGTTGATCATCGTGGACTTGCCAGCGGAAAAATGGCCGCAAAAAGCAAGGATTAATTCATGATTGTTCAACTTTTCCGCAAGCCGTTCTACCTTTCCGGCCCTCTCCCCATCCCCGTTCTGTAGGAAGATGTCGTAGTAAGCCGTAAGTTGTTTTAACGTAGTATGTAAATGTGTACTTTTATGTTCAATCTGACTCATAGTCTAATCTAATTCCTTTCTGCACTTAAGAAGAATGATAACGTTTTTATTTTATCGTATTTGAATCAAATTCTCTACGAAATCCTACCGGAAAGGGGGATTCTTAGAATGATAACAGTATATGCGAAGGATAGGATGAAGGGAAAAGACAAAATAAAAAAGCCTCTTCCGAAGAAGAAGGCCCTGTTTATCGTGTTGATTCCGTTGCGATTAAGTTTGAATGAACAAAAGATTTCGAGTTCGTCTGGTATGAAGATATGTTCTTCCGTTGTGCCGGATTCTTCATTACATTCGATAAAACATACTTCATCATGAAGCCATACGCTACTACAGTAAACAATATCAAAAACCATACCATTCTTGTCCCCACCCTTTTATAAAGATACTTGTACTTGAGAATAATTTTCATCTTCAATTAGAATCTTATCAAAGTTGATAATCATTTTCAATAAGAAAATCATTTTTCTTTTTTGAATAGGGGAATCCATCCCCTCGTATTGAGATGGACCTTCTCATACTCCGTCTCCTCCTTCAAGGCGTGTTCCTCGAGTGGGATTCGGATTGAAAGAATGAATTGATTTAATAAGGCAAAGATGAAAAGGGTCCAATAGGCTTGAAATAGCAATGGAACAATCAGGAACTCAAGCGTTACAATCAAATAGTTTGGATGCTTCAAGTGTTTATAGGGACCTTTAGCTACCACTTCTGCCTGGGGGAGTATGATGATCTTAGTGTTCCAATACTTCCCGAGGGAAGCGATCGACCAGATCCTCCCGAGCTGAGTCAGGATAAAACCACCAAGCAATAACGGCCAATAGCGATTGACCCCTGAGTGAAAGATCCCCCCCTCTATGAGCAGGGAAATGAAAAATGCAATATGGATGACGACCATCAGCTTATAATGAGCCTGTCCGTATTCTTTGGCGCCACGCTCCTTCATCCACTTTTCATTCGATCTTGCGATATAGAGTTCCACCAGCCTTTGAATCATCAACACCGAGAAAAACAATACAAAATATAGCATCATTCCCACCTCATCAACAAAAGCTCGGAACTGAACCCTGGTCCCAAAGCAGTGCCGAGGCCGATATCCCCCTGTTCACAGCCTTTTTCCATAAATTCTTTGAGGACATATAGAATCGTGACAGAGGACATGTTCCCATATTCCTTCAACACCTTCATTGATTCAGTTGTCATACTTTCATCCATTCCTAAAGCATCCCTGTATGCCTCAATCACTTTCTTTCCGCCTGGGTGGGCCACAAAATGCTTAATGTCCCGGAGCCCGATCCCGTTCGCTTCAATGAATCCCTCTACATTGGGACGTAGCCAATTTTGCACCAATGTGGGAATGTCCTTGGAAAATACAACATATAATCCATTTTCCTTCACTTCCCATCCCATAACATCCAAGGAATCTTGGAGCAGCGTCGACTGGGTGGCAAAGATCTTTGGCAAGGGATGCCTGACGCCGTCTAATGCCGGGCTGTCATCCCCGCAGACAAGGGCACATGCCACACCATCAGCGAAAAGGGACGTCCCAATCAAATTGCTCTTTGAACGATCTCCGTGTTGAAAGGTCAATGAACATAGTTCGATTGAAAGAACAAGAACATTTGCCTTTGGAAAGCCTAAGCAATACTCATACGCCCTTGATAATCCTGACGCCCCCCCTGCACATCCCAAACCCCAAATCGGAATTCGTTTGGTATGGGGAGAGAATGGAAGCCTATTCATGATTCGGGCTTCCAGACTCGGGGTTGATAGACCAGACGTTGATATGGTGATGATGGCATCGACATCTCCCATTGAGAGCCTATTACGGGAAAGGCTCTTATGGATCACTTTACTCCCCAATTCTACGGCATAGTGGATGAATTCATCGTTCTTTTCCTGAAAGGTATGCTCCTTGGAAAACCACTCCAGACCTTTTACGAAGTAACGGCTTTCTATTTCACCGTTTTGAAACACATTTATGAGACGTCCTATATCTTTAAAACTCGAAGAAAACAGTTGCTTTGCAAATTCTGCGGCTTCATTTTGCGTGATTTTAACTGACGGGATCTCAGTTTCCACTGAGAGTATTTTTGGCATGCACGACCACTCCTTACACTTCCATATAAGGATAGCTTTTCCACAATGGCATAAATCATGTATGGAGTGAGGTTATTGTTTTTTTATAAACCCCTCCCGGAAAATAGCCCTTTAGTATGACTAAGGTGTGAAAATACCATCCTTTCCTCCTAGTTCATATGGTATGATTATAGTGACAAAATACTGGAGGATACGACATGATTTTAACTAAAAGTGTCACCGATATACTTAATAGTTCAGTAGAAGCGATTAAAGGAGTCATCCCTTTGAGTGTTACTGTTTTAAAACCCTCTTTGCTGACGGAGCCGTTCAGTCAGCATAAGATCGGTGTACTCATCGGGTTCACTGGTGACGTAAGAGGAAGAATGATCATTGATGGTGAAGAAGAGAGCTTTCAAGGTTTGGGAGCATCCATGTTTGGAATGCCCCTTGAAGGGGAAATGCTTGAGTCATTCGCGGGCGAGCTTGGGAATATGATTGCAGGGAATCTTGCTACTCTTCTTGCCCAAGCCGGTCATTCACTCGA